>JBKPGZ010000034.1:0-10559 GCA_046729675.1 Gemmatimonadota bacterium | reverse complement strand
AGCGTGCCCAGATCGGTCATGACGCCCTTCTCCCACAGAAAGGCATGGTGAGCCGTGTTTTCCGCCGTGGTGCTAGAGCCGACCACCGCACCCGCGGGGTTGATGCGTGTAGCCAAGGCGAAGCTTCCGCCGAGCGTGCCCAGATCCTCGGCGGTGTATGTCTTCACGGTGGCCAGCTCCGGGCTGGCTCTCTCGGACGGCTCGGTTGTGGTCTGCTCGGAGGTGCACGCCAGCATTCCAATGGCCAGGCCGACGGATAAGAGCCTGATCGCTTTCATGTTCATGGCCCTAGCTCTCCCTTCGCTCTGCTCGTGTGATGCCGACCTGAGCTGATGACGCGCATGCACCGGTCCGGCACGCGCCTCCGGTCGGTGCCGCTCACCTCGCCGCGGCACTCCTATAGCGGGACCATCCTACCAGAGTACCGTCAAGCGGATGTCAAGCCAGAGGGAACAGCGTAAACGGCGAGCAACCGTGGGGGCCTGGCGATCTTAGGGCCCTTCGTGGCGCAACGGAGGCGTCGCGGCGGAGGCGAGGACCGGTGGCTTTGCGGCCCCGGCTTTCGCCGGTGTGCCTTTGTCGCAGGGGAACTTCTGGGGCGCAGTGCTCGGTAGACGTCGGTGCGGCCACGGTCAAGGTATGACCGGCCCGGGTGCGAGCCCCTATGCTAGATCTCCCAGTTCGACATGACCACCCCGCGCACCGGATCCCGCCGCGGATAGCCCTCCAGGGTCATCCGCAGGTCGGTCCAGTGCACCCGATAGCCTCGACCGACGAGGCGGAGGTAGGCGGACGAGAAGTCGGTCTGGCAGCGGAGCGCGATGCGGCCCACCCGCTCGCCGGCCGCGGTCACGGGGAGTGCGTCGAGCAACCGGTCGAAGGCCGCCAGGTCCCGCGCCACCAGCTTCAAGACCCGAAGCTCGTCCTTGGGCCGGCCTGCCGCGAGCGGCGTCGAATGCCACAGCGCGAAGGCGAGCAGCTCGCCGCCGTCGCGGATCAGGGTGGTGTCGCCGATGTTGAGCTCGCGCGTGAGCGCGATCTCGCGGGTGAAGTCCACGCCCGGCAGGAGCGCCGCGGTCAGCTTCCGGCACTCCTCGATTCCCGACTCGGGCGCACCGAGCCGCGAGAGCAACGCGGGGTCGCCCGGCCCGCGGCGGGGCACGTCGAGCACCAGCGTCACCGTGAGATAGCCCGGCACCAGCCCGATCCGACTGTAGAAGCCGATGTTGTCCACCGTCCGCGGCATCGTCTCCAGCCCGATCGTGGTGGCCCCCTGATTCTTGAGCCACTCGATGCCGGTGCGCACCATGAGGGAGCCGAGCCCCTCGCCCTGGCGATCGGGCCGCACCGCGAGCGGACCCATCCAGCCCTCGGATCCGGAGCGGTGCACCATGTTGAAGGCCACCATATGGCCTTCGGCATCCCGCCAGACCATGGCCCCATCGCCCGCGTCGTCGATCGCGTAGCGCCAGACCAGCGGATTGAGCTGAGGCACCCGAACGCCGACCAATCCGTCCCGGCTGTAGCGATCGGTGAACGCCTCGGCGAACACGCGGTTCAGCGGATCGATGTCCCGGTAACCGGGACGATCCGGTCCCCGGACGCTCCGGTCAGGCCGCCACATCGTGCCCCGCCAGCGGCTCGTCCCGGGCCGTCGCGACACCGCGGGTGATGTCCAGACCCACTCGGATCACCCGATCGAAGCCGTCGCGCACCGAATCGATGTGAGTGATGAGAATGACCTGGGGGAACCGGTCGGCCAGGCTGCGGAGCAGGTCCACCACGGCGACCCGCCGGTCCTCGTCCAGCGAGCCGAAGATCTCGTCCAGCACCAGCAGCGACAGCGGCTGACCGGCGCGCTCCGCGATCATCTGGCTGATGGCGAGCCGCAGCGCCAGGTTGGCGATGTCCTCTTCGCCGCCGGAGATGACGGCCTTGGGATCGCCGTCGTCGAGCAAGGTCGTGCCATAGTCCTCGTTCAGCTCCAGCTCGGTGTAGCGGCCGCGGGTGAGGTCGCGGAGGAAGGACGAGGCCAGGTCGGAAAGATCGGGCCTGAGCGTGGCGTTGAGCTCGCCCCGCAGATCCGACAGGGCGCGGTCGAGCTCCTGGTGCAGCGCCAGGTCGCGGGCCGTGGCGGCGGCCTCCCGCTCCCGCGCGACCCACTCAGCTCGGCGGCGCTCCGCCGCGGCGACGGCCTCGCCCGCCGCTCCGCTTTCCCCCTTGGCCCGGGCCAGCGCCACCTCGGCCTCGCGCCGCTCGCGCTCCATCGCCACGGCTGCCTCGCGCGCGGCTTTGTGCTCGGCATCGCTATAGCCCAGCTCCGCGCGCCGGGTGCGGACCGACGCCACGCGCCCCTCGACGTCCTTTCGCTCGCGCCGCGCCACCGCCAGCTCCTCGCCCAGGGCCGCCGCCCGCTCGCCCACGACCCGGAGGCGCTCGGCTTCCAGGGCCAGAGGCTCCAGCTCGCGGATATCGCGCTCGATCTTCCGATGGCGCCGCTCGTCGTAGGGTGCGGGCGCCTCGCCCAGTGCCGCCTCCAGCTCCCCGACCCGTGTCAGCAACCTGCCCCGCTCCTCGCCGAGCCGCCCGGCATCCTGGGCCTGGGCCTCCAGCCGGCCGAGCTCCGCGGTGGCGTCGGAGAGATCCTGCTCCACCTTGAGACGCTGCCGGTCCAGCTCGTCGAGCTCCGCGGGCTCGTTCTGCAGCTGATCGATCCGCTGCTTGTAGAAGTTGCCGTTGCTCACGACCTCCTCGATCTGGCGGTCCAGCAGGCCGAGGACGTTCTCGTACTCCGCGCCGAGCGGGCGGGTGCAAGTGGGACAGTTGCCCTGGGGACCGGCTTTGAGCAGGCGCTGGCGTTGCTCTCGCAGGTCCTGGTAGTGGTCGGCGAGCCCCTGACGCTTGGTGCGCGCGTCCTGGGCGTCGCGCACCCACGCCGTGCGGGCGTTCTCCGCCTCCAGCGTGACCGCGGTGAGCGAGGCGCGCAGATCGTTCGTCCTGAGCCGCGCGCTCTCGACGCTCGCCTCCGATGGAAGCCGGGCAATGCGCTCGTCCACCGAGGTCAGGTGGGTGCGAACGTCGGTGAGCTGCGCGGTCACCCCGCGGCGGCGCACATGCGCCTCGGCGAGCCGCTCGAGCGCCTCGCCGTCCGCTCGCAGACTGGGCAACACCTCGAGCCGGCGGCTGACCTCCGCCAGCCGCTCACCGGCCCCCTTGGCCTCGGCGACCTGCCCCTCCAGCCGCTCGATCCGCTGCCCCGCCGCGGCCAGCTCGTGCTCGGCGACCCGGAGCTCCGCCTCGAGCGCGAGATCGGCCTCGCGCAACTGCTCGAGGTGCTCGGCCCGCGGCCGGACCTCAGCGAGCCTTTGCTCGATCTTGCGCCACGCGGCTTCGGCTGCCGCTTCCGCCGATGCCGCCGCCGCCACGCGCTCTCGCGCCTTCGCTTCCGCCGCATCCAGCTCGGCCGGGTCGCCGAGGCTGGCGCGGAGCGCGTCGAGCCGGGCCCGCAGGGCCGAGCGCTTCTCGCGCAGCCGATCCTGCGCCGCGCGGATGCGGTCATAGCCCAGCACCCGCGAGAGGAACTGGGCCCGCTCCGGCGCGGTCATCGCCGCCATCACCGCCAGCTCCTTCTGCCCCGTGAAGTAGGTGTTGAAGAACTCTTCGCGAGTCATGCCAAGGAGACGGGTCACGCGGTCGGTGACCGAGCCAAGGCTGTTCGCGATGGCGGTGGGATCGCCGTCCTGGTAGAGCTGCGCCCCGTTGAGGGAGCGCACGATGCGGTAGTGATGCGCGCCGAGGGCGAAGTCCATCTCCACCTCGACCCGCTCGCGCTGGCCCGCGCCGCGTCGCCGGATGGAATCGCGGCTGCCCCGCGCGGCCGGCATTCCGTACATCGCCCACGCGATCGCCTCGAGGATGGTCGTCTTCCCCGCCCCGTTGGGACCGATGATGCCGGTCAGGCCGGCTCCCAGCTCCAGCTCGGTGTCCTCGTGCTGGCGAAAGTTCCGGAGACGGATGCGATTGATCTGCATCAGGTACCGGCCAGGTCGCGCTCGACCGCGTCCATCAGGTCTCCGCCGAGCCGCACGAACTCCTCGCGGTCGAGCTCGGCCGGGAGCGGGCGCCCCCGGAGGTAGTCGCGCACCAGATCGGGGAGGGTCTGCCGCCGCCCCGGCGCGCCCACGCCCACAGTGCGCTGCACCTCCGGCCGGCGGACGTCGAGGTGGAAGTGCAACGCCTCGGTCTTCCACTCGCGGATCGCCACGTGGTCGAGCTCGCGGGCGACGTGACGCGGCACGTCGTAGACCCGGAGGCGGACGATCCGATCGGCGACGCCGCCAGGAACCGCGTGCAGCCGCTCCTGGATCAGCTTGTTCAGCGCCTCGGCCCCGAGCCCGTCGCCGCGGATCGGTTCGAGATCGATGATGGGGCGGGAAGCCGGAACCACCTCACGGGTCACGCTGCCGCGATCGAGATCCGCGAGCAGCCAGCCCTTGCCCCGGATCCCCTGCTCGGCCTCGTCCGCCAGCTCACCCCAGATATTGGTTCCGACGTACTCCAGCGAGCCGGAGTACCAGGTGTGCGGCGCCACCTCGTGCTGCACGTGGTAGTGGCCCAGCGCGATGTAGGTCCACTCCTCCACCGCGAGATCGCGAAGCCCTACCAGCGCGCCGCCGTACTCGACGGTGTGCCGCTGGGTGGGCAGCACGCCCTCGATCTCGCCGTGCAGCACCATCACCTGGCGCCGCGCGCCGCCTTCCGGCCGGAGCTCCGGCCGCTCCGGTCCGACCAGCGCCTGGTGCGGCACCGCCAGCACCGAGAGATCGAGCTTGGGATACTCCAGTCGGC
The DNA here is from genome assembly GCA_046729675.1 of Gemmatimonadota bacterium. Taxonomy (GTDB): domain Bacteria; phylum Gemmatimonadota; class Gemmatimonadetes; order Gemmatimonadales; family GWC2-71-9; genus CAVVWJ01. Next base: position 5,711 of record JBKPGZ010000034.1, on the reverse strand, counting down.
GCGCCTCGTCCACCGCGACATCCACGCCCAGCTCCTCGAAGAGCCGCAGAATCGAGCCGGTCTCGGCCGAGCGCGGCGTGTCGTGGTTGCCGGCGACCAGGACAATCGGCGCATCGGGGAGCGCCTCGCGCAGCCGCTGGAACTGCTTGAAGGCGAAGACGATCGCGGCGTTGGTGGGACGGACGGAATGGAACAGGTCGCCAGCGACGACGACGGCGTCGGGACGCGCGGCGATGACCCCATCCACCGCCAGGCGGAAGGCGCGCGCGACGTCCGCCTCTCGTTGATTGATGCCGGACGGGGTTTGCCGATGATACTGCCGAACGCCCAGGTGGGGATCGGCGAGGTGAGCCAGTCTCACACCGGAAATGTCATGTGAGAACTGGATTTATCAAGCGCCGTAGCCGTCCTCGCCCCGCTTGATCGCGGGGATCCCACGCCGGGGGAGCACCACCTCGCCGGCAATACGCTTGCCGAGGCAGGCGGCGAAGTACGCGAGCGGATCGGCGGGCCGCTCCCGCCGGGTCGCCGCCAGCGCGCGGCGCACGTCGTCCTGGCGGCGGCCCTCGATGGCGGCGTGGACGGCCTCGACCGAGATGCCGCGGTCGAGCGCCCGCAACCGGCGCGCGACGGCGTCGGGAAACGGCACGTCGCCCGAGGGCGGAAAGCGCTCGATGCCCTCCCGCCCTCCGAGCACCGGCGGACGGGGAAACTTCACGAAGATCGGCTGGGTGAAGTGGGGATGCCGCACCATCAGCTCGCCCTTGGGCAGGGTCGCCAGCTTGATCTTGGTGGCGGGCGACAGCGTGGCGTAGCCGGGCGTGGCGAGCTCGTCGGCATCCATGCGTCCGTACACGCCGGTTCCCGCGTTCCCGACCACCCGGCGCTGGACCTGGGAGCGGAACTGCTGAGCCGAGAACAACACCAGGCCGAGGTAGCGCCCGCGCTCGGAGAGGTCGAGCAGCATCTTGCGCACGTACGTCTCGGGACCGTCGCCCGGCGCGTACTTGTTGAGCTCGTCCACGAACACCACTACGTGGTCCACGCCGAGGTCGCGCCGCTCGAGGTGCTCGCGCAGCTTGGAGACGACTCTCGCGAACACCAGGTCCTGGGCCAGCGGATCGAGTCCGGCCACGTCCACCACGTGGACGCTGCGATCGGCGAACCGCCCCCAGGGAAGGTCGTTGGCGGCGCCGTCGTCGGTGACCAGACCCTTGGAGCGGGTGGAGATGTTGCTCAACCGGTTGCGCACCTTCCGGATGGTGGCGAGATGGTGCGTCTTCCACACCTCGGCGCCCTTCCCCAGCGCCTCCATGAAATCGAAGATGGCCCGGAAGAACTCCTCCAGGTCCGCAAAACTCTGCACCTGGAACGGCCGGCCGCGCAGCATGTCGTCTTGGTACTCGCGGCCCACGACCCGCTCCGCCAGAAAATCGATGAACGCGTCGGCCTTCGCGTCCACGTCGTCGCGGTTGAGCACGACCTCGGCATAGTCGAGCACTTCGCGCAGGCCCCACACCAGGGGCTGGGTGTTGGCGGCCAGCGCCTCGTTGGTGCGCAGGGTGTTCAGGTTCACGCCGTCGGGCCGGTGGGGCGCGTAGTAGTGCACATCCGGGAACGGCTCCGGACGGAGCCCCAGTCGCTGGTACAGGCGACGATCCTCCTCCGAGAGTTTGGCCGGCTGGTCCAGGAAGCAGAGATCGGGGCCCTTCACGTTGAAGCAGAGCGCCGCGACCGAGCCCTTGTGCCGGGGAAACGCCTGGAAGATGCTGGCCAGGAGGAACTCGACCGCACTGGTCTTGGTCGCGAGCCCGGAGACGCCGGTGATGTTCAGGTGAGCGGCTTCGGGCCCGAGGAGGAAGTCGCAGTCCAGATAGACCGGGGACTCCATCCCGCCGGCGGCATAGAGCCCGACAGGCACGCCGCTGGGCCGCTCGTCTCCGGTGTAGGTGTCCATGCGGAGGGCGAGCAGCACGTCCGCGTCGTCCGCCAGCCAGACCGGGCCGAGGGGCACCGGCTGGAGTGGCTCCTCGGGCATCTGCCGCAGGACCGCCGCCGTGAAGAGCCGGATCTCGGCGCGGCTGCTGGGTTCCTCGCCCGCAGCGACGGGATCGCCGTCCGCGCCTATCACGGCGTGCATCGGCGTGACCAGATCGGAATAGGCGAACCCGTCGGTCACCACGCCGTACACCGTGCGGTCGCCCTCCTGCACCCGCACGATGGCGCCGATCCCGATGGGCCCTTCGCGCGCGGTCCAGAAGTGGAACTGGTGTGGCGTGGACGGCTTGAGCTCGGTGGCGACGACGCGTCCGATCGGGTGAGCGGGACCGCCGGAGGACAGATCGATCATGCGCGCCGGAACGGGATCCGATCCCGCACCTCGCGGAGCTCGCGCTCGCGCCGGCTCGCGTCCCATCCGAGCTGGGCACCGACGAGGTCGGCGCACTCCTCCAGCTCCCCGCGACCCGGATCGCCCACGGTGGCGACACCGGTGCGGCCGAACACCGCATCCGAGAGCTTGCACACCATCTCGCTCCGGGCGGCGTGCACCACCTCGGCCCGGAGAATGTCGCTGCCGCCGACTCTGGCGCCGAGCTCCGGCCGCTCGCTCACCAGACGGAGCACCTCGCCATAGGCGGAGCCGTGATCGTGGGCCAGACGTTCCACGATCGAGCGGTCCACGCCCTCGGGGAGCGCAGCCGACACCTCACGCACCAGCTCGTCGAAGCGATAGAAGTCCGCGCCGTGGATCCGGGTGATCGCAGTACGGCTGGGGCGAGGCGAGCGCCCCAGCTTGTCGTAGACCAGATCCACCGCGCGTTCCGCCACGCCGCGGGCGACGGTATAGCGGTTGGAGATGGCGGAGACCAGCCCCTGCACGCCGTCCTCCCGGGCGTTATCAACCACGAGTGGCCGCTTGCCGAAGCTGACGTTGCCGCCCTCCTCGTTCCCCTTCTCCACCGGTAGAAGACCGGCCATCACCAGCGCCACGTCGTCCATCGTGAGACCGAGCTTGGGGTCCGCTTCGGCGATCTCGTTGACGAAGTCGCTGACCTCGGCCTCGGTGACGCGGAGCCGGTCGGGCTCGTCGCGCCAGATCAGGCTGTTGACACCGACCAGCGTCCGCCCCCGCCAGGGCACCATGAACAGGTGCCGCGGCCCTCGAGTGAGCAGCGCGGAGGGGTCGCGATACTTGGTCTGGAGCGCGAGGGCGCGGCCGTCCACGAAGCGGCGCTTGAGCACCAGCGCCATGTCGCGGGAGAACGGGACGCTCCTCGCCTTCCGGACGCCGGAGCGGACCAGCAACGCCTCGGCGTAGGGGCCGGCGGCGTTGATCACGGTGCGGGCCCGCACCTCGAACTTGTCCCCGCCGAGACGGTCCTCCACCTGCACGCCGACGACGCGACCGCCCTGGAGCACCAGCGAGGTCACATCGCAATAGTTGGCGACGGCGGCCCCGGCGCGGGCGGCGGTCCGCACCAGAGCCCAGACCAGTCTGGGTGGATTGAAGAGCTGGCCGTCGTAGAAGACGCCGGCCCCGGTCAGCCCTTCCTTATTGATATCGGGGAACCACTCGAGCACCCGGGCCCGGGAGACGATCCTGGCCGCGGGAACCTGGCGGGCCGGATCGGTGATCCCCCGGTTCCGGTCCGCGGTGAGCGCGTTGAGCAGGATGAAGGCCGCGCCGAGGATCTCCGGCCCCCGCATCCCGTGTCCGTAGGTGGGCACGACGAACGGCATCGGCTGCACCAGGTGGGGCGCCATCCGGAGAAGGGCCCGACGCTCACCGCTCGACTCCCGCACCCGCACCACATCCAGGTGCTGGAGATAGCGGACCCCGCCGTGCACCACCTTGAGCGACTCGGCGGAGGTCGCCCCGCCGAAGTCGCCTCGCTCCAACAGGGCGACGGAGAGACCTCGCTGCGCGGCATCCCAGGCGGTCGCGGCCCCCGTGATGCCGCCACCTACGACCACGACGTCGAACTCGGTGCCGGCCAGGGCGGCCAGTGCACGGGCCATCAGGCGAGCGCCCCCTCTCGCGCGTGAAGGTACTGCTCCACCGAGTGGATGCCGTAGAGCAGCCGATCCCAGCGTGGGTCGGGGGTGCTGAGCGGGGCGCGCTCGGCGACCAGCCAGCGGGAGAGCTGGTCCGCGGTGGCGGAGTGGCCGTTGGCCGGGGCGACCTCGACCCTCACCAGTCCGTGGAAGAGATCCCGAGCCTCCCAATCCCATAGGCGGAGCGCCCAGGCGAGCACCGGCGCGACGCTCCGGCTCTCGGGGGCGAACACCGACGTGCGGTGCCCTCGGGGAAGGCGAAGGTAGCGCTCCAGGTCCGCACCATCGAACGGCAGCGCGGAGTGGCTCTTCGACACCCCGACCGTGCGAAGATCCGCGGCCCAGTCCGGGCTCTCCGACAGCGAGCCGTCCACCACCAGCCAGCCGTCCGACTTCCGGCGAAACCGACGGCCCACGTCGAGCTCCAGCTGGCCGCGGACCCGGTCCAGGGCCCGGGCTGCCAGGGTGAGATCCCGGACGGGATGGGGAGGCTCGTCCTCGGGGAGAGCAAGAGTGGTCAGGCCGTCCAGGGCGTCTCCAGCGGCCTCGAGGACCCGGGGTCGGGCGATGGCCAGCACGCGAAAGTCGTCCATTGCCGTCCGCAGACGGCCGCTGCGCCGCTCCCGTACGGCGGCGGCGATCTCGGCTACGTAGATCGGGGCCGCGCCGGCGTAGCCCACCAGGTGCATGCGCTGCACGCCGTCCAGGAACGCGAGTACGCCCGGCCATGGCTCCGCCCGTCCCACATGGCGGTAGTCAAGGATGTCTCCCTCGACCAGCCGAGCCGGCCGAATGCACGCCTCCTCGGCCCGCCCGCTGCTGGATTCAGGTAAGCCGGCGGCGGGCGTGAGTCCTCTCAGGCCCAGGCGCCGCCGGATTCCCGTGAGATTCGGAATGGGCATGCCAAATAAGGTAGTGGGTGACATGCGCGAGCGCCTCGCCGCGGTCATCAAGCATCGCGCCACCGATTCCCTGAGGGCGACCTCCCTTCTGCCTCCCCTTCACCACAGAGGCACGGAGGCCACACAAAGAACACGAAGGCCACGAAGAAAAACAACAAAAGAATGGTTGTGGACTCCGATGACTGCTGGAGCGCCGGAGTCCTTCGTGTCCTTCGTGCCTTCGTGGTAAATCTTCTCGGGTTGCGGGGTGCGGGTTCGCGGCGTTGTGGGGTGGCCCCCGGGTCCCTCGGTGCCTCCGTGCCTCTGTGGTGAAAGGGTGGCAGGGCCGGGGCCGACGGAGACTGGAGCCGACCGAGGCTGGGCTACGAGAAGATCACTCTTCTTCGAAGGAGCTGAACGGCGGCACGTTGGTCATCCAGAAGCCCGCCAGCCCGCCCTGCTGGTCCACTTCGATGTAGAAGTTGTCGGCGGCGCGGACGACTTCGACCGGACGACGGTTGCCGATGCTGAGGTGGAACACGCTCTCGGAGGCGTTCGTCTCTACCGACAGGTTGGTGTCCACCTCGACCGACGCGATCGCCCCCTTCGAGCCGGCAGAAGCCAGGACGACCCGTCCGTCGGTGAGACGGGCGGGCACCTGGATCTCCGAGCGGGTGGAGACCTCCGGCCAGACCACCACGTCGATCCCACATACGACACCGCTGTTGACGTCGAGCACCGCCACGGAGCCCTCCGCGTCGGTCTGCTCCACCG
>JBKPGZ010000033.1:0-8002 GCA_046729675.1 Gemmatimonadota bacterium | reverse complement strand
GGCCAACCCGAGGAACATCCGCACGATGCCGCGCATCAACGGGCCTCCGAAGGATTGCGTTGAGGGATGGGTGTTGCGGACCTCCGCCCCCTAGATACCCGACCTCACCAGCAGCGTCAAGTTTGAAACGCCGTCCCAAAGCGGCCCGAACCCGGCCGAAACCGTCTAGACATTCCGGGCCGCGGTCACCACATTGGGGCATCCCATCCCAGTGCTGCCCTCATCCTCGGCGTACCGAGTCGTCTCGTTGCTACCGCAGGGCAGCCCCGTGTGACAGGAGAACAGTTATGAGAGCTGGCATGCGTCGGTGGACACTGCGCGCAGGTCGGTGTGTCTGCGCGTTCACGGTGACCGTGGCCTCGATCGCCGAGGCCCAGCAGAGCTCGATCGGCGGGGTGGTGACGGACCAGGCGACCGGGCAGGCCCTCGAGGCCGCCCGGGTGATCCTCGTCGGCCCCAACCGGATCGTGGGTACCAACCAGGAAGGCCGATACCAGTTCGGCAACGTGGCGCCGGGAAGCTACGGAGTCCGCGTGCTCCGGCTGGGCTACGCCCCGGTGACGGACAGCGCGCACGTGGCGCCAGGCGAGGACGTCACGCTCGACTTCGCGCTGACACCGGCCCCGGTGCAGCTGGATGAGATCGTGACCACCGCCACGGGCGAGCAGCGCAAGCTCGAGGTCGGCAACGTAGTGGCGACCATTGACGCGGCGCGCGTCGCGGAGGAGTCTCCGATCACCGAGTTCGGCAACCTCCTGTCCGGCCGCGCGGCGGGGGTGCAGGTCCAGAAGACCGGCGGGACGACGGGCACCGGCACCCGTATCCGCATCCGCGGCTCCAACAGCGTGTCGCTGTCCAACGAGCCGCTGTACTACGTGGACGGGATCCGGATGGAGAGCAGTGCCAGCTCGGCCACCCTGGACATCGGCGGGTTCGGGCAGGGCGCTGGCGCGGCGCCGTCACGGATCAACGACCTCAATCCCGAGGACATCGAGTCCATCGAGATCGTGAAGGGGCCGGCGGCCGCGACCCTGTACGGGATCCAGGCCTCCAACGGCGTCGTGCGGATCACCACCAAGAAGGGCCGCGCCGGGCGGGCGCGCTGGAATCTCTACAGCGAGCTGGGCGCGGTCCACGACCAGAACACCTATCCTATCAACTTCAACGGCCGGGATTCCACCCAGGCGACCGGGATCGACGAAGGCTGGGACGGCTTCTGCACCATCCAGTCCGAGCTGGACGGCTCCTGCACCCAGACCGGGGTGACTCAGTTCTCCCCGCTCGACGACCCGTTCACCAGCCCGCTCAAGACCGGTCTGCGCCAGCAGTACGGCGCCAACGTGTCGGGCGGCACCGAGCAGTTCACCTACTATCTCTCGGGTGACTACGAGAACGAGGACGGCGTCTTCCGGCTGCCGCAGTTCGAGGAGGACTCGGTCGCCGGTGTCCGGGGCGAGGTGCCAGACTACCAGCTCCGCCCCAACACGCTCGAGCGGCTCAACCTGCGCGCCAATCTCGGCGCCAACGTCTCGGCCGATGCCGACATCCAGGCCAACGTGGGCTACACCTCCAGCGACAACCGGTTCGTCCAGAACGACAACAGCTTCGAGACCATCACCGGCAGCGGCGAGGCCAGCGGCAATCCGGAGGACTTCAACCGGGGCTGGTACTTCATCCCCGCCGAGCTGTTCGCCAACAGGAACACCCAGTCGGTCGAACGGTTCATCGGCGGGCTCACCGGCAACTGGCGGCCGCTGAGCTGGCTCACCACCCGCGCCACGCTGGGGTACGACGTCACCAACCGGCAGGACGAGCAGCTCTGGCCCACCGGCCAGGTCGCCGACTACCTGGACCAACTGCGGGGGCAGAAGTACGACAACCGGTTCCAGGTCTCCCAGACCTCGGTGGACCTGGCGGCGAGCGCCCGATTCAAGCTCTCGCCCACCATCGGCTCCAAGACCACGGTCGGCGGCCAGTTCTTCCGCGACTACGCGAGCGGCACGTTCGCGACCGGACGGGTGCTGCCGGCCGGCTCCGAGACGATCACCGGTGCCGGGAGCACCGAGGCCCGGGACACCACCGTCGAGTCGCGCTCGATCGGGAGCTATGTAGAGGAGGAGCTCTCCTTCAAGGAGCGGCTCTACGTCACCGGTGCGCTCCGCTTCGACGACAACAGCGCGTTCGGGAAGGACTTCAACGCCACGGTCTACCCCAAGGCCAGCGTCTCCTGGCTCGTTTCCGAGGAGCCGTTCTTCGGGCGCGAGGGCTTCATCAACACGCTGCGCCTGCGCGGCGCCCTCGGCGCTAGCGGCCAGCAGCCCGGGACGACGGATGCGCTCCGCTACTTCACCCCGGTATCGGGAAAGCGCGGGGGCGAGGCCACCACCGGCATCACCTTCGGCAGCCTGGGGAACACGGACCTGAAGCCGGAGCGGTCCGTCGAGTTCGAGGTGGGCTTGGACGCCGCGGTCCTCAAGGAGCGGGTCAGCCTCGAGCTCACCTACTACAACAAGCGCACCAAGGACGCGCTGGTGCAGCGAAACGTGGCCCCGTCCATCGGCGCCTCCGAATTCCAGTTCTTCAATCTGGGCGAGGTCAAGAACCACGGGTTCGAGGTCGCCATCAACACCCGGGTGATCGACAGCCGGAGCGTGGCCTGGGATATCGCCCTGGCGGGCTCGGTCTACGACAACGAGCTGGTCGAGCTGGGCGAGGGCGTGGAGCCGATCATCTTCGGCTTCGGCCTCCAGCGCCACGTGGAGGGCTATCCGCTCGGCGGGTACTGGGCTCGGCCGATCACCGGCTTCGCCGACGCGAACGGCAACGGCATCATCGAGTCGGACGAGGTCACTGTCGGCCCCGACGCCGTCTTCCGCGGCCGCGCCCTGCCCAACAAGGAGGCGTCGCTCAACAGCGCCCTCACGCTCTTCGACGGGCGGGTACGGGTGGGCACCCAGTTCGACTACCGCGGCGGGAACTACCTCGACAACGCGATCGAATCCTTCCGCTGCACCCCGGTGCTCAACTGCCGCGGTGCCGTGGACAAGACCGCGCCCCTGGAGGAGCAAGCCAAGGCCCAGGCGGTGCTCTTCGAGGCCACCGAGTGGGGCTACTACGAGCCCGCCTGGTTCATCAAGCTGCGCGAGCTGTCGCTCACCTTCTTCGCCCCCGACGACTGGGCCCGGCGGTTCCGGGCCAGCCGGCTGAGCCTCACGCTCGCCGCACGGAACCTCTGGACCATCACCGACTACACGGGCGTGGACCCGGAGGTGAACGCCTTCGCGCAGGACAACTTCGCGACCAGCGACTTCGAGTCGCAGCCGCAGGTGCAGTACTGGACCGCGCGCCTCAACGTCGGCTTCTAAGGCGGGGTGACGACACCATGCGACAGATGACTACCGCGAGCATGCTGCTGGTCGCCGCCCTGGCGCTCTCCACCGGCTGCGATCTCCTCGACACCGATCAGCCCAACATCGTCGAGCCCGAGGACGTGGAGAGCGAGGCCGGCGCCCTGGCGCGCCGGGTCGGCGCGATCTCCGACTTCTCCTTCGCCCAGGACGGCGACGGCACCCTGTTCGAGGACGGGCACATCCTCCTCAGCGGACTCATGTCCGACGAGTTCATGCTCAGCACCACGCCGCCGACCGAGCAGGAGGTCGACCAGCGGCGGGTGTTCCAGAACAACGGCACGGTCTACGACATGTTCCACAACCTGCACCGGGCCCGCGCCGCGGCGGAGGCCGCCGCCGTGGCCCTGCGGGAGCTCCGCGCCGAGCCCGATGCCGACAACTTCATCGGCGAGATGCTGAGCCTGGCCGGGTTCACCTACGTCTTCTTCGGCGAGACCTTCTGCTCCGGTGTGCCGTTCAGCCACCTGGAAGGCGACCAGGTCGTCTACGGCGAGCCCCAGACGACGGACGAGATGTTCCAGACGGCCGTCGCCCGCTTCGACGCGGCGCTGGCCGAGCCGGGCGTGGTGAACGAGGAGGAGCCGGAGATCACTTACCTCGCCGCCGTCGGCAAGGGCCGCGCCCTGCTGGATCGCGGACTCTTCACGGAGGCGGCCGCCGCGGTGGTCGACGTGCCCACCGAGTTCCAGTACGTCACCGAGCACGCCGACAGCCCGCTTCGGCTCCAGAACGCCATCTACGGCTACAGCATCGGCTGGCTCTGGTCGGTGTCGGACCAGGAGGGTGGCGCCGGCCTCCCCTATCGCACCGCGGAGGACCCCCGGGTGCCGTTCTTCGACGAGGAGAGCGCCGGCCTGGACCTGACGACGCCGCAGTTCACCCTGCTCAAGTACCCGGACCCCAGCGCTTCGGTGGTCGTGGCCGACGGGATCGAAGCGCGGCTGATCGAGGCGGAGGCGCAGCTGCAGGCCTCCAACCTGGGCGGGATGACCGGGATCCTGAACGACCTCCGCGCCACGCAGGGTCTGGATCCTCTGGACCCGCCCGGCACGCAGGACGAGGGGGTGGACCAGCTCTTCAGCGAGCGGGCCTTCTGGATGTTCGCCACCGGCCACCGCCTCGGCGACATGCGCCGGTTGATTCGCCAATATGGCCGGAGCGCCGACGAGGTCTTCCCCAGCGGCGTCTACCTGAAAGGCGGAAGCTACGGGGATGACGTCAACATTCCGATGCCGCAGGAGGAGGGCAACAACCCGAACTTCGCGGGGTGCATCGACCGGAACGCGTAAGGGACCGGTAGAACAGCGTAAACGGTAAAAGGTGAAAAGGGGAATGTTTCCTCCTTTTCACCTTTCACCCTTTACCGTTTACGCTTCCTTCACGGTTCACGCTTCCCAGCTCCACCCCTCCGCCCCCTCAGTAGACCGCCAGAAACGATCTCGTCAGGTCGCTCTCCAGCGTCCACTTGACCCACTGCCCGGGTTGCACCAGCAGGTTCTCGCTGGTGAACGCCTGGGGGCCCCCGATCGGATAGGCCCGGAGCCGAACATCGGTGCCAGCGCCGAGCTTGCGGTAGGGGAACACGAAGGTCTCGGTGGTGAGCGCGCGCACCATGCCGAGCCGCTCCACCGCGGTGCCGCGAACCAGCGAGATCACGATGTCGCTCCAGCCGTGATTCTCTACCTCGAGCGCCAGTTCCGCTGTGTGCGCCGAAGGTTGCGCTTCTGCGTCCGAATCCTCCGAGCGCGAGGCGCAGCCCAGCAGGAGGCTGACCAGCCCCAGCATCTGCGCCATCTCCGCCCGCCTGCTCCGCATGCACCGTTCTCCCTAGCGGCTCCCCGCGCTCGCCGCGGCGGTGGCGCCGCCTAGAAACTTCCCGTACCATGCAAGATACCGCTCCATCCGGTCCTGCACGAACGAGGGACGGGAGATCCCGTGAGACTCGCCGGGATAGATCACCAGCTCGGTCTCCCGACCCAGGCTCTTGAGCGCCTGGTACATCTGCTCCGAGTTGATGAGGGGGACGTTCCAGTCCTCCTGCCCGCACAGGAAGAGCGTCGGCGTCACGATGCGGTCGGCGCGCAGGAAGGGCTGCGAGACCCGTCGCCACGCATCCGGATCGGCCCACGGTTTCCCCAGCTCCAGCTCGTACTCCAGCGTGTACATGTCAGTGCCGTAGCCCGCGAGGGCGTTCCCCTGCCCCGCGCCACTGGTCGCTGCCTTGAACCGGCGGTCGCGGACGATCACCTGGTTGGTGAGGATCCCGCCGTAGCTCCACCCGCCGATGCCCAGCCGCTCGGGATCGGCGATGCCGGCGGCCACGAGATGATCCACCGCGGCCAGCACGTCCTCACCGTCCTTCTCGCCCCAGTTGGCGAAGATCGCGGCGGCGAACTTCTCGCCCCTCCCGGAGCTGCCTCGGGGATTTACGCCCACCACCACGTATCCCTGCGCGGCGAACGCCTGCCATTCGAGGTAGGCGAAGTCGTGGTAAAACTGCCAGACCGGTCCTCCGTGAATGCGGAGGAGCGTGGGATACCGGGTGCCGGCCCGATAGTCCGCCGGCTTGAGCACGAAGCCGTTGATGGTGGTGCCGTCGCGGCTCTTGACGGAGATCTCCTCCAGCGGAGCCAGACGCACCTCGGCGAGCCAGGGGTCGTTCTGAGCGGAGAGCTTCCGGAGCTCACGGCCTTCGACTGCGAAGACCTCGGTCGGGCGATCGGGCGTGCTCGAGGTGACCGCGATCCGGCCGTCGCGGGCCAGTGAGAGGTCCTCGACCGACCGCTTGCCCTGCACCAGCCGCTCGACCGCGCCGCCGGCCGTGGGCACCCGTGCGAGGTGGTTGACCCGGTCGTCCTCCAGGAGGAAGAGGACCGAGGCGCCGTCCCGGGAGAAGACCGGCGAGAGAACGTTGCGATCGAGCGAGGCGGTCAGCACCCGGGCGGGGCCGCCGTCCACCGGAACCACGGCGAGCTTGTGGCCGCCGTAGTAGAGCAGCTCGGGCTTCCCGCCCTGGACGTAGGCGATGAGCTTGCCGTCCGGACTCCAGCTCGGCGCGCGGCTGCCCCATTCGGGATCGCCGTCGGCGCCCTCGAACGTGGTGAGCTGCCGCGGCTCCGCGCCCGTCTGGGCGGCGACCAGGTAGAGGTCCCAGTTGTCGGTGCGGTCGTACTCCGGCCGACGCCGGCTCAGGAACGCGATGGACCGTCCGTCGGGCGACCAGGAGGGTGCCGCCTCGTCGTATCCGCCGGGGGTGAGCAGCGTCGCCTTGCGGTCCGCGAGGGTGAAGAGGTGGAGGTGTTTCCGCTCCACCCCGATATACCCCACCTCGTCGTACTTGAACCGGTAGCGGTCGATGACGATCGGCCGGGGACGCTTCTTCGACGAATCCTGGACTGCGGCGACCTGCTCGGGCGTGGGGTCTGAGGCGATGAGGGCCACCCTGCTGCCGTCCGGCGACCAGGCGAAGTCGGACACGCCGCCGGGGAGATCGGTGACCCGCTCCGCTTCACCGCCGGTCCGATCGAGCAGCCAGACCTGGTCCTCCTCGCGCGGATCCTCGCGCGACGAGAGGAACGCGAGGTAGCGGCCGTCCGGGCTCCAGCGCGGCGAGCGCTCCTCCGTCTTGCTGTACGTGAGTCGCAGGCTCCGCTTGCCGTCCCACCGGGACATCCACACGTCCGAGTCGCGCTTGTCCGTGACGGTGTCCGACGTGGTGACCGTGTAGGCGACCCAGGCCCCGTCGGGCGACAGCTGCGGGTCGCTCACCTCCCGGATCCGGAGCAGGTCCCTGGCGTCCACCGCGCGCTGGGCGGCCGCGGGTGTCGTGATCGTGATTGCTATCGCGAACAGGCTTACGTGCTTCAACGCCGACCTCCATCGTTTGCCTGACAGGTTGGCCCCAGCCCTTCCCCTCACCCCTTTCACCACAGGGCTACGGAGGGGCACGGAGCCCCCCACGACCACCCAACAGAAAAATTGTTGTTGAACTCCGATGTTGAAGATGCCTCCGTGCCCCTCTGTGGCCTCCGTGGCTCTGTGGTGAAGGGGCAAGGGGAGGATAGGCAAACCGAAACTAGAGCCCCTTGTAGACGACCCCGCCTTTCATCACGAACCCGACGTTCTCCAGCGCCTGAAGATTCGCCAGCACGTCCCCCTGGACCGCGACCAGGTCGGCGTACTTCCCGACCGCGATGGAGCCGACCCGGTCCTCCCACCGCATCAGCTGCGCGGCGGACAGGGTCGCCGACCGGAGGGCCTGCATCGGGGTCATGCCGTACCGGACCATGTAAGGGGAGCTGGCGGGCGACGAATCGATGGGGGTAGACGCCGCTGTCGGTGCCGTAGGCGATCTTCACGCCGGCCGCCAGCGCCTTGCGGAAGCCCGCCCGCTGGGCCTCGGTGGTCTCGTCGTTCTTGCGCAGGATCTCCTCGTCCCACCCCTGCTTGCGGCCGACGCTGTCGATGTAGTCGCCGTTGTAGATGTCCGCTACCAGCCAGGTGCCCTTCTCCGTCATCAGCGCGATGCCTTCGTCGTCGATCAGCGAGCCATGCTCGATCGAGCGCACGCCGGCGCGCACCGCGCGCTTGAT
>JBKPGZ010000032.1:0-18344 GCA_046729675.1 Gemmatimonadota bacterium | reverse complement strand
ACGTAGGGCGGCACGAAGTAACGTTCCGGCTCGGCGCGCACCATCAGAGCCTGGTTCCCGGGCGCGGCTTTGCACCACACGGCGGGCCGACCTCCACCGTGGTGATTGTTCGGCGCGGCGTACATGGCGAACAGCTTGTTCCGCACCCGGAACGTGGGCTCGCCCCAGGCTTCGACCTCGTGGGCCTCAGGGAGCGCCAGACAGAGTTTGCGCAATCGTGCGAGCGGACCGGACGGCATGGGGAGAGCGGCGTTACATTCGCGCCGGCATGCCGACGCCACGGGCCATCGCGGTGGCAGCGAGAACCATCAGCAGCACCAGCACCGCCTGCACGTAACTGATGCGGGCGAAGCGCCCGGCGGGAGCCGTGTCCGGCTGCGCCCCTCGCGCCACCTGGCTCCGCCAGCGCATCAGGGTGACGGCGGGCCCGATCTCCAACAGGAGGACGACGAGCAGGAGCGCCATCTTGCCCCAGAAGACGTGATTCCGGAGATAGTAGTCCGTTGCCTTCTCGAGCCCGCCGATCACTCGCACCAGGCCGGTGGAGATCCAGATCAGGGCTGCGATCCCCCACCAGGCGTCGGCCTGGAACACCCGGCGCAGGCCGGCGGTATCGAGCGGGCCGCGCAGCGCACGCGCGCGGGCCCAGACGGCGCCGAGACCGATGCCCAGCCCCAGCAAGTGCAGCCATGCGAACAGCCACCGAACGAACACCTGGCCTCCCGGGTGACTCGGGTCACCTCCTCAGTCTACGTCTCCGCGTAGCCTTGGCAGGGTGGATCAAGGGCACCCTCAGCGAGAGGTACTATACATGAAACGGAACCTGCTGGCGCTTTCGGGTGTGCTCGCGCTGGTGCTGGCGTGTGGCGGTGGGCGCACGGAGGACCAGCGAACGGGCGCGGCCGTCGAGGATACCACCGCGGCTCCGTCTTCCGACGTGGGCACTCCATCGAGGGACACCGCCGCCGACACCGGCAGCCACGAGGTTCAGATGCGACCCCACGACGGCCCCATGGTGCCGTCGAAGGGCGACAGCGTCGGCACTTCCCGGTGATCCTGGCGCAGCCTCAGCGCTTCATCCGCCTCATGTCCTTCAGCAGCGCCGCCGGCGTCACCGGCCCGCCGAGGAACTCCTCGACCACCTCTCGGGTCGGACGCTCGAGGCCATAGCGGAAGAGCGCGCGCGACACCCAGGGATACCAGCTTGTGTCACCCAGGATCCAGGGGCCGTGTCGCTCCACGGTCCGCGCGCGCAAGGCGGCGATCAGCATCGCGCCGACCGCGTAGTTCATCATGTATCCCGGCGAGTCCACCAGCTGGCCGCGCATCGCCCACCAGGAGATCTCGGGGTGCTGCCGGACGCGCAGGTACTCGGATGTGAGCCGGGTCCAGACCTCGTTGGGGTCGGTCGACGGCTCGCGCAGCATCCGGAGCTCGAAGAGCGACCACGCGACGTCGAGCACGATCCCGCCGTAGCGGGCACGGAGGCCGTCGGCCAGCGGGACCGAGTCGCCCAACCAATGCCACTGCCAGGCCGGCTCCGCCACGTCGAGCGCGATGAAGTCGGCCACCGCCTCGGTGAAGGGGTCGCTGTCCGGCCAGTCGGTGAACGCGGGCCGGGTGCGGATCGCGGCGATGTGGATCGCGTGCCCGGTCTCGTGCAGCAGCTCGGCGAGATTGTCGAGCCCGCCGGTGCGGTAGGTGGCGAATACCGAGGGCTCACCGGGGGTCCAGTGTCCATCGGTCCATCGCGGCCGCGCGCCGAAGGTACAGAACGCGACCGGTGTCTTACCCTCCCGGGGCTCCAGGTCGTAGCGCACGTTCAGCGCGCGGAGGTCCGCGCCCGCCGCCCGGTAGACCGCCGCGTTGAGCGTGACGAGCCGCTCCCGCGGCACCCGACTCCCCAGCTCTCGCGCGGGGCGACCCGCGAGATAGTACCAGTCCCACGGCTCGATCACCGAGTCCGGCGCGGCTGCGCGCCAGGCGGCCAGGATCGCGAGCAGCCACGGCTCGAGCGAATCGGGAGGCACGCCGGCGAGGCGCGCCTCGCGCGCGGCGGGGCGCTCGCCACCGCGGGCGGCATCGAGCGCGATCAGCCTGCGGTAGGGACTGGTGGGGAGGCTGTCGCCGTTGATGCTGCGCCACACGGGGTCGAGGGCGAGAAACAGCCGGCGTCGCTGCTCCGGACTCGGGGCGCGGGCGAGCTCACCGTAGACGGTGAGCCGGTCGAGGGTGTCGTCGCCAACGGCCACGTGGCTCTGGGCCCAGGTGTAGCAGGCGTAGATCCGTGCCCGGAGTGAGTCGGCGCGCGCGAACGCCCCTGGGTCGTAGCGGCAGTTGGGGCGCCGCTCGGCCGGCGCCGACGACCCGGTGGCGGAGACGGGAGCGAGATCGCGCTGCAGCGCCCGACGCATCACGCCGAACGCCCGCCGGTCCTCCTCCGACAGCTGTGCCGAGTCCACCGTCCCCATGCGGTCGATCACCGCCCGCCGGAGCTCGTGGTGTCGGGCGGCGAGCGCGGAGACCGGCGTGCCGTCCGAGGCGACCGCTCGGGCGGCCTCCGTTGCGACATCGATCCGGTCCCGCACGTCCCGCAAGTCGAGATAGAGCGATTCGGCGGCGGCGAGGGGGCCGCCGGGCCGCGGATTCTCCGTCGCTCGCGACCCGCAGCCCGTCAGCGCGACGAGCGCGAGCAACAGGAACCCGATCATCCGCTAGGCCAGATACCGAGCCACTGCCATCGCCGCCACGGTGAAGAAGAGCAGGTGGTTCACCGCCTTGCCCGCGACGGCGGCTCGCGCCCGCAGCCGCTGCGACTCGGCCCCGACCCGCTGTCGCTCCTCCGGCGTCGCGGAGGGGCCGAGCGACTGGGCCAGCGCCACCGCCTTCATCATCGCCGGCCGCATCACGATGATGCCCGTGAGGAAGGCCGCGATCGCGGCCAGCCCGCCCAGACCAAACGCCATGCCGGGGCCCGACTGCGCGAACGCCCCGTGCTGGCCGCCGGCCGCGCGAAGGTAGAGCCACAGGCCCGAGATGAGAGTCGCCACGGCGAGGATCGGCATCAGCGTCATGATGCCGCGGCGCTGGATGGCGGCCATCACCTTGCCGCCCTCGGGTCCAGCCTCCTGCAGTGCGGGCTGGAGAAAGTAGGTCACGAACGTCACCATCCCGACCCAGAGAGCGCCGGCGACGACGTGAATCAGGCGAAGTACGATGACGAGTGGGTCCACGCGGCTCCTCCAATCCGTCGAGTACAGCAAGAGAGACGAGGTGCGTTGCCGGGGTCAAGTCCTCGGCGCCGCAGGCTCAGACCAGCGGTACCGCGTCGGCTTCGGGCTCCGGCCGCGCCGGCTCCAGCCGCCGCGCGCCGCTCTCGATATCGGGGAGAAATGCGGTGAGGAGCCCGAGCGCCGGCAGGTAGGAGCACAGCCGGTACACCAGATCGATACCGGACCGGTCGGCCAGGTCGCCCAGGAGCGCGGCGCCGATCCCGGCGGTGCCGAACGCGAAGCCGAAGAACAGCCCGGACACCATGCCCACCCGGCCGGGCACCAGCTCCTGGGCGAACACCAGGATCGCGGAGAAGGCCGACGCCAGGATCACCCCGATCAGCACGCTCAGCACGCCGGTCCAGAAGAGATTCACGTACGGGAGGGCGAGGGTGAACGGCAGCACGCCGAGGATGCTCGCCCAGATCACCCACTTCCGGCCCAGCCGGTCGCCCACCGGGCCTCCGATGATCGTGCCAGCGGCCACCGCGCCGAGGAACACGAAGAGGTGCAGCTGCGCGCTCTGCACCGAGAGACCAAACTTCTCGATCAGGTAGAACGTGTAGTAACTGCTAACGCTCGCGAGATAGACGTTCTTGCTGAACACCAGGATCAGCAGGATCGCCAGCGCGCCAACCACCTTGCCGCGCGGCAGGTCGTGCGGCCGGATGGCGCTCGGTGTCTTGGCGACGGTACGTCGGTGCGAATTGTACCAGGCGCCGACCCGGGCCAGGATGATCATCCCCGCGAGCGCCGCCGCGCTGAACCAGGCCACGCTCCGCTGCCCGCGGGGCACCACGATGAACGCGGCGAGGAGCGGTCCGAGCGCCGAGCCGGTGTTGCCGCCGACCTGGAACAGCGACTGGGCCAACCCGTGCCGCCCGCCCGAGGCCATCCTGGCCACCCGGGAGGATTCGGGGTGAAAGACCGCCGACCCCATCCCGACCAGCGCGGCCGAGAGGAGGAGCAGCGGGTAGCTCGGCGCGATCGAGAGCACGAGCAGTCCCGCGAGGCTGAGTCCCATGCCCGCCACCAGCGAGTAGGGCCGGGGCTGGTGGTCGGTGTAGAGCCCCACGGCCGGCTGCAGCAGGGAGGCGGTGAGCTGGAAGGTGAGGGTGATGAGCCCGATCTGCCCGAAGTCGAGATCGAAGGCGCTCTTCAGCACGGGGTAGAGCGCGGGCAGCAGCGCCTGCATCGTGTCGTTCAGCAGGTGGCAGAAACTGATGGCGAAGAGCACGGTGTATGCGGTGCCTTGCACGTCGCTACTCGTGGTCCTGCCGGCGGTCCACATCCTCCAGCAGGTGGCTCACGTCGTCGGGAGTCATGCCGATGTCGCGCAGGATCTGCTCCCGGCTGGGTCGGGTGAAGTCGATGCGGTAGGCCTTGAAGATCAGCTCGTTCGCGAGTGGGGCGTCGAGCCGCTGCTCCTGGAGCAGCTCCCAGCCTTCCTCCTCTATATGGCGGCGCCGGAGGCTCTCCAGCGTGTCGTAGTCGTGCTCGCTCCAGCGGTGCTCGTACGGGTTCCAGTAGCGGGCCCGGAGCACCGCGTCCGAGTCGCCGGTCTCGCCCCGATCCAGGGCGCGGGTGACCACCGCCACCAGGTGCGACCGCCGCCGAGGCAACGTCTCAGCCGGCTGCTCGGCGACCCCAGGCTGGGGGACGGCGGGCTCCAGCGGGAGTTCCGCCGGGTCGTCATGCCGCATCGAGGGCTCCTGTGCACATGTGCGCAGAAGCGTAATGGCCTTGGTGGGGATGGGGAATTTGCGACCATCCGCTTCAGGCAGGCGCCTGAACGGCGAAGTCGCGAGCCACGCGCCGGAGGTAGTCGGAGAGCGATCCGTGGGTGTCGGGTGCCCATTCGGCCAGCAGCTCTCCCAGCGCCGCACGTCGGGCGGCGACCAGGCGGTCCAGGGCGGCATGGCCGGCCGGCGTCAAGGTGCGCGACTCGTCCGCCAGTCCCCGGTCGCGAAGGTCGGCCAGTGCTCCGGGCAGGAGGGTGGACTCGAGCGAGTATCGGCGAGCCAGCTCGTCGAGGTCGACGCCCGGTGTCTCGGCCAATCGGCCGATGAGCCAGGTGGCGGCGGGCCGCAGGTCGAGCCCTGCCCGCCGGGCCAGCCGCGTCAGCACCGTTCGCTTGTCCTCCCGGCTCAGCATGACCCACAGGCAGCGGCTGACCTGATCCAGCGAATCGCCCGAGGGGACGGGAGAGGCCTGATCGTCCGCCGCTCCCGCGGCGATCGCTTCCCGCAGCTTGCGCTCCGGCAGCCGGAGTGACAGCACGAAGCCCACGGCGGCGAAGCCCGCAGCCACCCGGAACACGGCGTCCAGCGCCCCCATGAACGCGTCGACGTCGATGCTGCCCGCCTCGCGCAACGCGCCCAGATCGAGCGATTCCCCCCTCCTCGCGGCAAGGATGGCGCTCAGAACCGCGGTGCCGAGCGAGCCGCCGATGAAGCGGAACATGGTCACTGCGCTGGTCGCGACCCCCAGATCCTCGTAGGGCACGGCGTTCTGCACCGCCAGCACCATCACCTGCATCACCATCCCCAGCCCGAGCCCGAAGAGGAGCAGGTAGAGATACATCGCGGCGCTCCCCGTGCCGGTGGCCATGGTGGAGAGCAGCAGCAGTCCGATCGAGGCGAGCGCGGTTCCGGCGATGGGGAACATGCGGTACCGGCCCCAGCGGCTGATGAGCTGGCCGGAGATCAGGGAAGCGAGGAACGCCCCTCCCATCACCGGGAGCAGCTCGAGCCCCGATGCCGTCGGTGAGGAGCCACGAACGGTCTGGAGGTAGAGTGGCATGAAGGTGACCGTGCCGAACAAGGCGAGGCCCGCGACGAAGCTGATGGCACTGGCGGTGCTGAAGACGCGGTCGCGGAAGAGGCCGAGCGGCAGGATCGGCTCCGCGGCGTTGCGCTCGATCAGCACGAAGAGGACGAGGAGCAGGACGGCGCCCCCGACCAGCGCCACCAGAGTCGGCGACGTCCAGGGCAGGAGGTTGCCGCCGAGGTCCGCCACCAACACGAGGGCGCAGAGGGCGCTCGCGAGAGTAACGGCCCCCAGCCAGTCGAGGTCGTGTCGCCGGCGCGGGCCGGTGGCCGGCAGCGTCGCGGCGAGCACCGCGAGCGCCCCGGCGCCGATCGGGAGGTTGATGTAGAAGATCCAGCGCCAGGAGAGGTGGGTGGTGAAGAACCCGCCGATCAGCGGACCGGCGATGCTCGCCGCGGCGAAGACGGCCCCGAAGATCCCCTGGTAGCGGCCCCGCTCCCGCGGTGGAACCACGTCCCCGATCGCGGCCTGGGCGCTGACGATCAGTCCCCCGCCGCCGAGGCCCTGGATGGCGCGGAAGATGATGAGCTGGGTGAGGTCACGGCTCAGGCCGCAGAGTGCCGACCCTATCAGGAAGATCACCACCGCGCCCTGGAGGACCCGCTTCCGGCCATAGAGGTCGCCGAGCTTGCCGTAGAGCGGGATGACGGCGGTCTGCGCGAGGAGGTAGGCCGTCACCACCCAGGCCAGGTGCTCCAGGCCGCCGAGTTCGGCAACGATGGTGGGGAGGGCCGTGGCCACGATCGTGGCGTCGAGCGCGGCGAGGAGGAGAACCATGATGAGGCCGCCGAGGACTGCGCCGCGGTTGACGGCCGGGGCGAGCTCTCGTTCGGCCCCGGTCTCGGACCCAAGGGCTGGGCTGCTCACGCTAGGAGCGAGGGGACTCGTGATCGGTGAGCACCGGCAGGTACTCCACCCAGGGCCCGACCTGGTCCCGGTACTGCTTGGCCATGACTCGGGCGACCTGGGCGACGTGGCCGAGGTCGTGCGCCACCCAGGTGGCGAGCAGCTGTCGCAGCGTGACCGGGCCCAGGCTCGGGTGCATGGCCCGGAGGTCGAGCTCGGCCTCCCCCAGCTTCCAGGCGGCCAGGCCCTCGAGGTTCGCGGCACGGAGGCGGCCGAACTCGTCGAGGAGCGAGGCGAGCGAGCGTCCCCGGTTTCGCTCGTAGTGGCGGAAGCGATCGTAGGGCATGAAGGTGGCCGCGGGATCCCGGGAGAGAATGATGCGCGCCCGAGGCATCCAGTCCGTCTCCTCACCGTCGATGAGGTGGCCGACCACGTCGAAGGGGCTGAAGGTGTCGGGACCTTCGTTGTTTCGGGTCCAGGTGTCGTCCGCGCCGTCGAGCAGCGCCCGCAGCGTGGCGGGGGTGCGGCGAAGGATGTCCAGCGAGGAGTCCAGCTCGAATCTCATGGAGCCTGTCCGGTGAAAGTGGTGCGGCGGCTTGCACCACCGTTGCAATGGTGAACCCGGCGCTCCCCGGTTCCTCTGGTGGGGTGCAAGCCGGAGGTGCCCAGCCGTCCCTTCATGCACGATGCGCGACCAATACCGCTCCAAACAAGAGCTCTGCGACGAGCTCGCCGGGCTCCGGAAGCAGGTCGCGGACCTCAAGGCGGAGATGGTGATCCGCCGGCGGGTGGAGGATGCGCTCCGGCACTCCGAGGAACAGCTCCGCTCCCTGGGCGACTCGGCCCCGACCGGACTCTGTCTCATGCGACCCGGCGGGACAGTGCGGGTGGCCAACCTACCCTTTGCCCGGCTGCTGGGTTACGACTCCGCGTCCGAGCTGCAGCGGCTGAGCGAAGCGTTCGGCCTGTTCGCCGACCCGGACGAGTTGGCCAGGGTACTGGCGATGGCGCACGAGGAAGAACACCGGATGGCGTGTGTGCGGTTCCGGAGGAAAGACGGGACCAGCCAGGCGCTCGGAGTCATCGGCACGCGGTGTCGTGAAGGGGACGGAGTGGCGCTCGCAGTACTCGAGCAGGTGGGGTGACCGGAAGGGGTCTCCGGCACGAGGCAGAAGCGTCCCCATTATGCTTCACGCATGCGGTCGCCGATCCATCCCGCCGCGTTTGCCGCCGCCCTCACCCTCGCCGGATGCGGCGGGACCAAGGCCACGTCCGAAGCCGCGCCGGCAGCCGTCAGCCCCTCCACATCACCCTGGGATACTACCGGCCTGCTCCGGGTGCGGTTCGCACGCGGGACCACGTCCGGTCTGGTGAACGACAGCCTGCGGGCCGGCGAGGCTCGCGGCTACCTCATCGGCGCCGAGCAGGGGCAGGTGATGATGGTGCACGCGATCACCTGGCCGGTGCGGCAGGGGGAGTCACCGGCGGCTACGGTGCGGGTGTACTCCGTGGCGGAGGGCAGCGAGCTGACGGCTCCAGCGGGCGCCGGCCCGTTGTGGTCCGGCCGGCTGCCCTCGAGCGGCGACTACACCGTACAAGTGAGCGCCACCGGGCCTACCGCTTACACGCTCGCGGTCCAGATCCCACGCCGCCTCACGCCGACCGCGGGGGATCCCACGGCAGCGATCGCCGGCACTGCGCCTTCTCGCGCACCGGTAGACTACATCATCGCCGCGGAAAGTGGACAGACGCTTGCCGCGTCGGTGCGCGAGAGCGATCCGGTGACGCTGCACCTGTACGGACTGGACGATGGCGAGCAGCTGGCGCCGCTGCCCGAGCGGCGCCGGCTGTGGGCCGGGAGGCTGCCGGCCACGCAGGATTACGTGGTGAGTGTCGTTCCGGCCGACGAGGGCGCGCGGTACGAGCTCACCGTCACCCTCCGCTGAGCTCAACCCGATCCCACGGTCTCCCCGCCCAGCACCGGCAGGACCTCGCCGGTGATGTAGCTGGAGCAGACCGGCGCCGCGAGGAAGACGTATGCCGGCGCGATCTCCTCCGGCTGCGCCGGCCGCTTCATCGGCACGTCGCTCCCGAACCTCTCCACCTTCTCGGGGTCCTGGTCTGCCGGGTTGAGTGGGGTCCACACGGGGCCCGGCGCCACCGCGTTCACCCGGATCCCCCGGCCCACCAGGTTCTGGGCCAGCGATTTGGTGAAGGCGTGGATCGCGCCCTTGGTGGAGGCGTAGTCCAGCAGCTCCTTGCTTCCCTGGATCCCCGCCACCGAGCCGCTGTTGATGATCGCGGAGCCCTCCTTCAGGTGCCGCAGCGCCGCCCGGGCCATGAAGAAGTAGCCGTAGATGTTGGTGCGGAAGGTCCGGTCGAGCTGCTCGTCCGTGATGTCCTCCAGCGACGGCAGGTGCTCCTGGTACGCGGCGTTGTTCACCAGGATGTCGAGCCCGCCGAGCTCACGCACCGTGGTCTCAACCGCGTCCTCGCAGAACGATGAGTCGGTGACGTCGCCCGGGATCAGGAGGGCGCGCCGGCCCTCTGCCTCCACCGCCCGCCCGGTTTCCTCGGCGTCCTCGTTCTCACTCAGGTACACGAGGGCTACGTCCGCCCCCTCGCGGGCGAAGAGCACCGCCACTGCCCGCCCGATGCCCGAGTCGCCGCCGGTCACCAGCGCGACCTTGTCGTCCAGCTTGCCCGAGCCGCGATACTCGGGCGCCAGGTACTCTGGGCGCGGCTTCAGCTCCGACTCTCGGCCCGGCTTCTCCTGGTGCTGCTTCGGCTGCGGCGGCTCGGGGTACTTCCGCTCCCCGGCCTGGACCGCCTCTTCCTGCTTGCCGTTGCCGCCGGCTCGCTTCCGCCGCTGCTCCGCTTCCCGCTGGAGCTTCCGGTCGGACGCCGCCTTCGCCTTTCCCGCGGCGGCGCTGCCGGCCTTTTTCGCTCCGGCCCAGCGCGCGCCCTTCTTCTTCACGGCCACGATGTACCTCCCTGCATTTCTGGTGTATCGCTGGAGGATGATGGCCGATCCGGATGTCGGAAGGATGTGATTGTCCTCACCGATGATGGGGGCGCTACCCCGCCCGCTCGGCGTCGTCCGATGGGGCGCCTTCCAGCAGCCAGGTTCGGAACACGCCGGACTCCCGCGCCAGCGTCCACTCGGCGAAGATCTCACCGGCCATCGCCCGCACCGGGCCGCTGGGGCCGTCCTTTCCGAGGCAACGCTCCAGCAGCCACCCCTCGTAGGCGTCGGGATCGGGATCGTCCCGCACGGTCTCTTCCAGCAACCTCCGCTTGATGGCCATCCCGAGTGAGTCCGGAGTGGTGTCCCGCTTGCGCCGCCGCCGCCGTCCCTCGGACGCGTCGAGCGCCGCCAGGAGGCGGTCGCAAACCTCAGCGGGCCGGCAGGAAGATCGTTCCACGGATGCCCCTCAGGTGAGGCGGATCTCGAGCGGAAATCCGCTTCCCTCCGGTCGGCCGTACCCGCGATCCACCGCCACGAGGTCCAGCTCCACGGTGTCGAGATCCCGGAGGAGCAGCTCGATGGGGGGAATGCGCTGAAGGGTAGCGACCGACTTGAGATACCCGCCGCAGGTGTGGCAGATCTCCACCTTCAGGACCTCCCCCCCGTCCTCGGGCACCAGAGAGCCCAGCCGCCGGTGGTCGCTCTCGCCGCAATACACGCAGCAGAGCCACCGGATCTGCCACTCGACCGCGCACCGCCCGCAGCGTAGCTGTCGGGTCCGGTCGAGCCCGCGGCGCTCGGCAAGGAGCGGCCAGGCGGCGCACACGGGGCAATAGCCGGCCGGCCAGAAGCGCGGTAGCCGACTCTCGAGCAGTCGGCCGCAGGAGGAGAGAATGGGAAGGGTTGCCAAGTACGCTATGGAGCTCAGGGCGCGAGCATCGACGCCCACCGACGCGGCGAGTGCGCCGACCTCGGCGGTGTCCTGGCGCACCGCCGCCGCGACCAATTCGACCGCCGCTTCGGCCGAGGGCCGGTAACGGCGAAGCGATCCCACTGCCGATGCGAGGCGGCGTAGCAGCCGCTGCGCCCCAAACCCGTCAATCTTGAGCTCCCGTCGATGCAGCAACGGGGCCTCTACCTCCGAGGCCGTAGCGAGGGCGACCGGCGCGTCCTCCGGCAGCGATGCCCGCCACCAACGATCTCCCTGAGCGCGCTCGACCTCGCTCAGCAGGCGGAGCCAGGTCCGCCACTCGGGCCTCTGCCGCTCCAGCTCAGCTATTCTGGTGGCGGCGTCGGTCCGAACACGGCCGGCGGTCCGTTGCATTCGAGCTCCGTGACGCAAGGGGTCTCATGGAACGGCTGGGCTCCGGCATGCAATTCGACCGGCTGCCCCCAGTTCTTCACGTCGGCACCGTGCCCACCCGCACGGGTGCGGCGGGCCTCGGGGCTGGAACAGGCGAGAAGCAGGAGGAGCAATCCCAGGAGCAGTCGGAGATCGAGGCGACGTCTCACGGTTGCCTCATGGCCCCGTCACTCCCGAGCCCAGCACGTGGATCTCGTTGGAGGACATCAACACCAATACCCGGAGCAGAAAACCAGCCAGCAGGACGAGAGAGGCGCTCTTGACGAGATGCGGCGCCCGGGTCTCCCGCTTTCGCTCCAGCAGCAGCGGGCCCACGATGCCGGCGCCGACCACACCGAGCAGCAGGAGAACGGCCCACCAGCTAAGGAACGCCCGGACGACCGAGCCCAGGGACGCGAGGAACAGGATCAGCACCAGCAACTCCAGGACTACGACTCGCTGATCGAACCAGGCGAGCCAGTCCAGCGACGCCGGGTGACCGGCGCGCCGCCATATCCCCAGCAGGATGAGCGCCGCCGCACCGGTGGAGGCGCCTGAGACCAGGAACAGGACGCCCAGCAGGGTGGAATCGGCCCAGATGGGGCGGTTGGTGACGGCGAGAAGAACCCCGGTGTAGCCGGCGATGAAGAGGCCGAACACGCTCCCCAGCGCCGCGATCGCGATCCCAGGCCCCCGGCGCCGGAGGAAGCGCACCGGCGCCGACTGGAGCAGCCGGGAGCTCGGCCGTTCCTCACTCAAGGCGCGGAGGGCTCCGAGGGAGGAGAACAGTCCGAAGAAGAGCAGCCCCCACACCCCGACCGACATCGGGACCCAGGACTTGAACATCGGCTCGCCGGTGTTCGATTGGATCATCATGTGCCAGAATCGCTCGGGGCGCTTGAGATCCACCGTGAGCAGGAAGCCGCTGATTATTACCCCGGCGAACGCCGCGTAGTGGCCCAGACGCGCCAGGGGTCGGTCCGCGGGACGGCCGAACAGATCCAGCAGCGCCGCCAGGAAGAACGCGGATCCGGCGATTCCACCGACGAAGAAATAGAGGACGATCCACCAGCTCCAATGCGGCGACGCGGTGAAGAAGGTGTCAGACATCGTGACCGTCACCTTCCGCGGTCCGCTCGTCCATGCGCTGCTTGCGGAGCCCCACCAGGCCCAGGAGCGCGAGCACTACCGCCCCCGCCGCCGAGAAGAGTGAGGAGGGGATCAGGTTGCGGGTGGGCATCTTGGGAGCAGTTGGGAGGCCGTACACCTCCGGCTGGTCCACCAGGAGATAGAAGGAGTTGAGCCCACCCAGGAACTTGTCGTCGGCGCCGTAGAGATAGGCCCGGCCTTCCCCCAACTCGTGCAGCTGCCGCACCCGCGCTTCGGCCATCTGCTTGAGCTCGCGGATGGTGCCGAACCGGATCGAATCGGTAGGACAGGCCTTGGAGCACGCCGGCTCCATTCCCGCCTGGAGTCGGTCGTAGCAGAGGGTGCACTTCTGGGCGGTGTCCGAGGCGGGATTGATGTCGATCACGCCAAAGGGACAGGCGGCGATGCAGGCCCGGCAGCCGTTGCAGACGTCCGACTGGATCACGACAGTATCGAATTCGGTCCGGATAATGGCTCCGGTGGGGCACACCTCGAGACAGGCCGCCTGCACGCAGTGCTTGCAGACGTCGCTCATCATGAGCCAACGCCCCTCGCTCCGGTCCTCGCTGAACTGCTCTATGAACTTGACGTGCCTCCAGTGCTCCCCGTCCAGTCGGCGGGTGTTGTCGTAGCTGTCCCCGCTCATCTCTGCCACGCCGCCGTTGGTCGCGGGGAGCTGGTTCCACTCCTTGCAGGCCACCTCGCAGGCCTTGCAACCGATGCACACCGTCGTGTCGGTGTAGAACCCCATCGGCTCAGCCATCACGCCTTCTCCACGTTGCAGACGAAGGCCTTGCCTTCGTGGATGCTGACATTGGGATCGCCGACCATCGCGGTGAGTGTGTTCACGACCTCTCCGGTGACCACACCCTCCCAGCCCCAGTGCCACGGCATACCGACCTGATGCAGCAGCTTGTCCCCCACCCGGAGCGGGTGGACCCGGCGAGTCACCAGCGCTTTGGCCCGAATCTCCGCGCGCGGTGTGCGCACCCGTACCCAGTCGGTGTTCCGGATCCCCTTCTCGGCGGCCAGCTCCGGCGATAGCTCGATGAACAGCTCGGGCATCAGCTCGGTGAGCCAAGGGTTCCAGCGGCTCATCGCCCCGGCGAGATAGTGCTCGGTCAGCCGGTAGGTGGTGATCACGTAAGGGAACCGCGGGTCGTCCACGGCCGCGAGTGGATTGTCGTCGCGCTTCCAGTATTTGAGCACGGGACTGGTCTGCTGCCGGTAGAGCGCGTTCCGGACCGGCGATTCGGCGGGCTCGTAGTGGGTGGGGAGGGGCCCGTCGAGGAGTCCGGCCGGGCAGAGGAGCCAGCCCACGCCGTCGGGCTTCAGGATGAACGGATCCTTGCCCGAGAGCGCGTCGAGCCCGATGGCATCCGGCTTCGCGGGCGCGTCCGGCGGCTTGGTGATCGGGATATCGGGAATGTCGTGCCCGACCCATTTGCGTTCGGCCGAGTCCCACCAGATCCACTTCTTTTCCTCGCTCCAGGGCCGCCCAGCGGGATCCGCGGAGGCCCGATTGTAGAGCACGCGGCGGTTCGCCGGCCAGGTCCAGCCCCAGGTCAGGTTCGCTCCCCGTGCCTCGGGAGGGTTCGGGATCCTGAGTGCCGCCAGGTTCTGGCCCGGGGCGGGGAACACGCCACAGTAGATCCACGAGGCACAGGTGGTCGACCCGTCATCCTTCAGCTCGTCGTACTTGGTGAGGTGTTCGTCCGGAAATCCGGTGCGATAGCCGTTGATCTCCCGCAGCACTTTCTGAGCGTCGGGCTCACCCGGCACCGGGGTGGAGCCGGGAAGCGGGAACGCCGCGCGGGTTGGGTCGGGGTCGAACTCCCAGACCAGATTGTTGATCCCCTGGTCGCGCGGCAGGGTGCTCCCGGCGTAGAGCGACTTGAGACGCAAGGCGAGCTGGTGAGTGAACCAGAGGTCCGAGCGGCAGTGACCCGGCGGGTGTGCCGCCTGGAAGTGCCACTGCAGCATGCGCTGGGTGTTGGTGAAGCTCCCCTCGGTCTCGGCTACCTGCGCGGAAGGAAAGAAGAACACCTCGGTGGCGATGTCTTCGGGCTTGATCTCGCCTCGCTCCACCTCGGGCGCCCGATACCAGAACGTCGCCGACTCGGTGAGGAAGTTGTCCTTCACCACCAGCCACTCCAGCCTTCGCATCCCCTTCCGCTCGAGGCTGGCATTCAGCGAGGTGGCGGGGTTCTGCCCGATGCAGATCATCCCCTTCACCCGCCCCTCGGCCATCGCGACGAACATCGGCATGTGCGAGTGGTCGCCCGATATCTTCGGGTGCCAGTCGTACCCGAAGTCGTTCTCGGCGGTCGCCGCGGTCCCGTACATCGACTTCAGGTAGGAGACGAGATACTTGTGCATGCCACCCCACGCGCCGGTTGCCAATGCTTCCGTCGCGAGGTACTCGCGGAGGCTCTTGTGGTCCTTGAGCGCCGAGGGCGCCGGCATGTATCCGTGAATGCTGTGGTACAGCGTGGGGATATCGGTCGAGCCCTGGATCGAGGCGTGGCCGCGGAGCGCCATGATCCCACCGCCCGGCCGGCCGACGTTGCCGAGCAGGAGCTGGAGCAGGGCGCAGCACCCGATCATCTGCGGACCATAGGTGTGCTGGGTCCAGCCGACGGCGTAGGTCCACGCGGTCGTCCGGTCCCGCCCCGAATTTTCCAGGATCGTCTCGGCCACTTTCAGGAAGCTGGCCTGGGGGCAACCGGTCACCCGTTCGACCATCTCCGGCGTGTACCGTCTGAAGTGACGCTTCACGAGCTGGAACACGCACCGTGGGTGGCGGAGGGTCTCGTCGCGCAGGGGAGGTGGCTTCCGAAGCGAGCGGATCACTGACTCGAGCGGCTGGCCCGGGCGGGTCGGCCGCTGCGCTTCGCTCCGTCCTGGAGTTGCGTGCTCTTCGCCGCCGCGGGGCTCCGCGAGCTCCTCCCCGTGCCGGGCATACTGCCAGGAATCGGTCTGGTACGTGCCGATGAAGCCGTCGTAAGGCCACTCCGGGCCTCGCTTGTACTCCATGAGCCCCGAGAAGACACCGTCCAGCTCCTCGGTGTCCTTGAAGTCCTTCCGGACAATCGTGGCGGCGTTGGTGTAGTTGAGCAGATACTCGCGGAAGAACGGATCGCTGTTCCAGCGCTCGCTATTGATGACGTAGTTGACCAGCCCGCCGAGGAAAGCGATGTCGGTGCCCGCGCGAATGGGTGCGTAGAGGTCGCACATCGCGCTGGTACGGGTGAAACGGGGGTCGACGTGGATGAGCTTGGCGCCGTGCTCCACCTTGGCCTTCATCGGCCACCGGAAGGCGACCGGATGGCATTCGGCCATGTTGGAGCCCTCGATGACGATGCAGTCGGAGAACAGCATGCTGCGCGGGTAGAGGGTGCCGGCGCCGCGACCGAGTCGAGTCCCCAGACCGGGGACGCTGGAGGAGTGTCATATTCGAGCCTGGTTTTCGATCGCCACTACGCCCAGTCCCCGCATCAGCTTCTGCTGCAAGTGGTTCCACTCGTTGTCCAGAGTGGCGCCGCCCAGGGCGAAGATGGCGGTCGTGTGGTTGACCAGGCTGCCGTCCGCCAGGCGCTCCACGAAGGTCTCGTCCCGGGTTTTTTTGACCAGCGCCGCGACCCGGTCCATGGCCCACTCGAGATCGACCTCTTCCCAGCCGGTCGCCCCTGGCTTGCGGTGGAGGACCTTGGTGGCGCGGTTCGGGTTCTTGTGGAGCTGGTAGATCGCCGCGCCCTTGGGACAGAGGCAGCCTTCGGTGTGCGGGCTGGCCGGATCGCCCTCGATGTTCACGATCTCGCCATCGATCGTGTGGACCAGAGTGGCGCAGCCGACGGAGCAATAGGGGCAGACGCTGGGGGTGGTCTTGGCGTCCTTGATGCGGAGCTGCTGCGCTCTCGCGGTGGCCGGCGCCAAGCTCGCGCCCAGCCCAAGCAGGGAGCCCAGCGCCGTCCCCGGGCCGACACCGGCGGCCGAAATCCGCAGGAACTCGCGTCGCGAGACTGGCACGTGAAACGCCTATCAGGTCGCTGAGAAACCGGCCCCCGCGGCGGATACGCCGTGGGTGTGGTGCCCGCTAGGGCAGGGCGAAGCCGATGGCCGCAACACAAAGCAGGGGGTGAGTGATCCACCGCACCATGACCGACCCTACCCGCCGGCACGGCGTTATGCCGTGATCGCGCTCACGCAGCCGCTTACCCGCGAAACACCCCGGCCCTGCCGGCCGTAGAGCCCAGACTCGCACAGCCTCCCAGGAGACCTCATGATCGTCCGCTACGGCCTGCTGCTCGCAGCGCTGGCCGTCCCCGCCGTCGCACGCGCGCAGACCGCCGCCGACTCGTCGGCCATTCGTGCCGGGGCTGGGGCAAGGAGACGCCCGCCGACCGACGGCAGAAGGACGTCACCATCCTCGACATCTTCGGCAACGCCGCCAGCGTGAAGGCGGTGATGGCAGACTGGATCGACTACCTCCAGATCGCGAAGGTGGACGGGCGGTGGGTGATCGTGAACGTGCTCTGGGAAACCAAGCCCGGGGAAAAGGGATGACGCGGGTCCGCTCGGTCGCCCTGGTATTTGGCGGACTAGCCGCGACGGTCACAGCAGCTGCCGTCAGCCCGGCCGACCCACCCCGCAGCTCCGCCTGGCTGTCGCTCCTGCCCGATGGAGAGGCCAAGCGCAAGTTCATCCTCGATTGCACCGGCTGCCATCAGTTCGACGAGAAGATCGCGCGGCCCCAGGGCTCGCCGCGGACCGAGGCCCAGTGGGTCGAGGCGGTCACCCGGATGCTGGGCTACGCCGGGGCCGCGACGTCGTTTCCCGTGATCGCGGCCGACCGCGACGCGAAGGCCACCGCGGCGTGGCTGGCGAAGAGCCTGCCTGCCGGAGACGTGGCGGACGTATCGGTGCCAGCCTCGCGGCGGGCCGACGTGCGGGAGTACATGATGCCGGTCCCGCAGGACCTGCCGCACGACCTGGTCGTGGAGCCCGACGGCAAGGTGCTCATCACCGGGATGTTCACCCACCGGCTCTACCGGCTGAACCCCGAGTCGGGCGCGCTGAGCGAGATCGAGATCCCCGTGGTGCCGAGCGCCAACCCGCGCGCGATCGACCGCGACGCCGAGGGGCGTACCTGGCTGGTGCTGGGCAGCCGATGCGACTGGCGATGGCGACGGGCGATACCGGATGGCGGAGCTGGGACGTCGGGATGTATCCCCACAGCCTCGCCGTCGCGCCGGACGGGAAGGTCTGG
The DNA here is from genome assembly GCA_046729675.1 of Gemmatimonadota bacterium. Taxonomy (GTDB): domain Bacteria; phylum Gemmatimonadota; class Gemmatimonadetes; order Gemmatimonadales; family GWC2-71-9; genus CAVVWJ01. The sequence continues at coordinate 669 of JBKPGZ010000032.1, read as the reverse complement.
TTCAACGGCCACTTCACCCGGGAGCCCGAGCTCATCGGGTTCGTGGATCCGTCCCGCGACACGGTCGTGACCTACCACGTGCCGGCCCATCCCACGCTGGCGAAGGGACCGGGCGGCCCGATTCCCTAAGAGATTCGCGCCGCCCCCGACGGCCGGATTTGGCTGGGAGAGCTGCAGGGCAACCGGTTGATTTCCTTCACGCCGAAGACCGGAAGGTTCCAGACCTACAGCATGCCCACCCCCTACAGCGGTCCGCGGCGATTCGACGTGGACGCGGAGGGTGTGCTCTGGATCCCCGCCTACTCGGCGAACCTGCTGGTGCGGCTCGATCCCGCCACGGGGAAGTTCAAGGAGATCCCCCTGCCCTTGAAGGACGCGATGCCGTACGTGACCCGGGTGGACCCACGCGACGGCGCGATCTGGATCGGCACCTCGGCCGCGGACGCGCTGCTGCGCTGCGAGCCGCGGTCGGGGAAGTTCGAGACCCTTCATTGCCGAGCCGAGGCGCGCTGGTGCGCCACCTGGCGGTGGATCCGAGAAACGGGGCGGTGTGGCTGGCGTACGGGGCGTCACCCGGGATCCCCGCGAGGGTGGCGAGAGTGGTTGTCAAATAGGAAGTGTCACCCTGAGCGCAGCGATGGGGGCCATGGCTGTCATGGTCCCCTTCAC
>JBKPGZ010000031.1:0-10467 GCA_046729675.1 Gemmatimonadota bacterium | reverse complement strand
ATCACCGCGGGCGAGCGCGACGAGTGCCGCTCCGAGGTGCTCTGGGACGGGCACGGTGAGGAGGGGCTGCTCACGGTCTATCGAGTGAAGTGCAGCCGGACCGGCGTGCACGAGGCCGGGATGCAGGGCGCGTTCAGCTACCTGCGGCACGCGCTCCCGCTGGTGCGGGCGCGGATGCGCGACGAGCGATACGACATCGTCCACCTGTTCTTCTCACTGCCCACCGGCGCGATGTTGCCGCTGCTGAACCTGGGCGACACCCCGGTCATCCTCTCCCTCCGCGGCTCCGATGTCCCCGGCTACGACCGGAACCAGAGGACCCTCGAGCGCCTCCACCGGGTCCTCCTCCCCCTGACCCGCTGGATCTGGCGGCGCGCCACCCGCGTCGTCGTGGTCTGCGAAAGCCTTGGCCGGCTCGCGGCGCGGACCGACGGTGGTCTGCGCTATTCGGTCATTCCCAACGGCGTGGAACTGGCCCGGTTCCGCCCCTCGAGCAGGGGCCGCAGCCGGCACGGCGGAAAGATCCGCTGCCTCGCGGTCGCCCGGCTGGTTGAGCGCAAGGGGCTGAGCGATCTGATCGAGGCGCTCGCCGCGCTGGAGCGCGGCCGGTTCGAGCTGGAGATCATCGGCTCGGGGCCGGACGAGCGGAACCTCAAGGACCTCGCCGCGCGCCTCGGGGTGAGTCGCGAGGTCATCTTCGCTGGCTCGGTGAGCCGGAGCGAGATCCCCGGTCGCTACCGCGACGCCGACATCTTCACCCTCGCCTCACGGGAGGAGGCCTTCGGCAACGTGTTCGCCGAGGCGATGGCCTCCGGGCTCCCCATCGTGGGCAGCACGGTCGGTGGGATCCCCGAGCTGGTCGAGCATGGCAAAAACGGCTTCCTGGTTCCGCCGTGCGAGCCCCGAGCGCTCGCCGCCGCGATCCGCCTGCTCGCCGACAATCCCGATCTCCGGTCGGAGATCGGGCGCCGGAACCGGGCCCAGGCCGAGGCGAATCTCTCCTGGGCCAGGGTCACCACCCGCTACCTCTCCACCTATAACGGCGTGCTTCGTCGGGCCCCGTCGCGGGTCGTGCTGGCCGAGCTGCCATCGAGCACCTGGTGATCAATCGCGTCGGATTCTGGATCGCGCGGGACCTCTGGCCGGTGCTGCGCGCGGCGCAGCTCAGCCCCGAGCAGCTCGACGCGCTGGCGCGCGTGCGGCTCACCCGGATGCTGCGCACCGCCGCCCGGCTGCCGTTCTATCGGCAGCGCCTGGATGCCGCTGGCGTGGGTGACGACGATCTCATGATGGAGCTCTGCCCCGAGGCAGTGCTCGGGGCGCTCGCCCCGGTAACCAAGGCGGAGCTGCGGCAGGCAGGTGGCGACGTGCTGCTCGGCGGGCGGGTGCGTCCGGAGTGGCGCTCGTCCAGCTCGTCCGGATCCACCGGTGAGCCCTTCCGGGTGTACTACGAGCCCCGCGCTTGGGCCACGCTCAAGGTCCTGGTGAAGCTCAGGGCCCGAACCGCCTGCGGCACCAGGCCCAGCGATCGCGTGGCGCTGCTCGATGCGGTGCCGCCCTCGGAATCCACGGTCGAGGCGGTCGGTCGGGTAGCGCGGATCAGCATCCTCCAGCCCCCGGCCCGGATGGCCGCCCAGCTCGCGACCTTCGACCCAGACACGGTGTACGGCCTTCCCTCGGCGCTGCTGGAGGCGGGCCAGGAGCTTCGGTACCGCGGAGCGCGCCTACAGGTGAAACGGATCTTCACCAGCGGCGAGCTGCTCCGCCCGGCGGTGCGCCAGGCGATCGCGGCCGCGTTCGGCGCGCCGGTGTACGACGTGTACGGCAGCTCGGAGACCAAGGAGATCGCCTGGGAGTGCCCCGGGAGCGGCATGCACATCAACGCCGACGTGGTCCGGATGGAGGTACTGGACGAGGACAACCGGCCGGTGCCGCGCGGCGTCGAGGGCAACCTGGTGGCCACCCTGCTGGTGAACCGTGCGATGCCGCTGCTGCGCTACCGCATCGGCGACCGCGGCAGCCTGTTGGCGGAGTCCTGCGTATGCGGCCACCCCTTCCCGTTGCTCGGCGTGGTGACGGGCCGGCGCGCGGACATGCTGGTGCTCGACGGCGGTCACCGGGTCTCTCCCTACGCGCTCACCTGTGTCATGGAGCGGGTGGGTGACGTGCTCCGCTACCAGGTCACCCAGCTCGAGCCCGCACGCCTGCGGGTACGCGCCATCCTCGACGGCGCGGCCGACCGCAACCAGGTGGCTGGTCGGATCCGCTCCGTCATCCGGCACGAGGTCGCGCCGTACCTGGAGACCGAAGTGGAGTTCGTGGACCGATTGCCGAGGGGCCCCCGCGCGAAGTTCCGCGTGGTCGAGCCGCTCTCGTCTCTGGAGATCGCGTGAGCCAGCGAGCTGGCGACCGCCAGTCGCGCCGGGTCACCCACCCGGGCGGTACGCGACCACTTCCCCATCCGCTCACTCCGTACAGCGAGCTGATCGTCAACTTCTGCCCGACCGGGATGATTCCGACCAAGGCGATGACGCCGCACGTTCCCGTGTCGCCGGCCGAGGTGGTGGAGCAGGCCTGCGAGGCCCTCGACCGCGGCATCTCGATCGTGCACCTGCACGCGCGCGACGAGGAAGGTGAGCCGACGTACCTGGCGCGGATCTACGAGGAGATGATCCTCGGCATCCGGGCCGAGCATCCCGACGCCATCATGTGTGTGAGCTGCTCCGGCCGGACCTTTCCCGAGTTCGAGCGGCGCAGTGAAGTCCTGGAGCTGACCGGCGCTGCGCGCCCCGATCTCGCGAGCCTCACCCTCACCAGCCTCGACTTCCCGACCGGCACCAGCCAGAACGCGCCCGATATGGTGATCAGGCTGGCGGAGAAGATGGTCGCGAACGGGATCAAGCCCGAGCTGGAGTGCTTCGACTACGGCATGATCAACGCCGCCAACATGCTGATCTCGAAAGAGCTGCTGGGCGAGCCGCCGTACTACTTCAACCTGCTGCTCGGCTCCCGCTACTCGGTGCCCGCCACGGCGCGGCACCTCGCCGGCATGCTGGAGGACCTGCCGTCCGAGTCGCTCTGGTCCGCAGCGGGGATCGGACTCTTCCAGCTCCCCATGAACACGCTCGCGATCGCCATGGGCGGCCACTGTCGCGTCGGCCTGGAGGACAACATCTACCACGGCTTCGACCGGACCGAGCTGGCCACCAACCAGGGGCTGATCGAGCGCGTCGCCGACATCACCGAGAGCTTCGGCCGCCGACTCGCGGACCCGGTGCGCGCCCGTGAGCTCCTCGGGCTCCCGTCTTCCCCCGCGCGTGGCGCGACGGCTGCCGCGTTGAAGGCGGTCGGGTGAGCGCATCCCGGCCCGAGCTGGCCCCGGCGCTCTCGGCGGCGTGGCGGCATACGCGCGCGAGCCGCGCCGAGCTGCGCGAGTGGCAGGACGCGCGGCTCCGGCGGCTGGTGCGCCATGCCTACGAGTCGGTGCCGTTCTACCGGCGGCTCTTCGACCGGCACCGGCTCCACCCGCGACACATCCGCGGCGTCGTGGATCTCGAGCTCATTCCGACCACCGACAAGGCGATGATGCGGCAGGCGGGGATGGCCGCGCTGCTCGCGCAGGGCCATGACGCCGCGTCGCTGCTCACCGTGCGCACCAGCGGCTCCTCCGGCGAGCCGTTCACCATCCATCGCAGCTGGCTGGAGGACAAGCTCCAATACCTGCTCCGGCTCCGCACCTTCGGCGCCTTCGGCGTGCGGCACCGGGACCGCATCGTGGCGGTGGGCGTCGGCGGGCGGCCGGACAGCGGTGACGCCAAGGTGATCGGCCGCTCGCTCCGCGCGCTCGGCTTCCACAGCCGGCAGCTGGTGGACGGACTCCAGGAGCCCGCGCGGGTGGCGGTCCAGCTTCGCGAGGCGCGCCCCGACGTGCTGATCGGTCTCCCCGGCATGCTGGACCGGCTCACGGCTCCCGAGCTGGCGGACGTGATCGCCGGCGTGCGGCCGCGACTGGTCGTGATCGGGGGCGAGGTCGCCACCCCGGCCATGCGGCTCCGCATCCGCGAGGCGTTCGCCGCCCCGCTCTACGAGACCTACGGCAGCCACGAATGCCCGCTGATCGCGTGGGAGTGTCGTCACTCCGGCGACCTCCACACCTGCGACGACGGCGTGCTGGTCGAGGTGATTCAGGACGAACGACCCGCGGAGCCCGGCGAGCGAGGCGAGGTGGTGGTAACCAACCTGCACGCCTACGCCATGCCGTTCCTCCGCTATCGCATCGGTGACCTCGCCACCCGGGCCGATGTCTGCCGCTGCGGACTGCCGTTCGGGTCCATCGGTGAGATCGAGGGGCGCATGATCGACTACTTCCCGCTGCCAGACGGCCGCCTGCTGCACCCGTACGAGCTCGTGACCCGCCTGGTCTGGGGGTCAGGCGACTGGCTGAAGCAGTACCAGTTGGTCCAGGAGCGCCGCGACCGTGTGGTGCTCTATGCTGTGACCGACGGACCGCCCTCGGCCGAACGAATGGAGAGAATCGGTCGAGCGGTTCGGCCGCTGCTGGGTCCGGCGGTAGAATTCGAGGTGCAGATCGTGGAGCGGATCCCGATGGACGCCACCGGCAAGCTGCGGCCCTCGCGCTCGCTGGTGCAGTCCGAGTACGACCGCCTGCGGTTCGCGCCGGTACAGCCCGCCCCGCGGGCGCGGCGTACGCTCAGCGCCTGATCCCGAGTCGCTTCGTGCGCCGACGGTTCTACCTCCATTGCATGGGCTCACTGCGCTCGCTCCAGGGGCTGGGCGAGTCGCTCCCGGGCCTGGACCGGTACGCCGAGCGGGCGCTCCTGCTGGCGACCGAGGGCGACGTCGTCTGCGTCCCGAAGCCGGTGGACGCCTGCTACCTCGAGTTCCTCTCGGCGCTCGGCCTCGGGCCGCGCCCGGAGCACATCGTGGTACCGAGCGGCAACGGGCGGAGTGCCGAGCGGCCGCTGGCCGAGCGCCTGCTGTGCGATCCCGGAGTGCTGAGCCGTGCGGCCCGCGCCGTGGGCGCCGCCGAGGTGATGCTCGAGCCGTATGCGGCCACGCCCGAGGTGATGGCGCTGGCGGAGGTGATGGAGCGGGACAGCGGCATCCCGGTGCGGGTGGACGGCTCGCCCCGGATCACGCGCTACGCGGACCAGAAGCACCTGATGCGCGCCAAGGCCCAGGAGCTGGGGATTCCGGTGGCCGAGGGTGAGGTGGCCGAGCTCGCGTTTCCCGGCGGGCGGCGGCGCCGCGATCTGGAGCCGGTGCGCATCGCGATCGAGCGACAGCTCCGGCACACCGGTCGGGTCATCGTCCGTGGCGCCTCGGGCGCCTCGGGGTCGTCCACCTTCGTGGTGGGTCGCGGGGGCGAGGACACCAGCGGGGTGCTCCGCCGGATCGCGTCGCGCACCGACAACCGGATCTACCTGGTGGAGGCGATGGTCGAGGTAACCGTGTCGCCCAACGTGCAGATCCACGTGCCTGCGGACCAGGGTCCGCTGGTGAGCATCGGCATCACCGATCAGCGGTGGAGCCGCGGCCTCACCCACGCCGGCAACCAGCTTCCCTCGTCCGCGCGGACGGTGGATGCGATGGATGCCTGGGCGCGCATGCTCGCCACCTGGATGCAGAGCCAGGGGTACTCGGGGCTGGTGGGCTTCGACTTCGTGGAGTACCACGACCGTCGGACCGGCGGTCTCCGCGCGATCCTGGCGGAGGTGAATCCCCGGGTGAACGGAGGCACCTATCCCCTGGCGGTCCGCGCCCGGCTCAACCAGACCGCGGCGCACTCGGTCCGGCCGCAGGCGCCGGCGTTCGTCTCGGGGACGGTGGATACGCGGGCGAGGAGCTTCGCCCAGGTGAGGGCGGCGATCGGCCACCTGCTCTTCGACCCCGACCGCGGCACCGGAGTGCTGCCCTACGCCACCGGCTGCCTGGACCACGGCAAGTGCGCCCTGGTGGCGCTCGCCGGCTCGCGGCTGCGTGCGGCCGAGCTCTACGGCGCCGCGCAGGCGCGGCTGGAGGCGGCGTGAGCGGCTCGCTCATCGGCTCCTCCTATCACCGCCTGGAGCGGAACGTGGCGGAGCGCCACCGCCGCGCCGTCGCGGGGGTGAGCTTCATCGCCGTGACCGGCAGCGCAGGGAAGACGACGACCAAGGATCTCATCGCCGCGGTCCTCTCCAGCCGCCATCGCGGTAGCAAGAGTCCCGGCACCCACAACTCGGCGCACTGGGTGAGCCACACGATCCTCGGCGCGCGACGAGGCGACGGCTTCTGCGTCCACGAGCTGGGCGCCACCGGCCCGGGCAGCCTCGACGATGCCATCGCCCTGGTCCGGCCCCGCATCGCGGTCGTCACCAACGTGGGCGGCGATCACCGGAGCGCGTTCCGGACCTTGGATGCGACCGCCGCCGAGAAGGCCAAGGTGGTCCATGCGGTGCCGCGCGCGGGGTTCGCGGTCCTCAACGCCGACGACCCCCGGGTGCTCGCGATGGCGAGCGGCTGCCGGGGCCGGGTCCTCACTTACGGGCTCCATCCCGATGCTTTTGTCCGCGCCGAGTCGGTCAGCAGCTCCTGGCCCGACCGGCTCGCGTTCACCGTCATCCATGGCGAGCAGCGCGTGGCCGTGCAAACCCGGCTGTGCGGGGTGCATTGGATCCACGCCTGTCTCGCCGCCATTACCACCGGGATCGGCCTGGGCGTGCCGCTCCCGGTCGCGGCGGCCGCGCTCGCGGCCGTCGATCCGCTGCCCGGCCGGTACCAGCCGGTCGAGGCCGCCGGCGTGACCTTCATCCGGGACGAGTTCAAGGCTTCGCTCTGGTCGGTCGCACCAGCCATGGAGTTCGTCCGCGACGCGCGCGCGGTACGCAAGGTCGTTGTCTTCGGCACCATCTCCGACTACGCCGGCCGCGCCTCGCAGGTCTACGCCGACGTCGCCAGGCAAGCGCTCCACGTCGCGGACGAGGTGATCTTCGTCGGTCCGCAGGCGGTCCGTTCGGGGGGCGCGCGCAACCACCCGAAGGGCGCGGCCCTTCGCGCCTTTCCGTCGATCCGGCAGGCACATCAGTATCTCTCGGAGACGCTGGTCGGCGGGGACCTCGTGCTGCTGAAGGGATCCCAGCGCGCCGATCACCTGCTGCGCCTGGTGCTGGCCCGTCAGGGGCATGTCGCCTGTTGGAGGCGAGGTTGCCGCCGGATCAAGTTCTGCGACGAGTGCCTGCTGCTGCACCTGCCGGAGGTCGGATGGAGCCGCCGGCGCCCGTCGGAGGACCTCGCGGGTGCGTAGCGCCGCGGCGGTCGAGGAGCGATTCCTCGTCCCCACCTACGCCTCCCGGTGGTCGCCACTCAGCATCGCGGCGCACCGGGTGCTCGCGCTTCCGCTCCAGCTGCGGGGACCGATGCGCCGACGGGTAGTGGCGCCGGGCGGCCGTGAGATCACCGTGCTCGAGATCGGTCGCGCGAAGGTCACCGAGCGACTCTGCGCCGGTCTGTTCGGCGAGCTTCCCCCGCCGGAATACGGCGCCGCTCGCTCCCTCCGCGATCCCGCCGCCGCGGCCGGAGCCGCCCACCTCGTGGTCGCCGAAGTGCACCGCTGGCTCGCGCCGCGCTTCCGCCGCGCGGGCTGGATCGTGGTGCCCAGCCATGTGCGCTGGCAGGGAAACCTCGCCGAGCTGCCGCCACCGCAGGCATCGCACAGCCTCAGGGACGACCTTCGGAAGGTGCGGGCGAAGGGCTTCGCCCTGGAGCAGGCCGACGGCGCCGTGGACTGGGAGGAGTTCACCACCCGGATGCTGGCGCCTCATGCCACCGCGCGGTTCGGCGACGATGCCTGGTTCCCGTCGCCCTATCTGCTGCGGCGTTTCCGGGCGTGTGGCGAGCTGCACTTCGTGGTCCACGACGGCGCGCGGGTCGGGGGGATCTGCTCGCTGCGGAGCGGGGGGACCGTGTGGTTCCCGCTCATCGGCGTGCGAGACGGCGAGCCCGCGCTGCTCCGTGCCGGTGTCGCCGTCGCCACCTACGCGCTCGGCTTCGAGTGGGCCCGGCGCCAGGGCTGCACCCGGGTGGACATGGGGCGTACCTCGCCTCACCTCCACGACGGCGTGCAGCAGTACAAGCGGAAGTGGGGGCTCACCGCGGCTCCTGATCCGCTGGCGCACCTGACTGCCGTATGGGTCGGCTCCGACGCGGCGCGGCTCGCCTTCGCGCGGGAGCCCGTGCTCGCCGAGGGTGATGAGGGGCTCTGGCTCTATGCGGGGGGCGGGCTGTGAGCGCGCCCCCCCGCCGCAGTCAGCTCGCCAGGTACGCCAGGGACATCGCCACCCTTCCAGGCGACGCCGCGGCCGGCTACCGGAACGCGGGAATGCGCGGGGTGTGGGATGCGCTGGCTTGCCGCACCGTGCACCGGGTGATCCGGACCAGCCGGCTCACGGTGTTCGCCCAGACGCTGGATCACCTCCCAGAGGCCGCCCCCTCGGCGGGAGTCACGATCTCGCGGCTCGGATCCGACGAGGTCGAAGCGATGGCTCCCATCGCCGGCGCGCGCGACCGGGAGCGCTTCCGCGGACTGCTGGCATGGGGATGCGTCGGCCTCGTCGCGTGGAAAGCGGGGCGGCCGGTCGGCTACGCCTGGATCGCGAGAGTGGTGCGGCCCGAGGTGAGCCTCTACCCGCTCGAGCTCCCCGCCCACGCGGCTTACCTGTGGGATCTCTACGTGGTGCCCGCCGAGCGCGGCAGCGGGCTCGGCTCGGCGCTCGCGGCCGAGCGGTTGCGCGCCGCGCGGGAGCTGGGGTTCACCGAAGGATGGCGGATGGTCGCGCCGGACAACATCGCCTCGCTCCGCACGCTTCGACGAACCGGCCTGCAGCCCCGGGTCGTGGGCGAGGTCCGCTGCCTGAAGCTCGGCCCGAGACTCTTCGGGCGATTCACCCCGTGTCCACCGCCGACGCGCTGACCGCGGCGTCGCGGCCCTCGGAGCGCGGCGGGCTGCTCCGCAAGGTCGCCGGCTACTCCGCCATGCGCGCCTCGGCGGAGGGATTGGTCGGGCTGCGCGGCATCCTGCTGGCGACGCTGCTCGGCCCGGCGGCGTTCGGCAGCTGGGCCCTCCTGCGCCTCGCGACCAGGTATGCCTCCCTCGCGGCGCTGGCCGTATCCCGCGGACTCGAGGTCGAGCTCCTCCACACCTCGCGCGATGCCGCCGATGCCGGGTCGCGGGCGTCGGGCGCGGCGCTCGGGTTCATGCTCGCGATCTCCGGGGTGCTGGCTTGTCTGTCGCTCGTAGCGGCCACGCTGGTCGAGTCCCCCACGAATAGCCTGGTTCTCCAAGGTTTCGCCGCCGCTGCGCTGGCGGAGGCAGTCTACGGCTACGCTCTCGTGTCGACCCGAGTTCGGGCCACGCTGCGTCGGTACGCTCTCCTGGAGACCGGGACTGCCGCGCTGCACCTGGTGCTCGGCGTGGCACTGGCCCGGATGTTCGGCCTGGCGGGCGCATTCGCCGCGCTCGCGCTTTCGGCGAGTGCCGGTGCCGCGGTGGCGAGCCGGTGGGTGGAGATGCGCCCACGCTTCGACTCGGACGCGGTGCGCGGAATGCTGGCGGTTGGGCTGCCCGTGGCGCTCACCGGCGTGGTCGGGATCCTGCTGCAGACGGCGGACCGCTGGGTGGTTGCCGCCTGGGGCGGTCAGGAGCTGCTGGGCTACTACGCCTTCGGGGGCGCACTCGCCAGCGCCGGCGTGGCGCTCGCGCTGGCGGTGCGGACGGTGGTGTTCCCCGAGGTCTACGGCGAGGCGAAACACGCGGGTGCCGCGACCGCTCTTCGGCGGCACCTGGAGCGGTCGCTGATTCCCTTCGCGACGCTGGTGCCTCCGGTGCTCGGTGCCATCGGGGTCTGCGTCGGGCCCGCAGTGGAGCTGATCGCGCCCCAGTACGCTCCGGCGATCCCGCCCGCGAGGCTGTTCCTGCTGTCGGGCGCTGCGCTGGGGCTGGTGAACCTGGCCGCGGTCGGCGCCGTGGCCGCGGGCCGGCAGTCGCTGCTGCCCATGTACGCTGCGGGCGCACTGGCCGCCAGCCTCGGGCTCGCTGTTATCGCACTGGCGCTTGGACTCGGTCTGGAGGGCGCTGCCGCCGCGTCGCTGACCGGCCATGCGCTCTTCGCGGCCGCCGTGTTGCGACTCAATGCGGTGCTGAGCGGCATCCTCCAGCCGGAACGGCTGGTGGTCCGGGCGCTGCGACCGCTGGTGTGGTGCGCGGTGGCTGTCACGGTCGCGGGACACGCCGGGGCGGCGCTTCGCGAAGACGCCGTGGCGGTCGGGGTCTACGTCTTCCTGATGCTGCCCCTTGTCCCGGGCTGCCGCGGCGAGTGGCGGCGACTGAGGGGCGAACGATGACGGGCGCCGTCACGAAGGACACGAAGGACTCCGGCGATCCGGCAATCATCGGAATCCACAACCAATTCT
>JBKPGZ010000030.1:0-6467 GCA_046729675.1 Gemmatimonadota bacterium | reverse complement strand
GCTGTCCATCCAGCGACCGGGGCGAGGCCGGCCTCGCCGGGCGGCTCGACGGGCGAGCCGTGATCGCTGCACCCCGGGACGGCCCGGGCCGGCAGGGCCAACGCGAGGTAGTACCAAGGGGTCTTGCGCGCGAACGCGCGGCCGCCAGACAGCATAACCCCCTCCGTGGGTTCGTTCGGCGGCCCGACTGGCGTGGCCCGCGCCGGTGCGCGAGCGGTAGCCTCGTGGCTTTGCGGCCCCGGCTTTCGCCGGGTGTGCCTTTGTCGCGATCCTCCGGAGGGAGGGGCGATCCTGCCGAGTCAGTTGTAGGTATTGCTTAGCTGAGGACGTGAGTGAGCACTACGAGATTGGGGCACGGTACAGGATTGGTCAAGTGACAAAAATTGCACCGCAGGCCCGGCGACTCAGCTGGAGACCAGTCTCCTGATCTGGCGCAGCACCCGACGCTGGGCCGCCCCATCCTTCATCGCCAGGAAGATCGTGTCGTCGCCCGCGATCGTCCCCACGATGTCGGGCCAGGCCAGCCGGTCGAGCGCCACCGCCGCCCGGTTCGCATCTCCCGGCGGGGTGTGCAGCACGATCAGCACATCCCCCGCGGGCTCGCACGACAGGACGCTCTCGGCGACCCGGCGCTCGTCCGGATCCTGCGTGCTCGAGCCGCGCGGCGGCCGCCGGTAGGCGCCGTCCACCTTCACCAGGCGGAGGGCGGCGATATCACGGCTGACCGACGACTGCGTCACCTCCCAGCCCGCGCCAGCGAGCGCCTCAGCCAACTCTTCCTGCGTATGGATCGCCCGGGTACTGATCAGCTCCAGGATCTTGAGGTGCCGCTTCCGTCGATCCGCCGTCATCGCGCCCTGCTCCGACCGGCCAGCCGGCGCATCGCCTTGTCGAACCGGGCTCGCTCTCGTCGTGCCCAGCGCTGGGCCCGTCGCACGCGGGAGGCAGCCTCGACCAGGCCGAGGTCCCCGAGACCGCCGGTACTCCTCCGGCGGGCAACCAGACGCGAGGCCGGTGGGGCCGCGAACGCCTCACCCCGGCGAACCGAGGCAGCGACCTCCCGATAAGCGATCCGGAACGGACGGCCCGCCTCGACACGACGCATCACCTCGTCGGTCGCCAGCGTACCCCCCGCCAGCGCCGCTGCGCAGCGCTCCCGGTCCACGCCCACCCGGGGCAAGGCCTCGGCGGTCGCGGCGAGGATTGCCTCCGCGCGATCGAGCCCGCGCATCAACGGCTCCTTGAGGAGCTGGAAGTCGCGATGATAGCCGCCGGAGAGCTTGCCCCGGACACGGAGAACCGCCTCGAGATCCGCCTCGAGCGCCGCGACCCGGCCGCGAGTGAGCTCGAAGAGATCGGGATTCCGCTTCTGCGGCATGATGCTCGAGCCTGTCGCCAGCTCGCCGGGAAGCACGAGGTAGCCGTACTCCTCAGCGCTGTAGAGGATCACGTCCTGCGCCAGGCGGGCCAGATCGTGCCCGAGCTGCACGCACCAGAACAGCGCGGCAGCTTCGAGCTTGCCCCGCCCTCCCTGCACCGTGGCGACGTTCCGGTCGAGTCCGCCGAAGCCGAGCGCCTTGGCCACGGTCTCACGCCGGAGCGGCAGGGGGACGCCATAGCCCGCCGCGCTGCCGAGCGGCGACCGGTCCACCAGAGCCCACACACCGCCGAGGGATTCGACCGTGTCGAGCAGCCCTTCCGCGAACGCCCCGGCCCAGAGGCCGAGCGACGATGGCATGGCCCGGCGCTGGTGGGTGTAACCAGGCCAGAGCACCTGCTGGTGTCGGCGGGCGAAGGTGAGCGACGCCTCCGTTACTTCCAGGGCGAGGTCGTGAAGCGCGAGCAGGCGGTCTTTGAGGTAGAGCCGGAGGTCGCACGCGACCTGGTCGTTGCGCGAGCGGCCGGTGTGGAGCCGCTCGCCGACGCCCGGCAGTCGCCGCGTCAGCCATTCCTCTACAGCCGTGTGCACGTCCTCCTGGTCCTCGCGGACGACGAGCCGTCCTGCATCCACGGCGGCGAGCGCGCGGCGAAGCTCCCGGCGCATTCGCGCATGCTCGCGCGCGCCGAGGAGCCGGGCGGCGCGCAGCCCTTCGATGTGACCCAGGCTCCCGAGCACGTCCCAGCGGAGGAGTCTCGCGTCCCACGGCCGGTCGTCCGCCGCGGTGTGATCGAGCAGGGACCGGGCGAGCCCCTTGCCGCTGCCCCAAAGCGTTCGCGCGGTCACCGGGCGCTCCGGTCGAGGTACTCGCGAGCCACTGTGCCGTAGAAGCGCCGCGCGGCGGTGACCTCGGGAAGGTCTACGTACTCGTCCGGGGTGTGGGAGCGGCGGCTGGTGCCGGGGCCGGCCTTGATGGCGTCCACGTGCCGCAGGAACACCCAGTCGGAGCAGGTCGGGCTCCCGAACTGGGCCGACTCGGGCCGGGCGCGGCGGGCGGCGGCGAGGAGGGGCGAGCCGGGCGGCGTCTCGCAGGGCACCAGCCGCTTTGACGTCACCACCACCTCCGAGTCGAGCCGCGAGCGCAGCAGGCTCGCGATCTCCTCGTGGGTCCAGTCGGGGGTGCTGCGCACGTCCAGGATGGCGGTCGCAACGGGGGGCGTGACGTTGCGGCTCACACCCGCGTCGAGCATGGTGGGCGTGGCGGTGGTATGACCCAGGACGGGATGGGTGCGCTCGTCGAACAGGCCGTCGAGCCGCAGGAGATCGCGGGCGAGCACCAGCGCGGCGTTGACGAACTCCCCGTCCGCCGCCGCGTAGCCCGCATGGCGCTGGTCCCCCCTGGCGACCAGGTCCACCATCATGAGCCCGCGCTGCGCGGTGGCGAAGTCGAGATTGGTGGGCTCGCCGACGATCGCCGCATCGATCCGCTCAGCGCGCTCGACGGCGCGCTCCATGGTGGTGTGCTTGGTCTCTTCGCCGTAGCCCAGGATCACCAACAGCCGTCCCCGATCGAACGCGCCCTGCTGCGCCACGTCGCGAGCCGCGAGGAGCATCGCCGCGACGGACGCCTTCGCGTCGCCCGAGCCGCGGCCATAGAGCCGTTCATCCTCGAGCGTCGGGGTGAAAGGGTCGCGGGTCCAGCCGGCGCCCGGCGGCACGACGTCGAGATGGGAGACCAACGCCAGCGTGGCCCCGGGTGAGCGGCCGCGCACCTCGACCCGCACCGAGGTCTCGTCACGCACCACGTCGAGCCCCCAGCCCCGAACCGTCTCTTCCACGAACGTGGCGAGGGTCGCCTCCTCGCCGCTAACCGACGGAATGGCGACCAGCTGCTGGAGCAGGCTCAGCTCATCCGGCAAGATCCACCCCGAGGTACGTCGCCTTCTCCTTCCGGCCGACGATCATGGTCCCGCAGCCGGCGCCGGTGAAGACCTCGAGGAGGAGCGCGTCGAGCGCGCGGCCGTCGATGATGTGGGTGCGCTCGACCCCGCCGGTGGCTGCCCGGATGCAGGCCTCGACCTTGGGGCGCATGCCGCCGCTCAGCACCCCGCTGGCCATGAGGCCCGCCAGATCGTCCGGATCGGCGAAGGTGACGAGGGTGGACGGATCGTTCCGGTCGCGCAGCACGCCCGGCGCGCCGGTGAGGAAGATGAGCTTCTGGGCCCGCATGGCGACGGCCAGCGACTCGGCGACGGTGTCGGCATTCACGTTGAACACTTCCCCATCCTCGCCGCCGGCGAGGCTGGCCACGACCGGCACGAAGCGCGCTTCCACCAGTGTGTTCAGGATGCGCGGATCCACCCGGTCCACGTCGCCCACCTGGCCGTAATCCACCTTGACCGTCTTCCCGCCGTCGTCAACCACCTGCACCGGGGGGCGCCGGTGCGCGGTGATGAGATCGGCGTCCACGCCGCTGAGCCCGACGGCCTGGACCCGGTGCGCGCGCAGCGCGGCGAGGAGGTCCACGTTGAGTTGCCCCGCGTACACCAGCTTCGCCACCTCCAGCGCGGAGGCGTCGGTGACCCGACGGCCCGCCACCATCGTCGGCTCGACGCCGAGCCGGCGGCTCAGCGCCGTGGCCTGCGGGCCGCCGCCGTGCACGACCACGAGCCGGATGCTGAGAGAGGACAGCAGCGCGAGCTGGCCGGTGACGTGCTCGAGCACCTCCGGCTCCCCCAGCACCTCGCCGCCGAGCTTGACGACGAAGACCTGGTCCCGGTAGGCGCGCACGTACCGGAGCGCGCCCTTCAGGCCGGCGATGCCGCGGGAAGTGTCGATTGTCACGTGGTGCTCCTTGAGTCTCGCATGCATGTGTCATCCCGCGGTGCCGATCATCTCGAGCAGCAGCGCCCGCTGCGCGTGCAGCCGGTTCTCCGCCTGGTCCACCACGACGGAGTTGGGTCCGTCCAGCACGGCGTCGTCGATCTCCACGTTGCGGCGCACCGGGAGACAGTGCATCACGACGCCGCGGCCGCCGCGGGTGGACTTGACCCGCGCCGGGGTCAGCCGCCAGTCGCGCAGTCCGGCGCGCTGGGCGGCCTCCTCCTGCGGGTTGCCATAGAGCTTTACCGACCCCCACGACTTCACGTACACCGCGTCCGCCCCCACGGTGGCGTCGTCGGGATCGTCTATGATGTGCACGAACTCGCCGCCCGACTGCTGCGCGATCCGGCGGATCAACGCGGTATCCTCGGGATCCAGCTCGAAGCCAGGCGGCCGGGCGATCACGATCTCCATGCCGAGGCTTGCGGCCGCGAGCGCCGCGCTGGCGGGCACCGCCGTGGGCAGGGCCTTCGGATGCCAGGCCCAGGTCAGCACGAAGCGCTTCCCCGAGGTCTCGCCCAGCTTCTCCCGGAGGGTCATTGCGTCGGCCAGCGCCTGGCAGGGGTGACGACGAGCCGACTCGAGGTTGATGACCGGCTTCTCGCAGTGACGCGCGAAGCTTCGGATGACGGCATCCTCCCTGGCCACGGACCAGTCGCGGCCTCGGGGGAAGGAGCGCACGCCGACCGCATCGGCGTAGCGGCCGAGCACCCGGGCGGCGTCCAGGATGTGCTCCACGTTGTCACGGTCCATCACTGCGCCGGGTTCCGTCTCGAGGGCCCAGCTGCCGCGTCCGGGCTCGAGCACCACGGCGTGGCCGCCGTGCAGGAACATCGCGGTCTCGAAGCTGGTGCGGGTGCGGAGGCTGGGGTCCATGAAGACCATCGCGAGCACCTTCCGCTCCAGTCCCCCGGTGATCTCGCCCCGCTTCACCCGCGCGGCCAGAGCGAGCAGCGCGTCGATCGCTTCCGGCGACCAGTCCTCCAACGCCAGGAAGTCACGCTTGGTCACGCGAGCACCTCCTTCAGTCCGGCCAGGAGAAGGTCGGCCTCGTCCTCCGAGAACGAGAGCGGTGGCAGCAGCCGGAGGACCCCGGGATCCGATGCCGTGCCGGTGATGATTCTGCGCCCAAAGAGCGCACGCTGCACCTCGGCGGCCGGCCGCGCCAGATGCAGACCCAGCAGCAGTCCGCGCCCGCTCACCCGGCCCATCCCGAGCCCCCGAGCGCCGCGGGCGAGGCGCTCGCCGATCCGGATCGCGTTCCGCACCAGGCCCTCGCCTTCGATCACGTCGAGCGTGGCGAGCGCGGCGGCGCAGGGCACCGGCCCGCCGCCGAAGGTACTCCCCAGGTCACCGGTGGTGACGGTGGCGGTGATCGCCGGCGTCGCGATGACGGCGCCGATCGGGAGACCGGAGGCGAGCCCCTTGGCAAACGTCAGCACGTCGGGCACGACGCCGACGGCCTCCGCGGCGCTGAAGGCGCCGCAGCGCCCCACCCCACACTGGACCTCGTCGAAGATCAGCGCGGCGCCGTGAGCGTCGCAAACTCGGCGGGCGGCGACGAGGAACTCGCGGCTCAGGTCCCGCGCGCCGGAGAGGCCCTGCACCGGCTCCAGGATCACCGCGGCGACGCTCCCGTCCACGGCCCGTTCCAGCGCGGCGACGTCATCGGCCGGCACCCGGGTGGAAAGCGGAATGCCGCTCCGGGACGCCGCTTCCTCGTACCGGGCGCCGTCGGTGCAGGCCAGAGTGGCCGCGGTCCGTCCGTGCCATCCGCCGAGCACCGAAACGACCCGGGTGCGGCCGGTGGCCTTGCGGGCGAGGTGCAAGGCATTCTCGTTCGCCTCCGCGCCCGAGTTGCAGAAGAACACCCGCCCGAGTGGCTCGGGGCAGAGCGCCACCAGACGCTCCGCCAGCTGCTCGCGGAGCGGGTTCGGCACCGCGGTCGAGTAGAAGAGCAGCGTGCCGGCCTGTTCCGCGATTGCGCGGACCACGTGCGGATGGGAGTGACCGGTCGAGGCTACGGCGTGACCGCCGTAGGCATCGAGCCACTCGTTCCCATCCTCGTCCACCAGCCAGGAGCCGTGGCCGCTCACCGGTCGGATCGGGAAGGGGGCGTAGACGGGGAGGAGGGGGGGCCCCCCGGCCCCCCGGCCCCCGCCCGGCCGCCGGGGGGGCCCCCGCAGACGGCGGCCGCCGCGGACGG
>JBKPGZ010000029.1:0-5036 GCA_046729675.1 Gemmatimonadota bacterium | reverse complement strand
GCCGGCGCTCCGGGGGGCACCTACTTGGGGGTAATCTAAGCCCTGGGGATATGGTCCCTGGTTGCGCGCGGGATGACAGCACACACTCGGTCCGCCTGACCGCCTGACCGCCTGACCGCCTGACCGCCTGCCGTCCCGCGGCGTCCCCGACTATCCTTGCTCACCACCCAGTCTTGCCCGCGACCCAATTTGTGATTATTTTCACAAGCTAGGCACGAATCCGTCCCATTCAGCCAGGGCACCAGAACTCATGGCCACTGACACTTCACTCCGTCCCGGTGAACTCAAGAACATCCTGCTGCATGAGATCCAGTCGGCGGACCTCGCCGCGGACGACGTTTCTGAGGTCGGCACGGTGCTCGAGGTGCGCGACGGCGTCGCCCGGATCTATGGACTGAACTCCGCCGTCGCCAGCGAGATGCTGGAGTTCACCGCGCAGGAGACCGGCGAAGTGGTCACCGGTCTGGTGCTGAACCTGGAAGAGGACAACGTCGGCGCCGCCATCATGGGCGACTACCTGAAGCTGAAAGAAGGCGATCAGGTCCGCCGAACGGGCCGACTGCTCGACGTCCCGGTGGGCCCCGCGATGCTGGGACGGGTGGTGGACGCGCTGGGCCGGCCGGTCGACGGCCGGGGCGAGATCAAGTCCTCCCGCACCCGCCAGGTGGAGATGGTGGCGCCGGGCATCATCGTGCGCCAGCCGGTGAAGGAGCCGCTCCAGACCGGCATCAAGGCCATCGACGCCATGATCCCGATCGGCCGCGGCCAGCGCGAGCTGATCATCGGTGACCGCGGTACCGGCAAGACCGCCATCGCGGTAGACACCATCATCAATCAGCGCGGCACCGGCGTCGTCTGCGTCTACGTCGCCATCGGCCAGAAGCGCTCCACGGTCGCTACCGTCGTCGAGCGGCTGAAGGAGGCGGGCGCGATGGACTACACCATCGTCGTCATCTCCTCGGCCTCGGAGCCGGCGCCGCTCCAGTACATCGCGCCCTACGCCGGGTGCGCCATCGCCGAGTACTTCATGTACGAGGAGGGGAAGGCCACCCTCTGCGTGTACGACGACCTCTCCAAGCAGGCGGCGGCCTACCGCCAGCTCTCGCTGATCCTGCGGCGGCCGCCGGGACGCGAAGCCTACCCGGGCGACGTGTTCTACCTCCACAGCCGGCTGCTCGAGCGGGCGGCCAAGATCTCCGAGCACGCCGACGTGGTGAAGCTGGACGACCGGATCAAGAAGCCCGGTGGCTCGCTGACGGCCTTGCCGATCATCGAGACCCAGGCGGGCGACGTTTCGGCCTACATCCCGACCAACGTCATCTCGATCACCGACGGGCAGATCTTCCTCACGACCGACCTGTTCTACTCCAACGTCCGCCCCGCGGTGGACGCCGGCATCAGCGTGAGCCGAGTCGGCGGCAACGCCCAGATCAAGGCGATGAAGCAGGTGGCCGGTCCGCTGCGGCTCTCGCTGGCCCAGTTCCGGGAGCTGGAGGCCTTCGCCCAGTTCGGGTCCGACCTCGACGCCGCCACTCAGCGGCAGCTCGCCCGCGGCTCGCGGCTGGTCGAGGTGCTGAAGCAGCCGCAGTACCGGCCAGTGCCGGTCGAGCGCCAGGTCGCCATCATCTACGCCGTGACCAACGGCTACCTCGACGATGTCAACCTGAATCACATCCGGCAGTGGGAGCGCGACTTCCTGGAGTACCTCGAGGCCTCCCACGGCCCGGTGCTCACGGACATCCGCACCAAGAAGGCGCTGGATGACGACATCACCAAGCGCCTGAAGGCGGCGATTACCGCCTTCAAGCCGTTGTTCAAGGCCGACTGATGGCCAAAGGCCGGCAGCTCAAGGGGCGGATCCGCTCAGTCCAGAATACCCGCAAGATCACCCGGACGATGGAGCTGGTCTCCACGTCCAAGCTGAAGCGGGCCCAGGACCGGGTCGGCGCGGCCCGGCCCTACGCCGAAGCGCTGCGCGAGGTAATGGCCGATCTGGTCACGCCGGAGCTGGCCGAGCGCTTCCCGCTGCTCCGCCGGCCGGCGGCGCCGGCCAAGGGCGGGCCCAGCCGGGCGGCCGTCATCCTGGTCACCTCTAACCGCGGGCTCGCGGGCGCGTTCAACTCCAACCTGATAAAGGAAGCGCGCCGGCGGGTGGAGGAGCTGGAGCGGGCGGGGTATACGGTCGAGCTGTACGGGATCGGCAAGAAGGGCATCGGCTTCTTCAAGTATCTGCACCGGAAGCTGGCCCTGGAGCGGATGGACATCGGCGACAAGCCAACCGCGGAGCACGCGGCCGAGGTCGCGCAGCCGCTGATCGACGCCTTCTCGGCCGGAGCGCTCGCGAGCGTGGACCTGGTGCACGCGAAGTTCATCAGCGCGCTGACCACGCCGCCGACCACCACGCGGATGCTGCCGGTGGAGACGGGCGGACAGGCCGAGGAGCCGGGCCCCTCGCGGGATTACATCCTGGCGCCGAGCGCGGAAGCGATCCTGGAGCAGCTGGTGCCCCTGTATGTCCGCAACATGGTCTACCGCGGGCTGGTGGAGACGGCCGCGGCGGAGCACGGCGCGAGGCGGACCGCGATGAAGAACGCGACCGACAACGCCGGCGAGATCCTGGAGGTGCTCAAGCGCACCTACAATCGCCAGCGTCAGGCGGGCATCACCCAGGAGATCGCCGAGATCGTGGGCGGCGCGGCGGCACTGCAAGGGTAGGCGGTCGGGCGGTCGAGTGCTCCGGCCCAGAGCCTATCTCCATCGTTCCCTACCGCCTTCGCTTTGACCGCCTGACCGCCTGACCGCCCGACCGCCCATCACGGAGTCGAGCACACACGAGGAAGCACGCTACCATGGCCACAGCAATCGCTACCGAGAAGAAGAGCGCCACCGGCGCCGCCACGAAGAACGTCGGGCGCATTGTCCAAGTCATCGGGCCGGTGCTCGACATCGAGTTCGAGCCGGAGCACCTCCCGGAGATCTACAACGCGCTGACGGTCGAGGACGACAGCGGCGGCTTCACCGTACGGCTCACCGCCGAGGTGCAGCAACACATCGGGCAGAACCAGGTCCGCGCTGTCGCCATGAGCAGCACCGACGGCGTCACCCGCGGGATGAAGGCGACGGACACCGGCAGCCCGATCACCGCACCGGTCGGTGAGGCGCCGCTGGGCCGCATCCTCAACGTGCTGGGCGAGCCGGTGGACGGTGGCCAGCCGCTGCCGAAGGACGTGGAGCGGTGGCCGATCCACCGGGAGACGCCGAAGTTCACCGATCTCGAGCCCAAGACCGAGGTGTTCGAGACCGGCATCAAGGTCATCGACCTCATCGCCCCGTTCGTGAAGGGCGGCAAGATCGGCCTCTTCGGCGGCGCCGGCGTGGGCAAGACGGTCGTGATCCAGGAGCTGATCAACAACGTGGCCAAGGGCCACGGCGGCAAGTCGGTCTTCTGCGGCGTGGGCGAGCGGACCCGCGAGGGCAACGACCTCTACCTCGAGTTCCAGGAGGCCAAGATCCTGGAGAACGTGGCGCTGATCTACGGGCAGATGAACGAGCCGCCCGGCGCCCGTCTTCGCGTCGGCCTCACCGGCCTCACGATCGCGGAGTACTTCCGCGATATCGAGGGCCAGGACGTGCTCCTGTTCATCGACAACATCTTCCGCTTCACCCAGGCGGGCTCCGAGGTCTCCGCGCTCCTCGGCCGGATGCCGAGCGCGGTGGGATACCAGCCCACCCTCGCGACCGAGATGGGCGACCTCCAGGAGCGGATCACCTCCACCACCAAGGGCTCGATCACGTCGGTGCAGGCGATCTACGTTCCCGCGGACGATCTCACCGACCCCGCGCCGGCCACGGCGTTCGCCCACCTCGACGCCACGGTGGTGCTCTCCCGCGCGATCTCCGAGCTGGGCATCTATCCCGCGGTGGACCCGCTGGACAGCTCCAGCCGTATCCTCGACGCCCAGTTCATCGGCGAGCGGCACTACACCGTCGCGGTCGGCGTGCAGCGCACGCTCCAGCGCTACAAGGCGCTCCAGGACATCATCGCGATCCTGGGCATGGATGAGCTCTCCGAGGAGGACAAGCTGGTCGTGGCGCGCGCGCGCCGGCTCCAGCGCTTCCTGTCGCAGCCGTTCTTCGTGGCCGAGCAGTTCACCGGCTTCCCCGGGAAGTACGTGAAGCTCGAGGACACCATCGCCAGCTTCGAGCGGGTGCTCTCCGGCGAGTTCGACCACCTGCCCGAGCAGGCGTTCTATATGGTGGGCGGCATCGACGAGGCGGTGGCGAAGGCCGAGAAGCTCGGTAGCTCGTGATGCAAGTCACGGTCATCTCACCGGATGCGTCTATGTTCGACGGTGAGGCCGACGCGGTGGTCGCGCCCGCCTTCGATGGCGAGGTCGGCATCCTGCCGAATCACGCCCCGTTCATGACGCTTCTCGGTGCCGGTACGCTGAGCATTCGTCGGGCAGGTGAGGTGAGTCGGTTCGCCGTCAAAGGCGGCTTTCTCCAGGTCGTGGACAACCGGGTCAGGGTCGTGGCCGAACACGTCAAAGGAGAGACTCATGCGTCGTAGTCTATGTGCCGGGATCGCGGTGCTCGCCCTGCTCGCGCTTCCCGTCGTCGATGCCGCCGCCCAGGAGACAGCCACGCCGGTCTTCAAGGCGCCCTACCGCGCCTTCGAGAAGCACGAGTTCGGGGCCTCGCTCTCGGATCCGGGCGAAGGCGTCGGGTTCGCACTCGAGGGCTTCTACCGCTTCGGCAGGAAGGCGAACGACTTCAGCGTGCGGGCCGGTTTCGCCGACTCCGATGCCGACGACAATACTTTCCTGATCGGCGGGGACTTCCGCACCCAGGTCGTGAGCTACAGCGAGAGCTTCCCGCTGGACGGCTCGCTGACGCTCGGGTTCGGCGGCATCTTCGGCACCGATCAGGACGACGTCTTCCTGCTGCCCGTCGGCATCTCCCTCGGCCGGCGCTTCGACGTCGAGGGGTCGTCCACCACGTTCGTGCCCTACGTCCACCCGAACCTCGTTCCGGTC
>JBKPGZ010000028.1:0-5341 GCA_046729675.1 Gemmatimonadota bacterium | reverse complement strand
CCAGGGACCTATTACGCGGGGCTGCTGAACTTCTCGGCCTCCATCCCGAGCTTCTTCCAGATCACGATCTCGAACCCGTAGTCTGGATCGAGGCCGGAAATGGAAAGCCCCCGCCTCAAATCGGCGGGGGCTTTCCATTTTTTTGCGGCCGGCCGCGCCTCGTGTACTGGATGACGATCACACGGTCCGGATCACCTCGGCATCTTCCTCCCTGAACTGCCGTTGGTACAGCCGCGCATAAAGCCCGCCCCGCGCCAGCAACTCCCCATGCGTACCCTCCTCCACGATCCGCCCCCGATCCAGCACCACCAGCCGGTCGGCCCGCCGCACCGTGCTCAGCCGGTGGGCGATGATCAGCGTCGTCCGCCCCACCAGGAGCCGCCCCAGCGCGTCCTCGATCAGCCGCTCGCTCTCCGTGTCCAGATTGCTGGTCGCCTCGTCCAGGATCAGCACCGCCGGGTCCTTCAGGATCGCGCGCGCGATCGCCACCCGCTGTCGCTGCCCGCCTGACAGCTTGATCCCGCGCTCGCCGACGAGCGTCTCGTACCCCTGCGGGAGCCGCTCGATGAACTCGTGGGCGTGCGCGGCCTTCGCCGCCGCCACGATCTCTGCCTCCGTGGCCCCTGGCTTGGCGTACGCGATGTTCTCTCGGACGGTCCCGCTGAACAGGGCGGGCTCCTGCGGTACCACGCCGATGGCGCCGCGGAGGTCAGCGAGGCGCAACGTGCGGATGTCGTGCCCGTCCACCCGCACTTGCCCCTGGGTGACGTCCCAGAACCGCGGGAGCAGTGACACCAGCGTCGTCTTGCCGCCGCCCGATGGTCCCACCAGCGCCACCACTTCCCCAGGCGCCACCTCGAGATCGACCCCCTCGAGCGTCCAGGCCAGCGCGGGATCACGATGATATCGGAAAGAGACACCTTCGAAGGCCACCCGCCCCTCGGGTGGCCTTTTCAGCGCGGCCGGGTCGGGGGGATCGGCGATCTCCGGCCTCATCTCCAGGATCTCGAACACCCGCTCCGCCGCGCCGACGGCCTCCTGGTAGGCGCTGAAGCTGCCCGCCAGCGCGCCGATGGAGGCGGCGATCGTGATCGTGTACAGGAGGAAGGACACCAGCGATCCCGCCGTTAGCCGGCCGTCCAGCACCAGCAGCCCGCCCTGCCACAGCACGAAGGTCACCCCGCCGAAGGTGGAGAGGGTAAGCATGCCGAAGAACACGCCTCGAACCCGAGCCCGCTGGAGGGCCGCCTGCACGCTCGCCGTGACCCGGTCGGCGAAGCGCGCGCTCTCGGTGGGCTCTTGCACGAAGCTCTGCACCGTCCGGATCTGGGAGAATGCCTCTTCCGCCACGCCGGTTGCCTCGGCGAGCCGGTCCTGGACGCCGGTAGTGATGTCGCGGAGCCGGCGGCCGAAG
Source organism: Gemmatimonadota bacterium (assembly GCA_046729675.1). Lineage (GTDB taxonomy): Bacteria > Gemmatimonadota > Gemmatimonadetes > Gemmatimonadales > GWC2-71-9 > CAVVWJ01. Next base: position 3,927 of record JBKPGZ010000028.1, on the reverse strand, counting down.
AAGATCGCCGATCCGACCACCAGCGGGGCCACCGCCAGCGCCGTGAGCGCGAGCCGTGGCTGGAGCCATGTCAGCAGCACCACGCCGCCCACCAGCGAGAGGATCTGGCGGGCGAACTCCGAGATCTGGTGGCTGAGCACGCCCTGGAGCAACCCGACGTCCGAGGTGAGCCGGCTGGTGAGCTCCCCGGTCCGGCGGTCGGCGAAGAAGCCCGGCGGCATCTCCAGCAGCCGGGCGAACAGCTCCCTCCGGAGCCCGGCCACGGACCGCTCGCCGACTGCGCTCAGGAGATAGGTCTGGCCGTAGTTGAGCGCCGACTGGATGGTGAAGATCACCACGAGGCCGATGGCGATGCGGTCGAGCAGCGCCCGATTGCCCTCCACGAACGCGGCGTCCAGCATGTAGCGGACCGCCATCGGGAACGCGAGCGCCAGCAGGCCGCTCGCAACCAGCGCGAGGCTGGCGAGCACCAGCTGCCAGCGATAGGGCCGCACCCTGGGCCAGAGGCGCACCAGCCGCCCCGGAGGCGGAAGGCGGCGCGTCGCTGCTTCCGTGATGGAATGCGTCATAGACCCGCCCGCCAGCTCAGTGGCCGACGTGTCCACTCACCGGGATGGCCGTCTGGCGAGAGGCGTGATCGAGGATGATTACCTGCGGCGCGGCCTCGCGGCCGAACGGCAGATTGCGGTCCACGCCCATGGCGACGAAGAGCAGGGCCAGGTAGAGGAGCGAGTAGCGGTACATCCCCCAGGCGACCGGCGTAATGGGGCGCTCGCGCACGACCCGGAGGCAGTGCCACAGGAGCCGCGCGCCGAGCAGAGCGGCGGCCACCACGTAGAACGGGCCGAGCGCGCCGAAGAAGAAGGGAAGGACCGTGAGCGGCAGCAGGATCAGGGTGTAGACCAGCATCTCGTACTTGGTGCGGGCCTCGCCCCGGACGACGGGCATCATCGGGATGCCGGCGCGGGCGTAGTCGGCCTGCTTGACCAGTGCCAGCGCCCAGAAGTGCGGCGGCGTCCAGTAAAAGATGATGGCGAAGAGGTACACGGCCGCCAGGTCCAGTCCGCCGGTGACCGCGGCCCACCCCACCAGCGGAGGGAACGCGCCCGCGGCACCGCCGATCACGATGTTCTGGGGACTCGAGCGCTTCAGCCACACGGTGTAGACGAAGACGTAGAACAGGAGCCCACCGAGCGCGAGCCAGGCGCTGAGCGGATTGACCTGGAACCAGAAGACCGCGAACGCCAGCGCCGCCAGTGCCAGGCCGAACGCGAGTCCGGCGGCCGGGCTGATCCGGCCCGCCGGGATCGGCCGCTGCTTGGTCCGCGACATCTGGGTGTCGATGTCCCGGTCGAACCACATGTTGATCGCGTTGGCCCCGCCCGCCATCAGGTAGCCGCCGACCACCACCCAGAATACCAGGAGCGGCGAGGGGGGCCCCGCCGGAGTGATGAACATCGGCGCGACCGTCGTCACCAGCAGAAGCGAGATGATCCTGGGCTTGGTGAGCGTGATGAGATCGGCGACCAGCGAAGGCTCGCCCCGCGCGTTGTCATCCCGAGGGACCCCGAGCGGAGCGAGGGCGAGCGAGCGATCTGGCTCGCTACGCTCGATCCATTCCGGGGCAAGATCCCTCGCCTGCGCTCGGGATGACATGACCCTGTCGGGCGTTGACATGACGCTGTCCGGCGTCCGGGCGGAATGGAACACCAGCGCGACCAGCGCCGCCCAGATCGCGGCTCCGACCAGGAGGTGCAGCGCGCGGAGCCCGGTGGGGAGAAGATGGAGGATCATCGCCGCAGCCACAGCCACCTGGACCAGCGTCGCACCTAGGACGGTCCCGGCCCAGCGCCGCACGGCCGCCGACTCCGGAATGCGCGAGCGCTGCAGCCGTGTGACTAGCAGCCCGAGCACGACCAGGAACCCGAGGGCGAGCACCCGGTGGCTCCAGTGCAGCCGGGCGAGATCGCCCTCGGGTGGTAACGCGCTCCCGTTGCAGAGCGGGAAGCCGAGGCAGAGGAGGCCGGCGTCGAAGTTGGCGACCTGCGCGCCGAAGAGGATGACGGCGAAGCCGAGCGCCGCCGTGGCCAGCACCAGCCCGTGGTCGCCGTGGCGCTCGGCACGAACGAGAGGCGCAGGGGCCCTCGGGGAGGCCCGGAGCCCGAGCATGAGGAGGGCCGCCAGGAGCACCATCGCGTTCGCGAAGTGGGTGATGACGACCCAGGGGGGGAGCACCAGCTTGACCGTCACCGCGCCGAGGAGGACCTGCACCACCAGCAGGAAGGCCGCGAGGAGGGCGGGGTTCCTGAGCGTGGGCTCGCTCCGGTGCCAGCGGAGGGCCACCGCGGCGACCGCAAACACCAGGATGCTCACCAGTGCCGCGGCCCAGCGATGACTGCTTTCGATGAGTGTCGGGAGGTCGAGCGGCGGGAACCACTCGCCGTCGCAGCGAGGCCAGTGATCACCGCACCCCATGCCGGAGCCGGTGATGCGAACGATGCCGCCGAGAACGATAAGCCCGAGGGCGAAGCCGCTGCCGGCCCAGGCCAAACGCCGGAGCAGTCGGGACCGGTCCGGCGGGTTGGAGCTAGTCAAGGGAGGGTCGCCTTCACAGAGTCAGGCCGGAAAGAATGGGGCGCGGCAGGCCCTTGTCAAGGTTACATTTAGCCATGCCTTCCCGACCTGCTGCCGACGCCTGGGGCGAGCGACTTCCCCGGCACCTCGGCCTCTGGAGCGCGATCGCGGTCCTAGTGGGTTCCACCATCGGCAGCGGCATCTTTCGGGTCCCGGCGAGCGTGGCCGAGCGGCTCCAGGAGCCCGGACCGGTGGTGATCGCGTGGATCGCGGGTGGCGCCATCGCCCTGTTCGGCGCCCTGACCCTCGCCGAGCTGGCGGCGGCGCTCCCCCGGTCAGGCGGAGTGTTCGCTTACCTCCTGGAAGGCTTCGGACCTCTGCCGGCCTTCCTCTTCGGCTGGTCCGAGCTGACCGTCATCCGCGCTTCCGCCCTCGGCGCCATCTCGACCATCTTCGCCGAGTATCTCGGCTACTTCCTGGCGTTCACGCCGGCGCAGGTCCAGTACGTGGCCGCCGGCGCCATCGTGGTGATGGGGCTCCTCAACTACATCGGAGTGAAGAGCGCCGCGCGGTTCATGAACCTGGTTACGGCGCTCAAGTTCGGATCGCTGGCCGGGCTCGCCCTCCTGGGCTTCACCGCCGGGCAGGGAAGCTGGGGCCACTTCTCGCCCGCCTTCTCCGGCGGGGTGACGATCTCGCTCGTCGCGACCGCGCTGATCTCCATCATGTGGACCTACGACGGATGGGCGGATCTCTCCTTCATGGGCGGCGAGGTGATGAACCCGGGGCGTACGCTCCCCCTCGCACTGATCATCGGCACCTCGGCGATCGTCGTCGTCTATCTGCTGCTCAACTTCGCCTACATCTACCTCGTGCCGCTGCCCGAGATGGGCCGCTCGCCGCTCATCGCCGCCACGGCTGCCGAGCGGATCACGCTGTTCGGGACCGCGGGCGGCGCGGTGATCTCGGGCGTCGTGATGGTGTCCTGTCTCGGCGCGCTGACCGGCTCCATGATGACCGGGCCGCGGATCTTCTTCGCCATGGCGGACCGCGGCCTCTTCTTCCGCGCCATCGCGCGGGTGTCGCCGAGGTACGAGAGCCCGTCCACCGCGATCGGGCTGACGACGGTGCTGGGCGTCGTGTTCGTCCTGCTGAACGACTTCCAACAGCTGGCCGACAAGTTCATCCTGGGGATCTGGCCCTTCTACGCGCTCGCGGTGGCGGCGGTGTTCGTGCTGCGTCGCACCCGCCCTGACCTCGAGCGACCGTACCGGACCTGGGGCTATCCGGTGGTTCCGCTGCTGTTCCTGCTGGCATCGCTCGGGATGGTGGTGAACGCGCTGGTGACCGACC
>JBKPGZ010000027.1:0-17728 GCA_046729675.1 Gemmatimonadota bacterium | reverse complement strand
CCCCGCCCCCCCCCCCCACCGCCCGACCGCCCGACCGCCTACCATCTCCAGAATCGATCCGGCGCAAACGGCTCGAGATCCTCGTCCGGCGTCTCCCCCTGGAGCAGCTGCCGCATCAGTAGTCCCGTGAGTCCGGCGAGGAGGATGCCGTTGCGTCCGTGGCCGGTGGCGTACCACAGCCCCTGGAGCCGCGGCTCAGCGCCGATGATGGGGAGGCCGTCGGGGGTCATCGGCCTGAGCCCGGCCCAGGTGCGGCGCGCCTCGGCGCCGCTGAGTGCGGGGCAGAGGGCGGCAGCCGAGGCGAACACCTGCGCCAGTCCTGACGGTGTCACGTGCCGGTCGAATCCGGCGTACTCCATGGTGGAGCCCGCGATCGCCTCGTTGCCGCGGGCGAGGAGGTAGCCCCCCCGTCCGTACACGATCGCCCGGCGAGCCCCCGACGGCCACGGAAAGGCGGCCATCTGGCCCCGCACCGGCGCCACCGCGATCGGTCGGGGAACGCCGGCGATCCCCGAGGACCACGCGCCCGCCGCGACGATCACGTCACCCGCGGAGTACCGGCCGCGGCGGCCGGTCACGGCCGTCACCCGGTCTCCCCGCGATTCGATTGCGGTGGCCGCGTCCTGCTCCACCACCGCCCCGAGCCGCCGGGCGTCCTGCCGCAGCGCGGCCACCAGCCGCTCCGGCTCCAGGGCTCCCTCGTGGGGCGCCCACAGCGCGCCGGCCGTCCTCCCCAGCCACGGCCACCGGCTCTTCACCTCACCGGCGTCGAGCCAGTCGGCCAGGTGGCCCTGCTGCCGCTGCCAGGCCACCTTGGACCACAGCTCGCCCGCCTCCTTCTCGTCGGCGGCCACATGGGCGATCCCCTCGCGCCAGAGCCCGATGTCGGTTCCGGTGGACTCCCGCAGCGCGGCCGCCAATGCTTCGCAGTGATCCCGCGCCGCGAGGCCCAACTCGAGCAGCGGGTCGTCTTGGTCCGCCTCGAGCTGGGGTGCCAGCATCCCGGCCGCCGCCCGCCACGCCTGGCCGCTGTCTCCCTCCGGGTCGAGCACCAGTACGCGCCGACCGGCCAGGGCCAGCTCCCGCGCGCACGCGGCGCCGACGGGGCCGCCACCCACCACAACAACGTCATAGGCAGCAGTCACTTATATTCCTATGAAACTATTTGAAACGTAGGGGCGTACTGCGCGCTGTCCCGCTGACTGGAGGAAGGTACATGCTCAGGAGTCTGATCGGCTTCGCGATCTTCGCGGTGCTCTCGATCTTCCTGCTCAAGGTGGTGTTCGGTCTCTTCGGTCTGATGCTCGGCCTGCTCGGCACCGTGCTCTGGCTGGCCTTCTGGGGCTTCCTGATCTACCTGGTGCTGAAGGTATTCGCGCCGGAGACGGCGGCCCGGGTTCGGGAGATGGTTACGGGGCATTGAGTTATCAGTTATCAGCTATCAGAGTGCTGAGCCGTCAGCCGATAGCTGATAGCTGATGGCTCACAACTGGATCACCCCAGCTCCTGGAGCACGCCCCACACCAGCATCGGGATCATGATCTCGTGGTGGCCGGTGAGCAAATAGCCCGCGCCGCCGGCCCGAGTGGGCCGCTGGACGACGTTCACCCGCGGCCGGTAGTGGCGCTGCATGTCGAAGTCGGCGGCGAGGAAGTGAGTTGGAACGCCCGCGTGCAGATTGCGCGCGACGGTCAGCGCCTTCAGAAACACCTCCGGCAGCAGCACTGCACTGCCCAGATTCAGCACCGCACCCCCGCGATCGAGCAGCGGCAGCGATCCGGCCAGCCGCCGGAAGTCGAGGTGGCTGGTCGCGCCCAGGGCCGCGCCATCGGCAGACGGGTGCTGGTGGATGATCTCCGCGCCGATGGCGGCGTGCACCGTCACCGGCACGTCGGCCTCGAGCGCCGCCAGCAGCACCGAGCAGTCGCGCCCCGGCAGCTCGGCCCGCTGCGCTAGCGCGAGGGCCAGCCCCTCGCCCATTCCGGCTCCGCCGGCCGCCGCGGCTACGATGGCGGCGTTCATCTCGGCGCCCGTCTCGTCCGCCATGCCGAAGGTCCCGTCGCCCAGCCCGCTTTCCACGTCCTCGCTGGTGCCGCCGAACGCCGCCAGCTCGTAGTCGTGAATCGCGGCCGCGCCGTTGAGGGCGACGTGGGTGACGATGCCGCGGCGGAGCCAGGCCCCGACCAGCGGGCCCAGGCCGACCTTGATGACATGCCCGCCCAGCAGCAGCACGACCCCGCGGCGCTCCCGAGCCGCGCGGGCCACGCCGGCCACCACGGCGCGCAGATCGCGCGCCGCGAGCACGTCGGGCAAGCTGTCGAGGAAGGCCTTGAAGGAGCGCTCGCCCGCGGGAGGGGCGGCGAGGAGCGAAGGCTCGACCTTGTTGCGCCTGGTGGCGACGGGGACCGTCCGCACCCGGCCGAGATCGGCCTCCAGGTAGGCCACGCTCAGGCGCCGGAGGCCTGGGCGCCGCTGCCGGGCACGACCATGTCCTTCAGTCGCAGCGTGATGGTGCCGAAGGGGAACTTGCTCCGTATCTGCACCGGGAGCCTGCGCTCGTCGTCCGTCAGCCAGACGCGGGTGTCGGAACGCTTGGAGAACAGACCCTTGGTGTCGATCACCGGATGGAGCACCAGGCACTGCACCTTGCTCCCGTCGGGCAGCTCCATCCGCTCGCGCTTCACCACCTCGATGACGACCGGGTTCTTGTCCTTCTTGAAGTACCGGTCGAACACGTACTTCTTGCCCACCTCGAGCGGCGTGATCCGGATGAAGTAGAAGAAGGCCGCGTCGTCCAGCGGGTTCTCGGGGCTGGCGAAGGTGGTGTCCTTCCCGCTCTCCCGGTAGAACCCGGAGTCTGGAAAGATCTCGAACATGCGGTGCTTCGGCTTGTCGTTCTCCACGAAATCCTGGACAAACCGGTGCGACTCGAACCCGTCGGTCGCCACGTACGACTCCAGCACGTCGTCGAGGGAGTAGAACACCGTCTTCCCCTGGAGCCGGAAGCGGAGCCGGAACGTCTCCACACCCCGGACCGAGTCGATGCTCGCCACCTGCAGGGTGCCGGAGCCCAGGGTCAGCATGCCCAGCTTGGCGCTGTAGGTGAGCGTCTCACCGACCTCGAACGGATAGTCGGGGGGTGAGGACGGCGTGGCCGGTGCGCTCCCCTGCAACACGCCCGCCAGGAGCATGAGCGGCCCGATCATGGGGACACCGTCGCGGCCGGGCGCTCGGCGTCGCGTGCCGACGGGTCGGCTGGAGGCGCGATGGGGCTCGCGCGGAAACGGGACCGCGCCCGCCAGAGATTGAGCGCCTCGTCCGCCGGCCGCACCCGGCTGGGGCGCTGCCGGAGATCGTGTCGCTCGACCGAGGGCACCGCCTCTACCCGGCGGGCGTAGCGGCCCGTGCGCCAGTACAGCTCCGCGTTCGCCGCCCAGCCATCGGTCACCAGGAAGCCGTTCCGATGGCTTCGCATCGCGTTCCGCAGCGCGACCAGACGCACGATGGCGAAGCCTGAGACCACGTCATGCACGCCCGGCACCGTCACCACCCCGCGGAGCAGCTGGGGCGCGAACCGGCGGAGCATCCGGTGCGGGCGCGAAGGCTCGCCCTCCAGCTTGCCTTCAGCGATGACCAGGTCGGCGCCGCTCTCGATCCGGCGCACCAGGTCGGGGATCACCTGAGGATTGTGAGTGAAGTCGGCATGCATCAGGATCGCCGCGTCGCGCTTGGGCCGGTCGGTCAGCTCGAGCGCGGTCCGGAACAAGGTCTGGACGGCGGCAGCGTAGCCGCGGCGCTCGGGGTGCCGGACGACGGTGAGCGGAAGGACCCTGCAATAAGGCTCGAGGATCTCCGCGGTCGCATCGCTGGAGCCGTCGTCGAGCACCAGCATCTGGTACTCCCGGGGAAAGCCCGCGAACACCTGGCGAATCTTCCACAGGAGCAGACCGACGGTGGCGGCCTCGTTGTGACTCGGTATGCAAACGTAAATCATGGTCCGTCAAAGAAGTTGGCGCACGAACGATACACCGTTAGGACCTCGGCTGCCATGCGCTCCGCGCTGAAGGATTCGACCGTGCGCGAGGCTTGTTCCACCAGCCGCCGCCGCAGGTCAGGATCGCACAGGATTCGCCGGACCGCTCCCGCGAGCGCGTCGGGATTGCGCGGCGGCACCAGGATCCCGCCCCCCTCGTGCAGCATCTCGGGGAGCCCGCCGGCCGACGTGGATGCAACTGGGATGCCACGGGCCATGGCGTCCAGAACCGAGGTGCCGAGGCCCTCCTCGCGGCTGCTCATCACGTAGATGTCCGCATCCGCGATCACCCGGAGCGGGTAGGACACATGTCCCAGAAAGTGCACCCGGTCGGCGACGCCTAGCTCGGCCGCCAGCCAGTCGAGCACGGGGCGCAGCTCGCCTTCGCCCGCGATGACCCAGTGCAGGGCGGGAAAGCGCCCGGCGAGCAGCCGGGCGGCGTGGAGCAGCGTTGCGTGGTCCTTGTGCGGGACGAGGGCTCCCACGGTGCACGCGAGCTGGCTGTCCGGCGAGAGACCCAGCTGGCTGCGGAGTCCGAGCGGCTCGGCCTCGCGGGCCGCGACGAGATCGATGCCCGAGTGGACCACCTGGATGCGGGCGGGGTCGATTCCAGCGGCGCTGAGCACGTCGGCCACGGCGGCGGAGACGGCGATGACCCGAGCTGCCCCGCGCCAGAGCCCGCGTCGGCGCAGGGGAAAGTCCACTCGCCGGGTGGCGACGAGAGGCACTCGGGTCGGCACGGCGACCAGGCCGGCGAGGGTCACGGCGTGCGCGTCGTGGGCGTGGAGCAGGGCGGCGCCCGCGCGCACCTCGCGGAGGATGGGTAACAGAACTCGGGGGTCGAGGCCAAGTCGCCACTTGGCCTCGTGCACCCGGATGTCGTCCTGCTTGAGTCGGACGGCCAGCTCCGTAGCGGCGCTGGTTACAACGACCTGACTGAGACCGGTGTGCTGAAGTTCCCGGGCGAGGAGCCACACCTGACGCTGCCCGCCTCGCCACTCACGGCCGGAGGCGACGTGGAGGACGGTCGGGGTCACGTCTCCGGCAGCGCTTCGAGCGGGCGGCTGTCGCGGCGACGGACGTAGGCGCCACTCTCCCGAGCGACTTCGCCCAGGAGGGAACGCAGCTCCGCGAGGCTGAACGGCTTGTGGAGGTAGGGCCGGTCCAGCGACTCCAGAAACGCGAGCGTGTCGCCCCGCACCGTATCGCCGGTGCTGAAGACCAGGCGCGCGGCGAGCTCCGGGCGGCGTCGGGCCAGCTCCTCGTAGAATTCGCGTCCGCTGAGTCGCGGCATGCGAAGGTCGGAGATCACCAGGTCGAAGGTGTCCTCCGCGGCCACGGCGAGCGCTTCGGCGCCGTCGCTCGCCACGACGGGGATGTGTCCCCACGCCTCCAGCGTCGCCCGCATGTAGTGCAGGATGTGCGGCTCGTCATCCACCACGAGCACTCGGAGGCGCCGCGTCGCCACCCGCTGTTCCGAGTCGGGCGCCGGCACCGGCGGCTGAGTCGCGAGCGGCAGCTGGACCGTGAAGACCGACCCCCGCTCCTCCTCGGTCGTGAGCATGATGCGCCCGCCGTGCTCCCGGACGATGCCCTGGCTGATCGAGAGGCCGAGACCGGTGCCCTCACCCTCGGGCTTGGTGGTGAAGAACGGCTCGAAGACCTGGGCCGCCAGCGCCTCGGTCATGCCCGGTCCGTCGTCGGCCACGTCCACCGCGACACCGTCGAGCCATCGCCGGGCCCGCACCACCACACGCCCGGGCCGCCCGGTGGAGGCGATGGCCTGCGCCGCGTTGTTGATGAGATTGACGAAGACCTGCTGGATCTGGTTGGGATCGATGTCGGGCATCGGCAGGTCGGGCTCGACCTCGAGGGTGGCCTCCACCCGATGGGCCATGAGATTGTTGCGCAGCAGCAGGAAGGTGGCGTCGAGCAGCGGCTTGAGCGCCGTCGGCCGGCGCTGGTGCTCCTGCTTGCGCGCGAAGCTCAGCAGGTTCTTGACGATGTTGGACGCCCGCTCGGCTTCCTCCTGGATGACCGTCAGGGGCTCCCTGAGCGCCGGCGGCACGTTGGGCACCTCGGTCAGATAGTCGGCGAAGCCGACGACCGAGGCGAGCGGATTGTTCAGGTCGTGCGCGATGCCGGCGATGAGCTGGCCGATGGCCGACATCTTCTCCGACTGGATCAGCTGGTCCTGGAGCCGGCGCCGCTCGGTCTGATCGTCGAAGAGCAGCACGACGGTGGAGCGGTCGGTGCTGCTGATGGGAACTGCACTGACCGCGTAGGTGCGCTCGCCGGTGCGGAGTTCGACCTCGCGGCCCGCTCCTTGCTGGTCGAGGGCCCGTTGGAGCTCGGTGGCCCATTCCGGCGGCGCAAAGGCTTGCCAGGGACGGCCGATCAGGCTGGCGGGCGGCGCGTTGACCAGGTCGGCGAAGGCGCGGTTGGCCCGCCGGATGCGGCCTCCCCGGTCCACGATGCAGATCGCCGGCGAGATGGCGTCCACCACTTCCTGCCAGGACCGCCGGCCGTCATCGTGGAGGTCCACCAGCCGGGCGCTTTCCAGGGCGATGCTGGCCTGGCTCACCAGGCCCTCGAGCAGGGCGAGGTCCGCGGGCCCGTAGCGACCAGGCTCACCGCGGACGCCGATCGCACCGGTTACTCTACTCTTGGCGACCAGCGGCGCGAACAGCCAGCTGCCCGCCGACTCCGGCTGCGGCGGCAGCGTCCCGTCAGCGAGTAGCGGGCCCAGACCATCGGACAGCACCATCGCGCCCCGGCGGGAGACGTGCTCCAGCAGTTGTTGCCGGCTGGGACCCCTGGGCGGCCAGACGTGCAGGGAGTCCTGCGCGTCGACGTCGTGATGAAACAGGGAGAGCGCGATCTCGGTCGGTCCGAGATTCTCCCGCACGTGGCGCAGCAGGGCGTCCACGACCGAGGCGCGGCGCAGCGTGCCGGCCAGCTCCTGGCCGAACACGATCACCCGGCGGAGCACCGCGAGGTCTTCCAGGACGGGGGGCTTATCCATGATTCGGGCGAATGCGCGCGGACGACTGACGGCCACCGACCTGCAGCTGGTGATCCTGCTGCTGAGCCGGGGCTCCGCCCACCGCCGCGCATCGCTGGAGCGCCGCCTCGCGGCCGAGGGTCCCGACCCGCTGCTCGACGCGCCCGAGCTGCTGGAGCGGTTGCTCACGGTGCGCACCATGCTGGTGCCGTCGGAGACGCTGTTCTTTTACGTGATGGTGCGTCATGCGCTGCGGCGGGCCGGCATCGAGGACCGCGATCTGGCGGACTACCTGGCGGCGCTGCTGCTCGATTTCGGGCAGCGGGATCGGGCGTGGCGCGTCGACTGGCACGACGACCAGCGGCACCAGTACCTGGTTGATATCCTGACCGACCTCGAGTCCACGGAGGGCGACCGCCGCTTCCGGGTTATGGTGCACCTCGGCAACTACTCCCTGTGGCTGGCGGGGCTGTTTCCCGATTATATCGCGGCGCGCCATCTGCGAAAAGCCGGACCGGACGTGCGCTACTACGACGCGCTGGGGCGCCGCGGCTTCGGCATGGCGTCGGACCACCAGCTCGCCCACGAGTACGGCCTGGGGGCCGTGCTCCGCACCGCGGCCGAGCGGTTCCCCTCCGTCAGGAGCGCCCTGAACGGCGTCAGCGATCGGGTGTTCTTCCCCGGCGCGAAGACGTTCGACCGCGCCTTACGGGATCTCGGAATCCACTGAGGCCGCCGGAGAGCCGGCTCGCTCCACCAGGGCCCTGAAGAGTCCGCGGTCCGGACTTCGCACCTCGGCGGTCATCTCTTCCGGATGCCACTGCACCGCGAGCAGCCACGGCTGACCCGGCGCACCTTCCACGGCTTCGATCAATCCATCTTCGGTCCACCCCGTCGCCACCAGCTTCGGCGCCAGGTCGCGAATAGCCTGGTGGTGGAACGAGTTTACCCGGATCTCGGTCCCGCCCAGCGCGCCCGCGGTGAGGCTCCCGGGCTCGAGCCGCACCAGATGAGTCCGCTCCCCTCTTGCGGTCTCGGGGTTGTGGTCCACCTCACCCGGCCGCTCCGAGGGCAGGTCCTGCCACAGCGTCCCACCGAGGGCTACGTTCACCACCTGGATTCCGCGACAGATGCCCAGGATCGGCAGCTCGCGCTCCCGCGCGGCGGCGAAGATCGCCAGCTCGAAGAGGTCGCGCTCCCGGCTCGACGGATTGGCCTTGGGGTGAGGCGCGGCCTGGTACCAGGCCGGATCCATGTCCTCGCCGCCGGTGAGCACCAGGCCGTCCACGCCGTCCAGCGCGCGGGCGGCGTAGGATGGGCCCATGAGCGGGCTCAGCATGATGGGGACGCCGCCCGCCGCGAGCACCGACCGCACGTAGGCCGAGTTGAGCCCGGTCCGCTCGGCGTTGTCCCACTGCCGCACGACGCCACCGAGCGCGATGCGCGGAGCGCTCATTGGAGGACCGAATCGGGGAAGAGAGACGGGCAGCTGGGGTCGGTGAACGTCGCCGGATCGGCCTGCACGCCGATCAAGGGTATCGACGAGCCGCCGAGCGACACCTCTCCGAGCCGCGGCGCACCGGGGATCGGATTGCCCTCGTAGAGCATCACACCCTGCACCCGATCGGACTGATCCACCACCAGGACCCCGAACCCCACCTTGGTGTTCGACGGCGGATTCCCCTCCACGCCGACGACCAGCAGTGTGTCCGTGCGGCCCACGACTGCCGGGAAGGCGCCGTCGGCGACCACGCGGGCGACGGTCCGCTCGGGCAGCGACGACGGTGGAGCGCCGAGGGTCCGGTTGGGAACGGTGAACTGCTCGAGCAGGGTGCTCGCCGCCGCGACCGCTGCCAGCCCACAGGTCGCGGGCACACGGCCTTCGGACCCACCGCAGGCCGCGGTGAGCACGAACAGCGAGGCAAGCCAGGGCTGGTGTGACATGGCCCAAAGATACCCACCGGTCCGGGAGGCTCCAACCGGTGAGCCCGCTCACATCAGCGGACGGCGCGCCAATCTATGCATGACTGTATGGCTGCAGCGGACCACGTGAGACGGTTCCAGGATCGATACGAGGCGGGGCGACGTCTGGCCCGGGAGCTGGGCGACTACGCCGGGCGCGACGACGTGCTGGTCATCGCACTCCCCCGGGGCGGCGTACCGGTGGGCTACGAGGTCGCACGCGCGCTAGGTGCTCCTCTGGACGTGATGCAGGTGCGCAAGCTGGGCGTTCCCGGCCACGAGGAGCTGGCGATGGGTGCCATCGCCTCGGGCGGGGTGCGGATCGTGAGCGAGAACGTGGTCGAGGCGCTCGGCATCCCGGAGCGCGTGATCGCGACCGTCGCGGCGGCCGAGGCCCAGGAGTTGGAGCGGCGGGAGCGGATGTATCGCGAGGGCAGACTCTTTCCCGATGTGCGCGGACGGACCGTGATCCTGGTGGACGACGGATTGGCCACCGGGTCGACCATGAGGGCCGCGGCCGCCGCGCTCCGCTCCCTCGGTGCGGCGCGGCTGGTGGCGGCGGTGCCGGTGGCTCCGAGGGAGAGCTGTGACGCGATGCGGGAGGTGGTGGACGACGTGGTCTGTGCGCGAGTTCCGGAGCACTTCCTCGCGGTGGGCGAGTGGTACGAGGACTTCTCCCAGACCAGCGACGAGGAAGTGAGCGAGCTGCTGCGGCGCGGCCAGCGCGAGGCGCACCAGTGAGCCGCGCCGCCGACGTCCTGCGGACCGAGGCCGCGCCGCTCACCGGCGGTGCCGGCGACTACGATACGCTGCTCGAGCTGATCGGCGACGCGCGGGTCGTACTGCTCGGCGAGGCCAGCCACGGTACGGCCGAGTTTTACCGCGAGCGGGCCCGCATCACCCGGCGGCTGATCGAGGAGCGCGGGTTCAGTATCGTGGCGGTGGAGGCCGATTGGCCTGACGCCTATCGGGTGAACCGGTGGGTTCGCGGGGAGAACCGGGACGGCAGCGCGATCGAGTCGCTCGACGACTTCCAGCGCTTCCCCCGATGGATGTGGCGCAATCGCAATGTGCTGGAGTTCGTGGAATGGCTGCGGGAGCACAACGATACGCTCCCTCCGGAACGTCGAGCCGGCTTCTACGGATTGGACCTCTACTCGCTCTTCGCATCGATCGAGGCGGTCCTCGACTTCCTCGAGCAGGTGGATCCCGACGCCGCCCGGCGAGCCCGCCAGCGCTACGCCTGCTTCGACCACTTCGGCGAGGATACCCAGGCCTACGGCTACGCGGCGGAGTTCGGGCTGACGCCGTCGTGTGAGGCGGACGTGATCGCCCAGCTGGTGGAGCTCCAGCGCGGGACCGCGGAGTTCACCCGTCGGGATGGGAGAACCGGGGTCGACGAGCTGTTCTTCGTCGAGCAGAACGCCCGGCTGGTGAAGAACGCGGAGGAATACTACCGAACGATGTTCCGTGGGCGGGTGGAATCCTGGAACGTCCGCGACCGGCACATGGCCGAGACCCTGGATGCACTGCTGGATCGCTTCGGCCGGCCGGGAGCGCCGGCCCGAGCGGTCGTGTGGGCTCACAACTCCCACCTCGGCGACGCCCGTGCGACCTCCATGGGGGACGAAGGCGAGTGGAACCTCGGCCAGCTGGTGCGGGAGCGCTTCGAGCGGTCCCAGGCGCTATCAGTAGGGTTCACCACCCACGTCGGCACCGTCACCGCGGCAGAGGACTGGGGTGAGCCGGCGGAGCTGATGCAAGTGCGGCCCAGCCTTCCCGGCAGCGTGGAGCGGACGTTCCACGAAGTAGGCGTGCCCGACTTCTACCTGTCTCTCCGAGACACCCGTGCGGCTCAGGTGATCGCGGGCCGCAGGCTGGAGCGTGCCATCGGTGTGATCTACCGGCCTCGGACGGAGCGCCTGAGTCATTATTTCGAGGCCGACCTCCCGGCCCAGTTCGATGCGGTGATCCACTTCGACCTGACCCGGGCGGTGGAACCGCTCGACCTCACACCCGGGTGGACCGAGGTCAGGGAGGCGCCGGAGACGTATCCCAGCGGCGTCTGATTCTCTGTTACCCTGAACGCGTTCCTTGTCACCCTGAACGCAGTGAAGGGGGCCATATCGAGCATGGCCCCCGTCGCTTCGCTCAGGGTGACAGTACTGTCACGTTCAGGTGTCACTTGGGCGTCGTGTCCGCCCCGGTGTCGGTCGCGCTGGTCGTGTCGGTCATCGCCGTGTCCATCGCGCCGACCGGCGCAGTGTCCGAGGTCATGCCGGGACTGCCGGTCTCGGTGCCGGCTCCGCCCGGCGTGCCGGCTTCGCCGCCTGCCTTGCGCTCCCCGCAGGCGACCAGTGCCAAGGCCATCACGGAGCCGAGAATCCAGGATGTGGGCTTCATAGGAATGTCCTTTTCCACGGCGGAGCCGCCAGGGTCACCGCTCGGGTTTGAGTGGGTATACGACAGTCGATCGCGTCCCGCCCTGCACGCCCCCGACCGCGCACGCTAAGCGTCCCAGGGGCGGACCGAGGTGATCTGGATCACGCTCCCGCGGCCAGTGAGTCCAGTGATCGTCGCAGGTTATGGCGTGCGGAGTTCTCGTAACGGTGCCGGAAGTAGTCGGTTCTGAAGAGCGGCTCCCGGGCGAGGAGCTTCGCGAGCACCCGGGCACGTCCTGCCCGATACAGTGGATCAGGCACCTGCCCGTACTCCTCCCGGATCCGTCGCTCGTACTCGTCGAACTCCGGCTCCGGGCGGCCGAGGATGGACAGATCCACGTCGCACACCAGCTCACCCACGGGATCCGCAGGGGGTGCGACGTGATCGGTGAGGCGTACGAGCCGGGCCACCTCGTCTGCCGTGGATTGCGGCGCACCGCCCTCTACCAGAGCGGCCCGCGCCAATTCGGCGCTGCGGGCCTCGTTGTCGGACGCGCCCGGCCGATAGACGACATCGTGGTACCAGAGGGCGGCCTCCGCCAAGTCGCGCTCCTCGCCCACGGACGGGGACTCGTCCAGTCGCGCGAGACAATCCAGGAGATGATCCAGTCCGTGGTAGCGGCGGTGCGGCTCGGCCCAGCCCCGGAGCACCGAGTCGAGAGCGGGCTGGGCATCACCGCGGCTGCCGAGTCGGACCCACAGGGCGGCGAACCGCTCCCGCAGGCCGGAATCGCTCATCCCGCCAGGAACCATTCGGCCATGGGCCGCCGCGCCGGCGGCCAGTCGGAGAGGCGCGCGAGGAGTGGCAGCGCCAGCGCGCGGGCGGTACGCCGCCGCAGGAGCGAGGCGAGTCGGTCGTGCCGCCGTTTGACCCGGAGCCACCGCGCGACCCTCGCCGAACGGTAGCGCGGCTCCACGATCTCGCGCGCGACTTCCTCGCCGGTGAGCAGCGCCGAGTAGATCCCTTCTGCCGTGAGCGAGGAAGGTACGCCGGCGGCGTCGCCGGCCAGGTGGACATGGCCGGGGAAGTGCAGGCCGCGGAACTCGATCTCGAGGGTGGCTCCCTCGAACGGCGCCCGCTGGTGCGACAAGCCCAGTCGCGCCAGCCGCTCCTCCACATAGGCCCTGAGCTCCGAGGGGCGGAGCGCGTGCTTCTCCGCCACGGCGCCGATCGAGGTGTAGGCCTGGTGGGGGAAGACCCAGAAGTAACCGCCTGCCAGCGCGGGATCGCACTCGTCGTGCAGCGGCGCGCGCCCCACGCCCGGGAGATTGTATTCCGCCGCGAAGCAGGCTCGCGCGTGCGGGAGGCCCAGCGCCCGACGAACGGCGGAGTCGGACCCGTCGGCGCCGATGAGGTGGCGCCACTTCAGAGGCCTTCCATCCACGACCGCGGTGTGCCGCTCCAGGTCCAGTTCACGCACCGCGCAGCCGGCGCGGACCTCGGCGCCCGCGGCACGGGCCCAACCCGTCTGGTGACGGCCGAGCTCGAGGCGGGAGAGCGTCACGACACGCGTCAGTTCGGGCTCCAGCTCGACCGGCGGACCGGCGCCGAAGGCGACCCGCCCCACACGGGTGAGACCGGCGTTCGCGGGCAGTCCCAGTGTTCGGAGCAATGCGACGGTCTTGGATGTGAGCCCGCCGGCACAGGTCTTGGGGCCGATCACCGGGCGCTTCTCCGCCACCAGGACCTCGCGTCCGGCCTCCGCCAGGACCTGGCCCGCCCGAAGGCCCGCGGGCCCGGCCCCGACGATCAGGTGCTCGACGCTCGCCACGCAGGATCCTCGCGGATCCGAGCGGCGGCGGTCGCCCGATCCGCCTCGGTGGGGTTGCGAGCCACGCCGCTCCGCCGAAGCCACATGAGCGCCTTGCGGTATAGGTCGGAGGTGACGTGTCCGGCGGGGAGGGAGCGGGTGCGGGGGAGCAGAAAGAAGTGCACGTGCCTGATCCGCTCGTTGTAGCTCGCCACGTAGGTGCGCTCCGGGCGCACCACTCGCTCGATGGCGGCGACTCCGGCCCGCAGGATGGGGCCGAGCGCCGCGGCCTCGGCCGCGGTGAGGTCGGCCAGGGACTCGCAGTGGCGGCGAACCTTGATGATCAGCTCGCCGGGGTCGGTCTGAGCCCCGGTGTGGTGGCTGACGAGCCAGAGTCCGTCATCGTAGATGGCCCCGCCGGGCGCGGCAATCCGGCCGGCGACCTGGTCGCAGATGCTGCACGCTGAATCGGCCATCGTCGGGGAAGGCTCCGTGGGTGTCGCCGTACGGTACCCGTCGCACGGTGCTCGGGGAAGTGCTCGGGGCGCCAACTCGCTTGACGGTCTCCGCCGCAGGGCCTAGCATTCGCAATCCGAACCGCGGACGCCGGCCCCGGCGTCCGACTCCCCCCGAGGTACCATGCGAGCTGGTCTCCGGCCGTGTTCGACGGCTTGAAAGCGCGGCTGGAGCGACTGCTGCGCGAGCACGGCGGCGCCGATCCCCGCGCCTATGCCGCCGGCCTGCGCGAGGCGCTGGTCGAGGCGCGGTTCGGCGTCGCCGAGATGCGCCGTGCGCTCGCGGCGGCGGAGACCGAGCTCCAGTCGGAGCGGAAGCAGCTCGCCGACGCTGAGCGGCGGGGGAAGCTGGCGGCAGCGGTGCCGGATCCGGAGACCGTGGCGGTGGCGGAGCGCTTCGCCGCTCGGCACCGGGAGCGGATCGTGGTGCTCGAGCGGAAAGTCGCCGTGCAGCGGGACGAGCTGGTCCTGGCGGAGCGCGAGGTGCAGGAGATGACCGTCCAGTGGCGGACGGCGTCCGCCGGGAGCGGCGTCGGGTCGGCCTCCATCGACGCGGCCTGGCGGGACCTGGAAGCGGCCGGCGCGACGCGAACCCCGGACGACGGCGATCGCACCGCCGACGAGCTCGACCGGCAGAAGCGGGAGCAGGCGGTGGAGGCCCAGCTGGCCTATTTGAAGCGGAAGATGGGGAAGGGGAAGACGTGAGCCTTGACCGCGTGAACGGTAAAAGGTGAGAGGTAAATGGGGGTGTCGGATGAGGCGTGCGTGCCGCCCGCGCTCGCTCGCGTGGCTCGGTCTTTCCGTTTCACTTTTCACTGTTGACGTTTCACGCCTGTCCGCCCAGCTCCCCACCGCTCCACCATCGCATTTTCAGAGGCTCGCCCACACCTACAGCATCGTCGCCTGGGACTCCGCGACCGGAGACCTCGGGGTGGTGGTGCAGTCCAAGTTCCCGAACGTCGGCGCCATCGTGCCGTGGGCGCGGGCCGGTGTCGGTGCGGTGGCGACGCAGAGCCTGAGCAACACAGCCTATGGCGAGCGGGGGCTCGAGCTGTTGGCGTCCGGCGCCACGGCCGAGGAGGCGCTGCGGACGGTGATGAAGACGGACACGATGCTCCAGGACCGCCAGGTGGGCATCGTGGACGCGCGCGGCAATGCCGCGAGCTTCAGCGGTAAGACGACGTTCGACTGGGCCGGCGGCCGAGTCGGTTCGCCGGGCGGAACGGGCAGCATCGCGGGCGGAAAGGGACAGGTGATCGTGGGCCGCGGCTTCGCCGCGCAAGGCAACATCATGGTCTCTGATCAGACGGTGAAGAACCTCGCGGAGACGTTCGAGCGGACCAAGGGCGGCCTCGCGGATCGGCTGGTCGCCGCGCTCAAGGCGGGGCAGGCCGGCGGTGGCGACAAGCGCGGCATGCAGTCCGCCGCACTCCTGGTCGTGCGCAAGAATGGCGGCTACCTCGGCGCCAACGACCGCTTCATCGACATCCGGGTCTACGACGCTCCGGATCCGATCGCGGAGCTCGAGCGCCTGCTGGCGCTGCACAAGCTCCACTTCTTCCCCAGCGAGCCGCAGGACCTGATCCCCATCACTCCGGAGATCGTCGCCAAGCTGGAGCCGATCCTCCTGTCCGAGCCGGCCAACCAGCCGGAGAAGTGGCTGCGCCGGAAGCAGGGCACCGCGAACCAGCAGTTCCTGGAGGCGCTCAAGAATTTCATGTACTGGGAGAACTACGACGTGCGGGTGCGGATGGATGGGAAGATCGACAGGGTCGTGCTGGACGACATCCTGAAGAAAAGGTAGCGCTTGGCCACCGCCGTTCGTCCATCAGCTCCGCCCGTCGTGCGGGACACCCGCTTCTTCGGCCACCCGAAGGGGCTGCAGACGCTCTTCTTCACGGAGATGTGGGAGCGCTTCAGCTACTACGGGATGCGGGCGCTGCTCATCCTCTTCATGACCGCGCCGCTCGCCGCGGGCGGGCTCGCGTTCGACACGGCCAAGGCCGGCGCCATCTACGGCACCTACGTCTCCCTGGTGTACATCACCTCGCTGCCGGGCGGCTGGCTGGCGGACCGCTTTCTCGGTCAGCGGCGGGCGACGCTCTACGGCGGCGTCCTTATCATGCTGGGGCATATCAGTCTGGCGATGCCCTACATCACCACGTTCTACACCGGGCTGGGCCTGGTGACCCTCGGGACCGGCCTGCTGAAGCCGAACATCAGCACCCTGGTCGGCGAGCTGTATACGACGGAGGATGAGCGGCGCGACGCCGGGTTCTCGCTCTACTACATGGGCATCAACACGGGCGCCTTCATCGCACCGCTGGTGTGCGGCTGGTTCGCGCAGAGCGAGCAGTTCCGCGGCATTCTGGCTTCGGCCGGGATCGCGCCCGAGAGCGCGTGGCACTGGGGCTTCGGGATGGCGGCCGTCGGCATGTTCTTCGGGCTGGTGCAGTTCCTCGCCGGCTGGAAGCACCTGGGCGACGCGGGCATGTACCCCGCGCCGGTGGAGTCGCCGGAGCAGGCGGCCTCTCAGCGGCGGCTCCTGCGCCTGGGACTGACGGCGGTGGTCGGCGCCGCAGTGACGCTCTGGCTGCTGTCCTCCGCCGGCATCGTGCGAATCACCGCCGAGGGCGTGAGCAACTCCCTTGGGCTCGTCCTCCTGATTACGACGATCGCGTTCTTCGGCTGGATGTTCTTCGCGGCCAAGTGGACCCCGGAGGAGCGCAAACGGCTCGTGGTGGTGCTGGTGCTGTTCGTCGCGGCGATGATCTTCTGGTCGGTGTTCGAGCAGGCAGGCTCGACTCTCAATCTCTTCGCGCAGCGGGCCACCAGGACCGAGGTGTTCGGGTTCTCCTTCCCACCGAGCTGGCTCCAGTCCGTGGCACCATTCCTCCTCGTGGTGCTCTCGCCCGTATTCGCCTGGATCTGGTGGCGCCTGCGCCATCGCGACCCCTCCAGCCCCGCCAAGTTCACTTTCGGACTGGTGTGCGTGTCCCTGAGCTTTGCGATTCTGGTGATCCCGGGGCAGGCGGCGGAGCACGGCATCAAGGTGAGCCCGCTCTGGCTGGTCGCGACCTACTTCCTGCACACGGTGGGCGAGCTGTGCCTGAGCCCGGTGGGCCTGAGCGCGATGACGCGGCTCGCGCCGGCGCGCATCGTGGGTCTCACGATGGGTGTCTGGTTCCTCGCGCTGTCGGTGGGGAACTACCTGGGCGGACGGGTCGGCGGCCTCTACGAGGCGTTCTCCCTGCCCGCGCTGTTCGGCGCGGTCGCGGCGTTCGCCGCCGGAGCGGCGCTGGTGCTAGCGCTGTTGATCAGGCCGATCCGACGAATGCTGGAGCGGTGACGGCGTAAAGCAGCACCTCGCCGACGTCGTCGTCTTCCTCGGACGCGACCGGCCGCATCCCGACGTTCTCCGCCACCCTCAGAGCCGGCGTGTTCCACACCGGCGCGAGTGCCCGCACCTCCTGTACGCCAGGCTGGGTGAAGGCCCAGGCGACCATTGCCTTCACCGCCTCGGTGGCGTAGCCGCGCCCCTCGTACTCGGTGTAGATCGCGTAGCCCACCAGCACGGCGCCCTCGGCGTTCACCGGTCCGCCGAATGCGACGGAGCCGACCGCCTCGCCCGTCTCGCGTTCCACCACGAGCCAGTTCCACCAGTAGGTCTCCTCCGGCCGGTCCCGGAGCCGGTCGCGAACGACCGGGAGCGCCTCCGCCATGTAGGGCGGTGCTGAGGGCGTGAGGAAACGGGCGCCCGTGAGACGACGCAGCCGCTCGCCGTCGCCGGCGAGCAAGGCGTCCACCGCGTCGGCGTGAAGTGGACTGAGATCCAGGCGGGCGGTATGAACGAGCGTGTCAGTCATGGGGCTCACCTCGGTGCCGGCTCGTGGGCTTCGGGCCGCTCTTGAACACATGAAAGAGATAGAACAGGGACGGCTCCAGCACCAGCGACCCCCCGGTACTCCCCGGCGAGCTTCGGCCGGCCCTTCCACCGCCCCTTCACCACAGAGGCACGGAGC
>JBKPGZ010000026.1:0-11399 GCA_046729675.1 Gemmatimonadota bacterium | reverse complement strand
CGAGCGAGTCGTCCGCCACCACCGGCGCGATGGCGTCGTAGAACGCGAGCGACGCCGTCCCCAGCCGGGCGCCGATCGCCTGCGCCAGCCGATCGGAGGTGAGTGGGCCGGTGGCGACCACCGCGGGCGAGGGGAGCTGGGTCACCTCGCCCCGCACCACCGTGATGTTGCGGTGCGAGGTGACTCGATCGTGCACGCACTGGGAGAAGATCTCCCGATCCACTGCGAGCGCCGCTCCGCCGGGCACGCGAGCCTCGTCCGCGCAGGGCAGCAGCAGGCTCCCCAGCGCGCGCAGCTCGGCCTTGAGCAGCCCGTGCGCGTTGGTCAGTTCCACCGACTTGAAGGTGTTGCTGCAGACCAGCTCGGCGAGACGATCGGTGCGGTGCGCGGGAGTGGGAACGACGGGCCGCATCTCGTGCAGGGTCACCCGGACGCCACGCTCGGCCAGCGCCCAGGCCGCCTCCGAGCCGGCGAGCCCTCCGCCGACGACGGTGGCGTGCGCGGTAGCGATCACGCCAGCGCCACCTCCTCGGGCTCGGCGAGGACGATCTTGTGCTTGCAGCGGAGGCAGGTGCGGGTCTCCCCCTCGGCCTTGCTCACCTTCTTCTCCATGCCGACCCAGCCGCACTCGGGACAGGTCTCCACCACCGGACGGTTCCAGGTGGAGAAGTCGCAGGCCGGATAGCGGACACAGCCCCAGAACGACTTGCCGCGCTTGGTCCGCCGCTCGGCGAGATCGCCCTCGAGGCACTTGGGGCACTTCACGCCGATCGGGATCGCGCGGGTGCCCTTGCACGCCGGATAGGTGGTGCAGGCGAGGAACTCCCCGAAGCGGCCGGTCTTGATCACCATCGGCGAGCCGCAGAGGTGGCACTTCTCGTCGGTCGGCCGGTCGGGCGCGCGCTGCTTCTTGAGCGATTTCACGTAGTCGCAGGTGTCCTTGTACCTGGTGCAGGCGAGGTAGGGGCCGAAGCGCCCGGTCTTGAGCTCGATCGGCGAGCCGCACTTGGGGCAGCGCTCCTTGGCCAGCTCCACCGGGTTGAGACCGTGGGCATCCGCCACCAGGGCGGTCATGTCCACCGCGTCCAGCGCCTTGGTGAACGGCCCGTAGAAGTCCTCGAGCACCTCCTGCCAGCCCAGCTCGCCCTCCTCGACCCGGTCCAGCTCGTTCTCCATCCCGGAGGTGAACTCGACGTTGAAGATCTCGGGGAACTTGGCCACCATGATCTTCTCCACCAGATCGCCCAGCTCGGTGGGGAAGAAGCGCCGCTGGTCCACCCGCACGTACTCCCGCGCCGAGAGCGTCGAGATGATGGCGCTGTAGGTGGACGGCCGGCCGATGCCGAGCCGCTCCAGCTCCTTCACCAGGCTGGCCTCGGAGTAGCGCGGCGGCGGCTCGGTGAAGTGCTGCGAGGGCGTGATCTCCTTCACCTCCACCCGGTCGCCCTGCACCAGCGGCGGGATGGGCGAGAGGTCCTCCACCTGGCGGCCCTCCTCCTTCTCCCGGCCCTCGGTGTAGAGCACGTGGTAGCCGTCGAACACCATGACCGAGCCCGTGGCCCGGAACAGGTACCGGCCGAGGTCGAACTCGACCACCGTCATGTCGTAGACGGCCGGGTTCATCTGGGAGGCGACGAAGCGCTGCCAGATGAGCTGGTAGAGCCGGAACTGGTCGGGTGAAAGATACGACTGGACCTGATCGGGATGCCGGCGGACGTCGGTGGGCCGGATCGCCTCGTGGGCGCCCTGCACCCGGGCGTTCTTCCGGTCGCTGTACGTGTTGGCCTGGGCAGGCAGGTACGCCTTGCCGTAGCGCTCACCGATGAGCTCGCGCGCGGCGGCGACCGCGGTGTCCGCCACGCGGACCGAGTCGGTCCGCATGTAGGTCACCAGGCCGACCGGCCCCTCCTCGCCCACGTCGATGCCCTCGTAGAGATCCTGGGCCGCCCGCATGGTCCGCCGCGACGAGAAGCCGAGCTTCTTGGCGGCCTCCTGCTGGAGCGTGCTGGTGGTGAACGGCGCGGCCGGCCGCTTGTTCCGGCGGCGCTGCTCCACCTTGCTGACCACGAAGGGCAGCGTCCGCACCGCGTCCACTACGGCGCGGGCGTCGGCCTCGCTGTGGAGCTGCGGTTTGTGCCCATCCACCTTGGCCAGCGAGGCCTCGAAGGTCTGCCCCTTGCCCTCGCACAGGGCCTCGATGGTCCAGTACTCCTGGGGCTTGAAGGCGCGGATCTCCCGCTCGCGCTCGACGATCAGGCGGAGCGCGACGGTCTGCACCCGGCCGGCAGAGAGGCCGGTCTTGATGGTGCGCCAGAGGATGGGGCTGGCCTTGTAGCCCACCAGTCGGTCGAGAATCCGCCGAGCCTGCTGGGCGTCCACCTTGCGCTCGTCGATCTCCTTGGGCTCCCGCATCGCGGCGAGCACCGCGTCGCGGGTGATCTCCTCGAACAGCACCCGGTGGACCGGGACCTGGGAGTTGATCTGGTCGGCGACGTGCCAGGCGATCGCCTCACCCTCCCGATCGGGGTCGGTCGCGAGGTAGATGGTGGAGGCGGCCTTGGCGGCCTTCTTCAGCTCTGAGAGGGTCTTCGTCTTTCCTTTAATGGTGACGTACTTGGGCTCGAACCCGCGGTCCACGTCCACGCCCAGCTCCCGGGTGGGAAGGTCGCGGAGGTGGCCGACGGTGGCCTTCACGTCGTAACCGGAGCCCAGGTATTTCCCGATGGTCTTCGCCTTGGTGGGCGACTCGACGATGACGAGCGCACCCCTGCCCCGGCCCGCCGCCGCGCCGTCGCGGCCGGCCTTGGGGGCCTTCGCCCGGGGGCGGGGCTTGGCCTTCGCCGCGCCGTCGGTGGGCGCGACCTGGGCCTTCTCGCCGCGGGTCTTGGCCGGCTTCGGGGCAGCCTTCTTTGTCGCTCGCTTGGGTCGTGTCGCCATGTCTGGAGTGTAATCTCCGGTGTCACCGTGTGGTCAATTTTGGGAACAGCAAAAAAGGGGCAGGAGCGGGTGGGCGCAAGGCGATGATTCGTAAGCTATTGATTTGCAATCCCTTACTGTCATCCGAGCGAAGCGTGGGATGTGGCCGGTGCGGGCAGGATCCCTCGCTCCGCTCGGATGACAGGTTAGGCTCACCACCCTCCGTGCCGACGGGCCACGTCCAACACCCCCGCCACCACGTGGGCGGCATCCTGCTCCGCCGCCACCTCAAAATCAGCGAGCTTGTAAAACGGTTCCCGAAGCTCGAGCAGCTTCCGCATCCGCTCCACCGGGTCCGTGCCCTGGAGCAGCGGCCGAGTCTCGCCCTGGTCCGCCCGTTTCGCCGCGGTCTTGGGCAGGCAACGGAGATAGATGCGGAGACAGAGGGACTGCGCGGCCCAGTGCATGTGCCCCTGCTGGGCCGCCCATCCCCCGCCCGGGACGATGACGGCCGGCTCCTCGGCAGCCACCGCCGCCTGGACGGCCTTGTGCTCCATCTCGCGGAAGCGGGCCTCTCCCACCATCCCGAAGATCTGGGCCACGGGCATGCCCATCTCCCGTACCAGGAGCTGGTCGATGTCGAACAGGGGCGCGGCCAGGATCTCGGCCACCTGGCGGCCGACGGCGCTCTTGCCGGATCCGGGAAGTCCGACCAGCACCAGGTGGCGGGGCATCAGGGGCCCCCTGCCTCACCGCGGGTCATGCCCCAGCGGGAGCCCACCGACGCCACGTAGGCCTGGTGGTTGCGCCGCATCTCCCCCAGGGAATCCCCGCCGAACTTTTCCAGCATCGCGTCCGCCAGCGCGATGGCGACCATCGCCTCGGCGATCACGCCGAGCGCCGGCACCGCCGTCACGTCCGACCGCTCGCTCTGGGCGTTGGCGGGCTCGCCGGAGGCGAGATCCACCGTCGGCAAGGGAGACATCAGGGTGGAGATCGGCTTCATCGCGACGCGGACCACGACGGGTTCGCCGGTGGTGATCCCGCCCTCGAGGCCACCGGCGTTGTTGCTCTGCCGCCGGAACCCGCCGCGGCGGTCTCCGGGCGTCGGGGGAAGCGGATTCTGTGCGTAGATGGCGTCGTGGACCTGGGAGCCGGGCCGACGCGCCGCCTCCACGCCCAAGCCGATCTCCACCGCCTTCACGGCGGGGATCGACATGAGGAGCCCGGCCAGCCGCCCGTCGAGCTTCCGGTCCCAGCTCACGTGACTGCCGAGCCCGACCACGGCCCCGCGGGCCACCACCTCCACTTCGCCGCCCAGGGTGTCGCCCGCCTTCTTCGCCTCGTCGATTCGGCGCACGATCTCCGGCTCGACCGAACGGTCGAGCACCCGCACCTCGGAGCGATCCGCGGTGTCGTTGAGCGGCACCGGCAGCTCCGCCGGCCGCGGTACAGTCACGCCACCCAGGCTGACCACGTGACTTCCCACCTCCACGCCGAACTCGTCGAGTAATCGCCTCGCCAGGGCGCCCGCCGCGACGCGCGCCGCGGTCTCCCGCGCGCTTGCCCGCTCCAGGATGTCTCGTGCGTCGAGCCGGTCGTACTTGAGCACCCCGGCCAGGTCGGCGTGTCCGGGCCGGGGCCGTGAGACTCGCCGGCGGCGCAGCTGGCCCACGCGTTCCGCCTCGGCGGCCTCATGCGCCATCACGTCCTCCCAGTTGGCCCAGTCGCGGTTGGCGATCAACATCGCGACCGGCGAGCCGAGCGTTTCCCCGGCGCGGACCCCGGCGAGCCACTCGATGCAGTCGCGCTCGATCTTCATCCGCGCGCCGCGGCCGTAGCCCTGCATCCGGCGGGCGAGATCGCGGTCCACCGCCTCCGCGGTGACCGGCAGTCCCGCGGGCAACCCCTCCACGACGGCCACGAAGGCCTTGCCGTGGGATTCGCCGGCTGTGGTGAAGCGCAGGTGCATGGTTGCCTCGGCGGTCGGGCGGTCGGACGGTCGCCGCGCGCCGCAACGCTTTGAAATGGCTGAACGGCGGAAGGATAACCATTCCGCCGTTCTGCCGTACCGCCCTACCGCCTGACCGCCCGACCGACTGACCGCCTACTCCTGCGTCAGCCCGTCGTCGGTGATCCGGGGCGTAACCAGGATGATCAGGTCACGCCGGCTCTCCCGGTCTTCGCTGAAGCTGAAGAGCTTGCCGACGATCGGGAGCCCCGAGAGCAGCGGGATGCCGCTCCGGTTCTTCTCGACCTCGGTGACCGTGAGGCCGCCGATGACCGCGGTCTCGCCGTCGTCCACCAGCAGCTGGTTGTCCGCCTTCTGCTTGGCGAACACGAAGCCCAGGTCGGCCTCGGCCAGCAGCTGAAGCGCGGAGCGCTCGGTGTGCAGGTTCATGAGGATCCGGCGATCGTTGGTCACGTGCGGCGTGACGGTGAGCCGGATACCGGTCTCCTTGAACTGTACGTTCGCGCGGGCGGCGCTGGAGGCGCCGGAGGAGGCGTCGATGACACGCACCGGCGTCTCCTGACCCACGAGGATGTCCGCCTGCCGGTTGTCCAGCGTGGTGATGACCGGCTCGGCCTGGATATCGGCGAGCTGCGAGGTCTGCAGCGCGCTGAGGAACGTGGTCAGGCTGAAGCCGCCGATGCTGGTGGAGTAGATCAGGTCGAGCGCCGACCCGGTGATCGTCGCGTTCGCGTTGCCGATGGCCGAGACGCTGTTTCCACCCAGGTTGATAATGTTGACGTTGCGATCGAACGGCTTGCCGGTCGACGGATCGGTGCGCTGCACGAGCTTGTTGAAGAACTGATTCTTGTCGCCCAGGTCGTACTTGATGCCCAGCTCCTCGACGTCGGTCCGGTCCACGAAGATGATCTTGGCCTGGATCGAGAGCTGCGGGGTCCGGATGTCGAGCCCGCGCACGAACTCGGTGACGTTCTGGACCCGGCTACGGGTGTCGGTGATGATGAGCGAGTTGGAGCCGGTGTCGGCCACCACGCGGCCGCGGCCCTTGGTCAGGATGCTCTCGACCGTCTTCTCCAGCGAGCCGGCGTGGGCGTAGTTGATCCGCACGACGCTGGTCTCCAGCGGCTCCAACGAGTCCAGCGCGGAGAGCACGCCCGGGGCATCGACCCGGATGATGCCGCCCGACATCTCCTGGGCGGAGAGGCCCTGGCTCGCCAGGATCGCCTGGAACGCCAGCGGCCAGGGCTGGTTCTTCACTTCGGCCGTGACTTCACCCTTGACGTCCTTGCCGATGATGATGGTGCGGCCGCTGAAGGCGGCGAAGCCGGCGACCACGTCGGCGATGCTGGCGCGGTCCCAGGTCACCGTGATCCGGGGCTCCTCACTGCCACGGCCGATCTGCACCGCGCGGGCCAGCGAGGGGCGAACCTCGGGCGCCTTGGCCGGCGCCTCGTCCTGGGCGACCAGCTCGGCATGGGCCTCGGTCGACTTCCAGGCCTTGAACTTCTGATCGGCGCCGAAGGACACCTTGATGGACTCGCCCTTGCGGCTGACCTCGTAGGCCTTGGGGCCATCGAGCTCGACCACGATCCGGACGATGTCGGGCCGGAACTGGGAGTAGCGGAGGTTGAGCACGCCGCCGCGCACCGTCCCATCGTACGCCGCGGGGGCGGCGTCGCTCAGCCTGGCGCCCACGACGTCGAGCACCAGCCGGTCGGGAGAAGTGAGCACGAAGTCGCGCACGTCCACCGCGCCCTTCACGGCGATGACCAGCTCCGCCTTACCGGCGGCAGGCGCCAGGCTGACCGCCGTGACCTCCCCGGTCCCTGGGCCCTCGGCCCGGACTGGGGCCGCGCCGCCGGCCACCAGCGCGGCTGCGAGCAGCAGCCCCGAAGTGTGGGCGTTGGCGCTAAGGATTTTGCGATACAATCCGGTCATGGCGTCTCGACCTCCTGCTTCCGCAGCGAGAGAGTTTCCTGGCGTTCGTACCCGAAATCGCGGATCATGAACACGGCATCGCGCGGCCGGATCTGCACCAGCCTGGCGCGTCCCACCTGGTCACCGACTCGCAGCTTGTACCGCTTGGCGGTGCCCTTGTCCCGCAGCACGACGATGCTGTTGCTGCTGTTGCGGAGGTCCTGATACACCCCGACCAGGTCGAGGCTGCCGATCTCCGGACCCGCTGCCGAGGTATTGAGCAGCGAGGCGAACGGATCGCGCGAGCCGCCGGAGTAGGCGAAGGTCTCGCGCATCACCTCGATCTCCCGCGCCTTCCGGATCGAGTCGGCCACCGCGGCCTCGTCCATGCCGACCGTATCGATCGCGGCGCTGTCCGCCGCCGGCGTGGTCGCGGCCAGCGTGCTGCTGGCCCCCGTGTCGGCGACGGTCGCGGTCGCGCTAGCGGACGCGGTCGCGGCCTGCGCCGCACGGAGGCTGTCGTTGTGGGCTCGCAAGGCGGCCAATTGCGCGTCGGCCGCCTGCGCATCCGCCTCGTCCCCGCCGGACGAGCAGCCGGCCAGCGCGGCGAGCAGGGCGAGCCCGAGCAGAGCGTTACGAGCCACTGGCCTGTCCCTCCGGGCTAGAAGACTTGACGAACGTACGGACCTGGAACTTGGCCTCCAGCAGCGAGCCGCTGGTGTCGCCGAGGGCCTTCGCCGCGGTGGTCTGGGCCTGGTCGAGCGTCAGGTCGTAGGGCACGATGATCCGCTGGAGACTCGCGACGTCGGCCAGGAACTGGCCGATCTGATCGTACCGGCCGATCACCGACATGTTGTACTTGTAGGTGTCGAAGGGCGCCGGCCCCGCCTCGACCGGCAGGGGCACCACGGTCGCGAGGGTCACGCCGCGGATGCGGCTCCGGCTGGAGATGTCGTCCAGCAGGTTGGGGACTTCGTTCCGCTCGGGGACCAGCCGGCGAAGGAGCGACAGGCTCCCGCGGTAGGTCTCCAGCCGCCGGCGCAGGTCCTCCACCGAGCCGCGCGCGAGCTCGCGCTTGGCGCTGTCGGTGCCGGCCTGGAGCCGGGCGATGGTGTCCTTGATGGCGACGACCCGCTCCTCGCGCGCGACGAGGCCGCTCATCCCGGCTGTGTCGATCACCGCTCCGGTGTAGGCGATGTACCCGGTGATGCCGGCGAGCAGCATCACCAGCACGGGCGTGGACTTTTGGGTGGACAGGGCCATGGCGCCTACCTCACCGACTCGCTGAGGGGAACCGTCCGGATGTACGCCGAGTCAGCCTGGCGGTACATAGCCCGGATGGTGAACGCGGTCACCGCACGCTCCTTCTCGACCACGGTTTGCGCCGACACCGGCGTCACGTCGGTGATCCAGGGCGAAGCCTCCAGCTGACGGAGGAACCGGGTGTACGCCTGAATGTCCACGGTCCGTCCGTTTACTTCGAAGGCCACGACAGCCGGGGCCACCACCGAGTCACTCCTGGTGGAGTCCTTCGGTGCGCCCGCGGCGGGCGCCGCCGCTGGCGCCGCGGCCGGCGCGGTGTTCCCCATGTCCACCAGCCAGGTGTACGCCGGCAGTGCCTTGGTCACCTCGTCCATCAGATGGGCCCACACGTAGCGATCGCCGTCCACGGTGCGGATCACGCCGATCTGGGCGACCAGCGAATCCCTGATCGTCTCCTGGTGCCGCTTCTCGGCCAGGAAGGCCTTGAAGCGCTTGTGCTCGGCCCTGGTGACCTCGAGCTGCGGCTCGAGCGCGTTCAGCTCGGTGGCCGTGCTGATGAACACGTAGCCCAGCCATCCGAGCACGGCCACCCAGCTCGCCGCGCAGGCGAGCAGGAGCGGGTCCTTCACTTTGCCGCCCACGCTCAGGCCGCGGACGCTTTCCACCAGTCCTGCGAGGGGAGAGCGCGCCCGCTTGCGCTTGAGGTTAGGACGAAGATTGACGGTGATCATCGGGTATCGAGTCCGTTGGTCGGGGTCACGCCGCGCCGCGAAGCGCGAGGCCGATCGGCAGCATCAGCAAGGGCGCCACTTCGTCCACCGGCATGGTATCGAACACGCCGTCGGCCACCTGGAGCTTCTCGATCGGGTTGGCCAGCTGGACCGGGATCCGGAGCCGGTCGGACAGCACCTTGTTGAGGCGCGGAATCCGGGCGCCGCCACCGGTGGTGAAGATCCGCGAGATCCCGCCGGCCGACCGGCTCGCCGACTGGAGGAACGCGGCAGCGCGCTCGATGCCGACGGCGAGCTCTTCGCCCCGACCCTCGAGCAGCGGATCGAGCGCGTCGCTCGACGTGGCGCCGCGCAGGAGGGCGTCGGCCTCATCGGCCGAGAGTCCGCGCTCGCGCTGGAGATCCTCCTTGAACCGCCGGGTGCCGATCGGGATGTCGCGGGTGAGAACCGGGACGCCGTCGTCCAGGATGTTGATGTTGGTGGTCTCGTGGCCGATGTTCACCAGCCCCACCACGCCGACCATCGCCTCGGGATAGTTGATCTCGAAAGCGTTGTGCAGCGCGAACGCGTCCACGTCGATGACGCTGGCGTCGAGCCCGACGTCGGCCAGGAGCGCGACCTTGTGCTCCACCAGCTCGCGCTTGGCGGCGACCAGGAGCACGGTCATCTGGAGACCTTCACGCTCGGGGTCCAGGATCTGGAAGTCGAGCTCGACGTTCTCCATGTCGAACGGCACGTGCTGCTCCGCCTCCCAGCGGATCACCTCGCGCGCTTCCGGCTCCTTCATCCGGTCCATGCTGATCTTCTTGATGATCACATCGCGCCCGCCCACGGCGGTCACGACCTTCTTGGCCTTGATGCCGGCTGACCCCATGAGGTCCTTGATCGCCTCGGAGACGATCCCGGGGTCCATGACCTCGCCCTCGACGATCGCGTCGTTCACCACGGAGGTGAACGCCACCTTGGTCAGGACCGGCCCACCCGAGGCGTGTGAGATGGCGACGAGCTTGATGAGGCCGCTCCCGATATCGAGACCGACCGTCGTCGCGTTGCGCCCGAAGAGTCCCATACTTATCCGATGGTTAAAGGTCCCGGCAGCGAAGGCGTGAGTATAGTCCGCCCGGATGAGGGCAACCGATGTGCCAACATATTGCAGCCAGCTAAGTAGATGGGGCCTGCCGTCTTAGTAGGGTGCCGGATAGCCCGGTGCAACCCTTGTAGCCCCTCCCTTCTTCTCTTTCGCAAGCGGTCTCTCGGGATGCATCACAATGCAATTCCTGTCATCCCGGCGGCGAGGAGAACGGGAGTTCGTGGGGTCAGAAGGGCATCGAGATCCAGGCTCTATGGGCCAACGGTCTGACTCCGGCCGGCCCGCCGGCCGCGCTATCAACGGTCCGCAGGACGACACCAAGTCGGCGGCGCGCCAGTGGCCTGGCGTCCGCATCGGTTCGGATACCCTCCACCTCCAGCAGAAACAGCTGGTCATTGAGGCGGCTGACGGAAGGTGTGTAGGCGCTCGACCCTGGAAGAACTTCGGTCGGAAGCACGGTACTCTCCCGCGGACCGAGAAAACTGAGACCGTGCGCTTCCCACGCCCCGATCACGGTTGCGGCGCCGACCTCTGCGGCCCCGGCGGCTTGAACCGCGTACAGGGTGTTCCGACCGATGCGCTGCTCGAGGTACGCCGAAGCGAAGGCGCACGCCACGAGCGCGGCGATCACCACCAGCGCGAGGATCGCCAGAGGCAGCACCAGTCCCCGGTTTCCGGACTTCACGGCCGGAGCCCGTTGCGGAGCGCCACCCGCGTCGTGAGCGCGAAGCTGTCGACCGATGGCCGGAAAAGGTCGCGCCCGAGAATCGGCTCCTCTGTGACCCCAACCAGCGCGACTTCGATGGCCCGAACCGCCGCCGGGTCCGTGGTAGGGGCGTCGGTGCCGCTCAGGTAGCGCAGGGTCAAACCGCGCACGCCGGGAGCACTGTCGGCCAGGGGGCCGGCGAACGGCGTGATCGCCTCTCCGCTACTCACCGATCGCAGGCCGAGCCAGGACTTGCCGCCTGACGCGTAGTACCGCGCCTGCATCACCTCCGTGAGCCTCACCGGCGCTCCGGCGATCACGCGGCTGAGCACCGCGGACGAGAGCGGGGCCGGGATGGCCACCCGTATCGCGAGGGCCGGCTCGCCGGTGGGACAGCTCGCGCCGCCCGCCGAGATCACTCCGAGATGGATCCACGCGTTGTCGGCGGCAGTCGCGGGATCGTTCTCCACGAAGACCAGGAGCGAGTCCGTAGCCCGGGGAGCCCGGGGCGCGCGCCAGATCGCCTCGGCAATCAGAATCTCGGCCGACGGTCCAGGCACCGTTTCACAGGTGTACCCTGACCCGCGTGTGGCGAGATAGCTGACGGCCCCGGGCTGCACGCTGAGGAGATCGGTCCGAAGCTCCGCCGGGGCGCCGAGCGCGGCGGCGGCCTCGGGAGTGATCTCGTCGTAGCCGATCGGCCCCAGCTCGCCGGCCAGGACCAGCGCCGCGACCCGGACGTTGTCCTGCATGGCTATTCGCTCGAGCTGGGCTCGGGCGTGGCGCCGGCCGAGGAGCAGCTGG
>JBKPGZ010000025.1:0-3095 GCA_046729675.1 Gemmatimonadota bacterium | reverse complement strand
CCCACTCGAGATCCACGTAAATCTCCGTACACGGCCCGCACGGCCCCGTGTCGCCCATCTGCCAGAAGTTGTCCTTGTCCCCCAGACCGTAGATCCGGTGGTCCGGCAGGCCGGAGGTCTCCCGCCAGTAGCGTCGCGCTTCGTCGTCCGTGTGGTGGACGGTGACTCGGAGGCGTTCGGCGGGGATGCCGAGCCACTGGGGGCTGGTGACGAACTCCCAGGCGTAGGCGATCGCCTCACGCTTGAAGTAGTCGCCGAAGGAGAAGTTGCCCAGCATCTCGAAGAAGGTGTGGTGCCGTTTGGTGTGGCCTACCTGCTCGAGATCGTTGTGCTTGCCACCGGCGCGGACGACCTTCTGGCAGGTCGTGGCGCTGGCGTAGTCGCGGTGCTCCTGGCCGAGGAAGGTGCGCTTGAACTGCACCATCCCCGCGTTGGTGAACAGGAGGGTGGGATCGTCCGCGGGCACCAACGACGAAGAAGGCACCTCACGGTGTCCCTTGGCGACGAAGAAGTCGAGGAAAAGACGGCGAATGCGAGCTGACTGCATGGGGAGAATATAATGTGGAGCTATCAGTTATCAGCGATCACAGCTGCCGGCACCGTTCCTGAGCGACTAGCCGGGCGCCGCCGATAGCTGATAGCTCCCCTAGATCAACTTGCCCACCATCTCGCTCACCTCTCGGCCGCTGAATCCGCGGCGGGCGAGGTAGGCGAGCACCCGGCGCCGGCGCACGTGCCGGGGCAGGTCCCCCAGCTGGGCGGCGCGCTTCTCGGCCAAAGCGCGGGGGACATCGCCGGCGGTGTCGGCGCTGCCGGCGTGGGTCGCGAGAGCGCGGTCGATGACGCTCCGCTCGACGCCCATCGCCGCCAGGTCTCGCGCGAGCCGCAGCGGCCCCCGGCCTCTCGCGGCGCGAGTCTCGACGTAGCTCGCCGCGAACGCCGCGTCGTCGAGGAACCCGTGCTCCGCGAGGCGACCGAGCGCCCGCTCGATCGCCTCGGGAGCGTGGCCCTTGCGGCGCAGCCGGCGGCCGAGATCCGCCCGGGCGAACGAGCGGCGCTCGACCGCGCGCAGCGCGGTGCGATAGGTGGCCTCTACTTCGGCCAGGCTTGCGAGGCGGTCGAGCAGAGCGTCGTCGAGCTCGCTGCCTACCCGGAGCCGCTCCTCCCGCACCAGCTCGGGAGGGAGCGAGCCGAAGCGCGTCCCGTCCACCTCGAGCCGGATGGAGCCCGCGCCCTGGGGCTCGGGCACCAGCGCGGTGATCCGTCGGGGACGACCCTGCCCTTCGGGTGCCGTCACTCCTCAGTGGCCTCCGCGGTGACCTGGCGGACGCCGAGGAGCTCCTTCACCTTGCCCTCGATCTCGGTCATGAGGGGCGGGTTGTCCCGCAGGAACAACTTGGCGTTCTCGCGGCCCTGGCCGATGCGCTGGTCGTTGTAGGAGTACCAGGCGCCCGACTTCTGGATGATGTTGGCCTCGGAAGCGAGGTCCACCAGCAGCGAGGTGTGGCTGATGCCCTCGTCGAACATGATGTCGAACTCGGCCTGCCGAAACGGCGGGGCGACCTTGTTCTTGACCACCTTCACCCGGACGTGGTTGCCGATGACCGCCTCGCGCTCCTTGACCGGACCGATGCGGCGGATGTCGAGCCGGAGCGAGGCGTAGAACTTGAGCGCCTTGCCGCCAGTGGTGGTCTCCGGGTTGCCGAACATGACGCCGATCTTCTCACGGAGCTGGTTGATGAAGACCACGGCGGTATTGGAGCGGTTGATGGCGCCAGCGAGCTTGCGGAGCGCCTGGCTCATGAGCCGGGCCTGCACACCCACGATCGAGTCACCCATCTCGCCTTCGATCTCGGCCTTGGGCACCAGCGCCGCGACCGAGTCGATGACCACGATGTCCACCGCGCCGGAGCGAACCAGGATGTCCACGATCTCGAGCGCCTGCTCGCCGGTGTCCGGCTGGGAGACGAGGAGGTCCTCGACGTTGACGCCGAGCTTCTTGGCGTACTCGATGTCGAGGGCGTGCTCCGCGTCCACGTAGGCGGCGACGCCGCCCATCCGCTGGACGTTGGCCGCGAGGTGGAGGGTCAACGTGGTCTTGCCCGAGGACTCGGGTCCGTAGATCTCGGTGATTCGACCGCGGGGCACGCCCCCGATGCCGGTGGCCGCGTCGAGGTTGATGGCGCCGGTGGGGATGGCGGCCACCTTGACCCGGGCGGAGTCGGCGCCCATGCGCATGATGGACCCCTTGCCGAGCTGCTTCTCGATCTGGGAGATGGCCAGACCGAGCGCCTTGCGGCGATCGGCTTCCAGCCGGGTTTCGTCAGCGGGCATGGTGTTCCCCTGGTAGTAAGTGACTGATTTTGCTACACAACAGTAAGATGAGCTAAGCTAATACCGAATACCTGCCGAAACAAGCGTACACCCGTGACTGATTTTCAGCCACGATTCTATGTTCCCCCTCACGCGCTCCACCCCATCCGCCACGCATCCTCCACATGCTCCACCTCGTACCGACCCCCGCCATGGTCCTGGATGGCCAGGATGTCGAACCGGTAGGTGTCCCCCGCCCGACCGTGCCGCAGCCGCCAGTGCATTGCCACCTTACCGAGAACGTGGCGCTTGAGCGCGCTCACGGATTCGAGCGCCGCCCCGCAGATGTTCGACCGCCGCGTCTTGACCTCGACGAACGCCACCAGCTGACCCTTCCGGGCGACGACATCGAGATCGTGCTTGCCCAGTCGGAATCGGTGCGATTCGATGTTCCAGCCGCAGGCCGTCAGGTACGCAATGGCCGCGCGCTCGCCCGCCACGCCGCGGCGCTGACGACGGTCGGCCCAGTGGCTCACGGGGACGAAGCTGCGGTGGGATCGCATGGGCCGACGATAGGAGAGAGTCGCCGGGAGTCGTGCACCGAATCCGCGCGGCCGCGGCCGAAAAGCTCGACGCATCCGAGCCCACGGCTTCACCGGCCATCATGCCGGGGCTAAACTCCTGCGACCCCGACCCCCGAGGCCGCGATCCGTCTCTCCGAGTTGGCCGCCGCGCTGGGCAAGCTGGATGGCGTCAATCGTTTCGGTGAGTGTGCCGATCTG
>JBKPGZ010000024.1:0-3943 GCA_046729675.1 Gemmatimonadota bacterium | reverse complement strand
AGGCGTAGAGGGGTCCGCGGGGCCGGTTGGCCGGTCGCAGGCCGTCAGGAGCGTCACCAGCAGCATTGCCGCTCCGGTCAGTGTCGGTGATTGCATCGTCAGAATCTCCAGGTGAGGTGTGGACCAGCAGGTTCTACTGCTAGGCGCGTCCTCTCCGGCCAAAAAGCGACATGGGCTGCGCCCTGCTGGGCTCGAACCAGGACTCTCTTGATCGGGGGTAACGCTCCGCCAGCTTGGCGGCGGGAGCCCCTGGAACTCTGGTGTCACCTGAACGAAGTGAAGGGGACCATATCGAGCATGGTCCCCTTCACTTCGTTCAGGGTGACAAACACCTCGCAGAACCGGAGCTACATGCGCCGGCGCTCGCCGGCGGCGTGCGACCGCCGCCAGGTGTAGCCCAGCCCAGACCGACCTGGGTGGCCCAGGGGTCGAGCCTCTCGGGACCCCGAGCGCATAACCGGCGCCGATCGAGGCCATCAGGGTGAATCCTCCCGGCGACACGAACTGGTAGCCGGTCTGGAGCCCCGGGCCGTAGTGCCGGGTGCCCTCCTGTCCCCCGCCGGTCACGACCACGACCTGGGAGGCCGACGTCTCCACGAACAGGCGGTGCTTGAGGCCCGAGGTGAAGCTGCGCAGTCCCACCGCGAAGGTCGGCCCGGTCGGGTCCCCCGGATCCAGCTGAGGCGTATACCCGAGCCCCAGGTCGGCGGCGGAACCGCCAGAGCCCGGCTACATTCTCCCCTACCATGGCGCTCCGCCTCGCCATCCTCACCATCTCCGACGCCGGCACCCGCGGCGAGCGCGCCGACACCTCCGGGGATACCATCGCCATCTGGGCAGCGAGCCGGGGCTTCGACTTGGCCGAGCGCGCTGGTACCCGACGAAACCGCGAGCATCGCTTCGGTGTTTGCCGCCTGGGCGGACGGCGACCGGGCCGACCTCATTCTCACAACTGGCGGCACAGGCCTTACCCCCCGCGACGTCACTCCGGAAGCCACCCGCGCGGTGCTCGACAAGGAGGCGCCCGGCATCGCTGAGGCACTCCGGATGACGGCCTACCCCAGCTTCCCCCGCGCGGCGCTGAGCCGAGGGCCGCCGGCGTGCGGGGGCGAGCCTTGATCGTGAACCTGCCGGGCAGTGCAGGCGGGGTGAAGGATGGACTGGCGGTCTTGAACGATATGGTCGAGCATGCGGTGGAGCTGGTCAGGGGGGAAAAGACAGGGCATTGAGACGCTACACCGATGGGGTTAAGCGGGAACTCTCCTGATCCAGAGTCGGTACCGCTGGGGCAGCGGTTCCGGTCAAGTTGCCCGGAAACGGTCACTTACCGAGCGTCGGTGCCCGCTTTCCTGCCCCAAAATGCCCGCTTCTGCCCGGAGAAACTGTAGCAGTCGGCCGGCGGATCTGGCCGAATGGCGAGCCCGGCTATAGCCTGGAGATACCCCAGTCGGATAGGTCTCTCTGGACGAGACCCTCGAAAGGCTCAAGGCTGCCCTGGCCGACCGCTACACGCTCGAGCGCGAGCTCGGCCGGGGCGGCATGGCTACGGTCTACCTGGCGCGCGATCTCCAGCACGATCGGCCAGTCGCCCTCAAGGTCCTGCACCAGGAGTTGGCCCATGCGCTCGGCCCCGAGCGCTTTGTACGGGAGATCAAGGTAGCGGCCCGCCTCCAGCATCCCCACATCCTGCCGGTCTTCGATAGCGGGACAGCGAAGCAGCCTGGCAGTGCCGTGGAGTCCCTGTGGTTCACGATGCCGTACGTCGCGGGCGAGTCGCTCCGGCAGCGACTCGCCCATGAGCCGCAGCTCCCGCTGCGAGACGCCGTCCGGATCGCGCTCGAGGTCGCCGATGCCCTGGGCTATGCCCACGGGCAGGGTATCGTCCACCGTGACGTCAAGCCGGAGAACATCCTGCTCTCGGGCGATCATTGTGTCATCGCGGACTTCGGGGTCGCCCGGGCGCTCGACGCGGCCGGCGGCCAGCGGCTGACCGAAGCCGGCATCACGTTCGGCACCCCGCTGTACATGAGCCCGGAGCAGGCGAGCGCCGACCGGCGGCTCGATGGCCGAAGCGACATCTATTCCCTGGGCTGCGTCCTCTACGAGATGCTCGCCGGCGATCCGCCGTTCACCGGTCGCACGGCGCAGGCGATCATCGCCCGCCGCCTGAGTGAGCCGGTCCCGCGCCTGCGCACCCTCCGCGACGTGCCCGAGTCGGTCGAGGAGGTCATCGCCAACGCGTTGGCACGCTCGCCCGCCGACCGCTTCGTCGACACCTCGCAATTCGCTCAGGCCCTCCAGGCCGCCTGCGGCGCTCAGCCAGCCGTGCCGGACGAGCCGGCACGGGCGGCCCGCCATCCAGCTTTCAGGCGGCGCATCCTCCTGGCCGCAGCCGGTGGGCTCGTCGCGGTCGCGGTCCTGCTCGGCCTGTACCGCGGCCTCCGGCGCGCGCCCGAAGTCACGCTCGATCGGAACCTCCTCGCCGTCGCCCCCTTCGACGTGCTCGATCCCTCACTGCAGCTCTGGCGCGAGGGGCTGGGCGACATCCTCTCCCGCAGCCTCGACGCCGCCGGTCCGCTCCGCACCGTGTCTCCGACAGTCGCCCTGCGGCGGTGGGAGGGTCGCGCGGACCCAGCCTCCGCTGAGGCCCTCGGTCGCCGCACCGGAGCGGGGCTGGTCGTGTTCGGCGCGGTGGTCCCGAGGGGGCGCGACTCGGTCACACTCCGCGCCGGCGTGTTGGACGCCGTGAGTGGGTCAGGCCAGAGGGAGGTCGAGGTATCGGGCGAGTCCGCGAGGATCGGCGAGCTGGCGGACTCGCTGGGTATCCGGATCCTTCAGGCCCTGGGGCGGGGTCGGGCGATCGGGTCGGTGCGCCAGGTCTCGATGGGATCGAGATCGCTGCCGGCGCTGAAGGCCTTCCTGCAAGGCG
The DNA here is from genome assembly GCA_046729675.1 of Gemmatimonadota bacterium. Classification (GTDB taxonomy): domain Bacteria; phylum Gemmatimonadota; class Gemmatimonadetes; order Gemmatimonadales; family GWC2-71-9; genus CAVVWJ01. The sequence goes on along the minus strand of JBKPGZ010000024.1, from coordinate 1,014 downwards.
AGCAGTTTTACCGGCCGGGGTTATGGGACTCCGCCCTGGCTCGATAGGCCAGGCGATCGCCACCGACAGTGGCTTCGCCCTCGCGCTGGGCCGGATGAGCGCAGTTCTGAGTTGGCACCCGCCGACCGCGGGAGCGTACCTGCCGCGCGAGGAATACGCCAGGCGCTCGACGCTGTATAACCACGGCCTGTCGCCTCGAGAAAGCCTTCTGATCGTGGCCGACTCGTTCGACTTCGCCGCCGGCGCAGCCACCGACCCGAAAGATTACGTCGGCTTCCAATTTCGCCGCCTGGCCGCGCTCGAGGAGGCGGTCCGCCGCTATCCTGAAGACCCCGAAGTGTGGTATGCGCTTGGCGAGACTCGGATGCATGCGCCATTACCCATAGGTACGCCGCCCGCCACGACCTTCGAGACCTTCAGCCGATCGATCGCGCTGGACTCGGGATTCGCGCCGGCCTACGAGCACATGGCGGACCTGGCCATCCAGCTGGGCCGTCCTGAGGTGGCCCGGCACTACGCGGCCGCTTACCTGAATCTGCACCCCGCCGGTAGCACCTCGCACTTTCGGCTGGCCCTCCTGGCGCTGGATCCCACCCAGTCCGGCGCCGCGGACACGGCCCGACTGGTCGACAGCGCCTCGGTCAGCGCCATCTGGCGAGCCGCCATCGACATCCTCGCCTTCTTCACCGACTCCGCGGAAACCCAGGTCCGGCTGCTCCGCAAACTGGGCGACCCACACCGGAGCGCAGGCGGAGACGCGGGCTGGGTGAACGATTCGCTGATGTGGCCACAGTATCTGGCCGCCGCACTCGCCTACCGGGGCCACCTCCGCGAGGCCTACCAGACCAACCGCCGACTGCTGCTCGACCCGGACTTCGAAATGGAGCCCGATCGGGGACCCATTCCTCGATCTGGCCCTGCTTGGGGCAGTCCCGGACTCCCTGGCGCGGCGGGTCTTCGCGCTCGCGCTCGAGCCGACCGCGCCGTGGGACTCTGGGCAGACCCCGCGCTACC
>JBKPGZ010000023.1:0-12428 GCA_046729675.1 Gemmatimonadota bacterium | reverse complement strand
GCTGGTCACCTGCGTCGCGACGGTGGACTTCGTGGGCAACTCGTCCATGGACATCACCGTCGAGGTCTACGCCGAGCGCATCAGCACCGGAGAGAAGCGCCACACCAACACCGCCCACGTGGTGTTCGTCGCCATCGATGCACAGGGCAAACCCAGGAGGGTACCGCGACTGGTGCCGGAGACGGATCAGGAGCGGGAGCGGTATGCCCGGGCGGAGCGGCATCGTCACCGGCAGAAGCAGCACCAACCCCTGTGAGTCCAGCGGGTGTCACCCTGGTCCTGAGCGGCGGCGGGGCCAAGTCCGCCGCTCACATCGGCGCCGCATTGGCGCTGGCCGAGTTCGGGCTGACCCCGGTGCGGCATATCGCCGCCTCCATGGGCGCCGTCATCGCGGTGGCGCTGGCCGCCCGGCTCGAACCCGAGACGCTGCTGGCGCAGCTGGCCGAGGTGGGACGGACGGGCGTCGTGAAGGACCCGCTTGCGTTCATGAGCGGACTCTTCACCCGGTCCCTGCTCCGGCCGCGCCCGTTCCGCGACGCGATCGAGCGCCTGGTGCCCGTCCGGCGGTTCTCCGAGCTCACGGTGCCCGTCACCGTCACGGTCACCCACCTCGACACCGGTGAGTTGCTCCTGTTCGGCGACGGTGGCGAGGACGCCCCGGTGGTGGACGTGCTCTGCGCCAGCTGTGCGCTGCCGGTGTATTACCCGCCGGTGCATCTCGGCGGTCGTCGCTGCGGGGACGGCGGGCTGCGGGGACCGCTGCCGCTCGATGTCGCGGCCCGATTCGCGCGTGAGACCGTGGTGGCGGTGGACGTCGGACCGGGGTTCGACGTCGCGGGGCCCTGGTCCACCACGGGGATCCCGGCGATCGTCCGCGCTCACGACGATGCCGTCGGCGCGCTCATGGCCCAGGCGACGGCCAGCCAGCTCGCCCTCTGGGGGAGCGACCCGTCGCGGCCCCCGCTGGTCTACGTCCGACCCAGGGTGGAGCGCGCCGCGACCTTCCGGGTGGAGCGCGTGCGGCAGTACGCATCGGACGGCTACGCGGCGGCGCGCGAGGCGCTCGCCACCGCGACTCGGCCTTGACCCTCAACTCGCAGGGGTCAAATTCACCAGCATGAAAGCTTCGGAAGCAATGGTGGCCGAGCCGCACGTCGCCGTGGCCGGCGCGATGGCCAGCGAAGTCGCGATCATGCTCAAGACCCGCAACATCTCGGTGGTCCCGGTGGTGGACGACCACCGGACCCGTCGCTTCCTGGGCACGCTGAGCGACCGCGATCTCGTCACCCGGTGCCTCGCCGAAGGGAAACACCCGTGGCATACCCGGGCCGACTCGCTGATGCGGACCAACTCGCCGGTGGTGCGGCCCGACCAGGAGCTGGAGGGGTTCACCATCCGCATGGACCTGGACCCCAACGAGTCGCACCTTCGGCCCACGATCACGGTGGTGGACGAGGACCGCAGGGTGGTAGGCTTCATCAGCCACCCGGAGCAGGTGGCGGGCATCGAGATCGTCTGGGGGTGACCACCATGTCCGAGTTCAAGCTGTTCAGTCTGGAGGAGGCCGAGCGCACGCTGCCGCTGGTGCGGCGGATCGTGCAGGACCTCACGATGGAGTATCCCTCGTGGCGGGCGGCGGTGTCGCGCTTCGAGCTGCTCACCGGCGGCGCCCGGGCCGATTGGGGCGAGACGGGGGAGTTGCTGGCGGCGCGCGAGGAAGTGACCCGCCATGCCGACCGGATCAATCGCTACCTCCAGGAGCTGGAGGCGGTGGGGTGCGTCTTCAAGGGGTTCGACGCCGGCCTGGTGGACTTCTATTCGCTGCGGGAGGACCGGCCGATCTTCCTCTGCTGGAAGCTGGGCGAGGACCGGATCACCCATTGGCATGAAATCGACGCGGGCTTCTCCGGCCGACAGCCGATCGACGGCGCGATCCTCTCCGCGACGACCTCGTGATCCGCCTCTGGCTCTTCCTTCACATTCTCGGGTTCACCCTCTGGATCGGCGGCGCGCTCGCGGCCATGGTCGCGGGCATTGCGGGCCGGCGCGAGGACCGGGCCGGTCTCGGTGCGGTGGCCCGGGCGCAGGCGGCGGTGCAGAAGATCCTGGTGGCGCCGGGAGCGCTGCTCGCGGTGCTGTCGGGGCTGATGCTGACCTTCGCGATGACCAGCCTGCGGGGGGGCGAGGCGGGATTCAACATCTGGCTGGTGCTGATGCAGGGGGCGGGGCTGGTGGGGGCGCTGCTGGTGCTGATGGTGGGGCTGCCGACGGCGGCCAAGCTGGCGCGCCTGGATCCCGAGGGGCCGGGAGCGGCCTATTTCGATGAGCTGCGGCAGCGGCAGCGCGTTGTAGGCTCGGTAGCAGGGGTCTTCGCACTCGCCGCGTTGGTGGGCGGAGCTATGCTGGCCTAGCTGCCCATGTTGTCAGCCTGAGCGAAGCGAAGGCGCCGAAGCCAGGTCCAGCCACTTCGGGTTCACACTCTCGATCAACTCGATCTTTCGCATCCGCCTCCAACTCTTGAGTTGCTTCTCCCTCCGAATCGCCTCACGAACATCGGTGGTGCGTTCCACGTGGACCAGGCGGATAATTTCGTGGCGGTAGCAGTGATCGTCGGGATCGACCCCCGCTCGGTGCTCGGCCACGCGCCTGGTAAGGTTGTTCGTTACCCCGATGTATAGTTCACGGGACTTGCTGGCGAGGATGTAGACGTAGTAGTCGCGCATCGCTGACGGAAATGCTTGGCATTTCCCATCAACTGCGCGTCAAGCGGCGCTATGTCCCCTTCGCTTCGCTCAGGGTGACATTTCTGCCCGTGAGGCACGCCTTCCGCACAGGACAGACGTCACATTTCGCGACTCTGGCCGTGCAGATCAGGGCCCCCAGTTCCATAAGTCCCTGATTCATTTCCCAAGCACGCTTGCCGTGTTGGGGCAGGATCTCCAAGGCGGTAGTCCATACCTGTCTGGCCAGCGATTTCCTGCCGTGTCTCGGATGGAAGGCCCGCTGAATCACCCGCGCGACGTTGGTGTCCACGGTAGCCGCCACCTGCTCATACGCGAAGCAGGCCACCGCACCCGCCGTGTAGCGCCCCACGCCAGGCAGTCGCTCCAGCACCAGGGGATCGGACGGCATGATCCCGGCGTGCTGGTCCACCACCGCCTGCGCCAGCCGATGCAGGTTCGTCGCCCGGCGGTAGTAGCCCAGCCCCTCCCAGCTCTCCCGGACCGCCGCGGCCGGAGCGGTGGCGAGCGCGTGGATGGTGGGATACTGCTCCAGGAAGCGGTGGTAGTACGCCTCCACCCGCGACACCTGGGTCTGCTGGAGCATGAACTCCGACACCACGATGTGATAGGGGTCACGGGTCCGGCGCCAGGGTAGGTCGCGGCCGTGACGGCGGTACCACCGCAGCAGGCCCCTGCGAAATGCTGCGGCCTGCCGCGCGCGCTCGGCCCTAGACTTAGGGGTCATGCCAAGCGAAGATACGTGCGGCCGGTCGTGAGAGCTATCAGCTATCAGCTATCCGTGGTGATGGCTGAGGGCTGGAGCTCTCGATCATCACCTCTGATAGCTGATAACTCGCTTGGACGCGCAGACACTCGATCTCCGCCGCTTCGTCGGTCGCTGGACCCTGGAGGCCATGTCCCACGTGGGCCGGGTCTCGCTCATGATGTGGGACGCGGCCAAGACCCTCACCGAGTGGCGCGTGTGGCTGCCCCGCACCATGACCGAGGCGTGGAACATCGGCGTCGGCAGCCTCTTCATCGTCCTCCTCATCTCCGGCTTCGCCGGCGCGGTCACCGCGCTTCAGGCCCGCTATCAGTTCACCGGCACCATTCCCATCTACTATCTGGCTGGCGTGATCGTGGAGTCGATCGTGCTGGAGCTGGGTCCGGTACTCACCGGCCTCGTCCTCGCCGGCCGGATCGGGGCGCGCTACGCCGCCGAGCTGGGGACGATGCGGGTTACCGAGCAGATCGACGCGCTCGAAAGCCTCGGCCGGTCGCCGGGATCGCACCTGATCCTCCCGCGGGTGCTGGCCGGCTTTCTGATGATCCCGGTGCTCGTCGTGCTCGCGGACGTGATGGGCATCTTCGCGGGCTGGTTCTCGATGACGGTGGTACTGCCCATCACCAACGAGGACTTCGCCTACGGGGCGCGCTCCTTCTGGCGGTCGTTCGACGCCACTTACTCGGTCATCAAGGCGTTCTTCTTCGCCGGATCCATCACCATCATCGCCTGCTACATGGGCTTCAACACCAAGCAGGGCGCCGAGGGCGTGGGCCGCGCCACCACCGGCGCCGTGGTGGCGAGCTCGGTGTTGATCCTCCTGCTCGACGTCCTCCTGGCCAACCTGTTCCTGGCCTAGATGATCCTCCTCCGCGACGTGCACAAGCGCTTCGGCAGCCAGGTCGTCCTCGAGGGCGTCAACCTCGACGTGCAGGAGGGCGAGACCCTGGCGCTGCTGGGCCCATCTGGTACCGGGAAGAGCGTGCTCCTCAAGCACATCATCGGCCTGATCCGGCCCGACTCCGGCATCGTCAAGGTGGACGACGAGGATGTGGGGAAGCTCCGGCGCAAGGAGCTGGCCGCGCTGCGCTCCCGGATCGGCTACGTCTTCCAGAACGGCGCACTGTTCGACTCGATGAGCGTGTTCGAAAACGTCCGACTCGGCATCACCGACGAGGACAAGTTCCGGGACGAGGACTACGCCCGGGAGCGGGTCGCCGGCTGCCTCAAGCTGGTGAATCTCGCGCCCGAGGTAATGACAAAGTTCCCCGCGGAACTGTCGGGCGGCATGCGGAAGCGGGTCGGGATCGCGCGCGCCATCGCCGGCAGCCCCAAGTACCTGCTCTACGACGAGCCCACGTCGGGTCTCGACCCGGTGAACGCCGACGTGATCGACAGCCTGGTGAAGCGGCTCGACAACGAGCTGGGCGTCACCAGCGTCATGGTGACGCACGACGTGCGGGGGGCCTTTCGCACCGCCGACCGGCTGGCGCTGCTCACCGGGGGGAAGATCGTGCAGCAGGGGACCCAGGAGGAGTTTCTGAAGTCGAACAACCCCAAGGTGCAGGAGTTCCTGGAGCGAGACTTCCCGGACGCCACCTTCGCCGCCTGAGACCGACATGGATCTGAGCTACAAGAGGGAAGTCACCGTCGGCAGCCTCGTGATTCTGGCCGTCGTGCTCTTCGTCGTGGGGACCAGCTGGCTGAGCGGCCGCTCGGTCACCGCGGACGAGGACGAGTTCTGGAAGATCCAGTTCAAGACGGCCGGCAACCTCAAGGCCAGCTCGGTGGTGCGGATCTCCGGCGTCCCGGTGGGGAAGGTCGAGCGGGTCCAGCTGTTGGACGTGGGGAAGGTCCTGGTGATGGTGACGCTGCCCGACCACATCGTGCCCCGGGTGGACGCGAGCGCGCAGATCGTGGCGGTCGGCTTCGTGGGCGACGCGGCCATCGAGCTCAACCCCGGGCAGGCGCCCCAGCGTCTCACCCGCGACCGGGTGATCCTCGGTTCCCAGGCGGCGGGGTTCAGCGATGTGGCCCAGAGCCTGGGCGACCGCGCGGACAGCGTCCTGCTCGGCGCGCAGCAGATCGTGAACAAGCGGACCGCGGACGAGCTCTACGCCACGCTCACCGCACTCCAGGCGACGCTCAAGGCGGCGGAGCGGACGATGCGGGTGTACGGTGACGCTCAGAACGGCCCGACGGCTCAGCTCACAAAGACGCTGGCCAGCCTCGAGCAACTGACCAACCGGTTCGACAGCACCCTCGCGAACCCCGCCCTGGCGCGCACGCTCCAGCGGGCTGACACACTCACCGGCAACCTGGCCACCATGACGGCGCAGTTCAGCTCGACCGGCGCGCAGCTCGACACCCTGCTCGCCAACCTGAACCAGGGACGGGGCACGATGGGGAAGTTCACCACCGACACCGGACTCTATACCGATCTCCGAGAGGTCTCGCAGTCGCTGAAGGAGTTCCTGGACGACTTGAAGAAGCACCCGGGCAAGATTCCGGTTACGGTCGAGATCTTCTAGCGAACCGCTGTCACCCTGCACGTAGTGAAGGGGGCCATATCGACCATGGTCCCCTTCGCTTCGCTCAGGGTGACAATGTGACCTACGCGCTTACATTGCCCCCATGCTGACCGCCACCTTCCTCGGCACCGGCGCCGCCACGCCGACCGTGGACCGCAACGTCGCGGGGCTCGCCGTGCAGCGGGAAGGGGAGACGATCCTCTTCGACTGCGGTGAGGGCAATCAGCGGCAGATGATGCGGTACGGGGTCGGCTTCTCCTTCACCGAGATCTTCTTCACCCACTATCACGCGGACCACCTCCTCGGCGTGACCGGCCTGCTGCGGACCATGGGGCTGCAGGAGCGGACGGCCGCGGTCAGGCTCTACGGGCCCCGGGGTGCGCAGCGCGTCCTCGGTGCCGCGATCGCGCTCGGCATCGAGCGCAACAAGTTCCCGGTCGAGATCGAAGAGGTGCGGCCCGGCGACCGGCTCACCCGGGAACAGTACGACATCGTCGTCTTCGAGACCGACCATCGCCCCGATACCGTCGGCTTCGCCCTGGCGGAGCACACCCGGCTGGGGCGATTCAATCCCGACCGCGCGCGAGAACTGGGCATCCCCGAAGGACCGCTCTGGGGCCGGCTGCACAAGGGCGAGACGGTCGTCCTCGACGACGGGCGAAGCATCGCTCCGGCCGACCTGGTGGGCGCCCCTCGGCGGGGCCGGACCCTGGTGTACAGCGGCGACACGCGCCCGAGCCTCACCGTGGTCGAGGCGGCTCGCGGCGCCGACCTGCTGATCCACGAGGCCACTTTCGGGAGCGATGAGCTGGAGCGGGCGAAGGAGACCGGCCACTCGACGGCCGCGGAGGCCGCCAGGGTCGCCGTGGAAGCGGGAGCGCGGCGGCTCGTCCTCACCCACATCAGCCCACGGTACAGCCGCGACGCCCCGGAGCTGCTTGCCGAAGCCCGGGCGATCTTCCCGGAGACGGTCGTGGCCCGGGATGGGCTGACCGTGGACGTACCCTTTGCGGAGTAGCCGGTACGAGCTCGCGCTGCTGATCTCCGCAGGGGCAGTCCTGGTCTGGTCCGGCATCGCCCCGCGCGACCGGTTCACCTGGTTCCTGGAAGTGGCGCCCGTGCTGATCGGCGCGCCGATCCTGGTGGCGCTCCGGCACCGGTTTCGCCTCACCCCGCTGGTCTACACCCTCCTCTGGATCCACGCCGCCATCCTCATGGTCGGCGGGAAGTACACCTACGCCGAGGTGCCCTTCGGCTTCTGGCTCCAGGAAGCGTTCGGTTTCTCCCGCAATCACTACGACCGCATAGGGCACTTCGCCCAGGGCTTCATCCCGGCGATGCTGGCCAGGGAGGTGCTCATCCGACGCTCGCCGCTGGCCGGCAGCCGCTGGCTGCCCTTCCTCGTGGTGTGCTTCTGCCTGGCGTTCAGCGCACTCTACGAGCTGGTCGAGTTCTGGACCGCGCTGGCGACGGGTGAGGCGGCGGAGGCCTTCCTGGGGACTCAGGGCGACGTGTGGGACACCCAGTGGGACATGCAGATGGCGCTGATCGGCGCGGTCACGGCGCTGGCGGCGCTCTCCGGGGTCCACGACCGACAGCTGGCGCGGATCTCGGCGCAAATGTAGGGCGCCACGGCGGGCTTGGCAGCCGGGCGGGCCGCGACTACGATGCAGGCCGCATGCGGCCGTCACCCGCCTCCGGCGCTCTCTTCCTGATCATCTTCGGCGCGGCCATCGGGTGCGGCGACGGGTCGCGCCCGAAGGCCGACGCCTCTTCGCCGGCCGACTCTACCCCACCACCCAAGCCGAAAGTGTGGGAGCCGAAGCCGGTAGTGGCCCCCCCTCGCGACACGGTCGCCGATACGCTCTCGACCCCGCGCGACACGGTGCCGCCTAAGCCCCATCCCCGCGGCCCGCGGCCGTTCGTCCTGAGCCCCGCCGATTCGGCGAAGTGGCCGGTGGCCGGGCCGGCGCCGCTGGCCGGCTCCCTGCTGCCGGACCATCGCATCGTCGCGTACTACGGCAATCCCCGCTCCACCAGAATGGGTATCCTGGGCCAGGTCCCGCCCGACTCGATGCTCCCTCGGCTGGAGCAGGTGGCGATGCGCTGGGCGCTCGCGGACCCGGGCCGGAAGGTGATGCCCGCGCTGCACCTGATCGCGACCGTAGCGCAGGGCAGCCCGGGCCCTGGGAAGAAGTACCGCCTGCGCATGGGTGACAGCGTGATCAACACCGTGGCTTCGTGGGCCGAGGAGCGCGGCTGGATCGTGTTCCTCGATATCCAGACCGGCCAGAGCACCGTGGAGGAGGAGCTGTCACCGCTGCTGCAGTTTCTCCAGCGGCCGTACGTCCACCTCGCGCTCGACCCCGAGTTCGCGATGAAGGGCGGGGGCACTCCCGGGAGGCGGATCGGTACGCTCGACGCCGCCGAGGTGAACCACGCGATCGAGGTGCTGGGAAAGCTGGTTACTGAGCACAAGCTGCCGCCCAAGGTGCTGATCGTGCACCGATTCACCAGAAAAATGCTGACCAATACGGACAGCATCCGCCTAGATCCGAGGGTGCAGGTGGTGATCCAGATGGACGGGTTCGGCGCCCCGTATCACAAGCAGGATGCCTACCGCTTCTGGATCTCGCCCTACCCGGTGGAGTTCACCGGCTTCAAGCTCTTCTACAAGAACGATCGCGAGCCGAAGGCGCGGGCGCCGGGTTACGTGCCGAGCTGTGACCGGGTGACGTTCGAGCTGGTGGGATGCGGCGACGACGGATTGATGACGCCGGAGCAGGTGGTAACCAGCCTTTATCCGGTGCCGTTGTACATCCAGTACCAGTAAAACCATGTCGCCCTGAACGAAGTGAAGGGGGCCATCTCGAGCATGGTCCCGCTGCGCTCAGGGTGACAGGTTGAGCACTCCCCGTGACAGCCGCTTCGCTCTGCTACCTGGCCATCGCCAACGGTTTGACGTCGGCCTTATCCCACCACTTCTTGTACTGCGCGTCCACCTTCGCCGCCTCGGCGCCCTTGTTCTGCGCCTCCAGGCTCCGGGCCAGCCCGTACAGCGACCAGCCATTGTTGGGGAAGTGCACCAGGTCCTCCCGGTACAGCTTCTCCGCCACCGCCGCGTGCCCCATCGCGAGGTGCACGGCGCCGAGCTCCTGCCGCATCGGGTGATACCAGGCGGGCGGCTCGTCATAGAGCAGCTCGTCCTCGTACTTCATGGCCTGCTCCAGCGCCGCGATGCCGCCGGCGGTGTCTCCCCTGGCGATCGCGAGCTTGCCGGCCAGGTGCCGCTCGGCCAGGGACAGCAGCGCCTTCTGCGAGTTGATCCCCGCCGGCGCTTCCTTCGGCGTCGCCTGCGCGGCAGCGGCCACGCTGTCCAGCTCCGCCTTCGCCTCGTCCGGGCGGCCCTTCGCGGTGAACGCGAGGCCACGACCGTACCGCCACATCGCGGTCGCGTACTTGAGCGGCTCGGCCGGTACGGGCTCGGCCAGCATCTCGTCGTACTTCCCGAACCGCACCAGAGACCAGTAGGGGGCTGGGAAGAAGTACTCCAGCGGCGGCGCCGACTTGACCACGTCCACCGGCACCACCTTCACCAGCTCCCGCGACGCGTGGATCGCCTCGGCGCCACGGCCCAGCTGGATCAGGCCGTACCACATCATGTGCCAGTTGTGCGGGTAATACATGTACTGGTAGAAGCCCTTGGGCTTGCGGTCCTGTACGTAGGCCTGGTCGGCCGCCACGGCGTCGTGGTTGTGGTTCACGACCCGGTCGTAGTAGCCCACCCGCATGTAGATGTGCGAGGGCATGTGGACCAGGTGCCCGGCCCCGGGGATCTGCTGCGCCATCTTGTCGGCGCAAGGCAGCGCGCGTCCCGGCGTGGTGGAGGCCTCCACGATGTGGATGTAGAAGTGGCAGGCGCCCAGGTGATTCGGGTACTTCTTCAGCGTGGGCTCGAGCGCGGTGATGACGTCCTGTGTCCCCGGCCGCGCCTTGGTTCCCCGGCCCCCCCAGTAGTTCCAGGGGGAGAGGTCCATCATGGATTCGCCGTACAGCGTCTGCGCTTCCGGATCGCCGGGGTACTTCTTCGCCACGTTCTTCATCGCCCTGGCATAGGCGGAGTCGAGGGGCGCCCGGTTGGCGACCGGCTCGGGGCCGTACCGCTTCGCCATCGCCTGGATCATGTCGCGCTCGTAGGCCGTGGCCTTGGGCGACAGTTTCACCGCCCGCTGGATGGCGTCGTAAGCCGGCCGGTATGCGGCGGTGTCCATGGGGGCGTTGATGTTCGGGCCTAAGGCATAGGCGATCCCCCACCAGCACATCGCGCAGGTGGAGTCCTCGCTGGTGGCCTGGGTGTAGGAGGCGATGGCCTCCTCGTGGTTGATGGCATAGGTCAGGCGGAGCCCCTGGTCGAAGAACCGCTGCGCGGCGGCCGAGCCCGTGCTGATCTTGTGGCTCAGGGTGCCCAGGTTGTCATAGAGCGGCACAACACCCCCGGCTTCGGTGGCGGTGGGCATGCCGGCCTGGAAGTGGTGCTGGTGGTCGGGCTCCTGGGCCAGAGCGGGACGCGCGGCGAGGGCGGCCGCCGCTAGGGCCGCGGCCAGCCGCCGGCCGAGCAACCGGCGGAACATCGTTTCCCGCATACCGTCTCCTTGGCGAAGTTGAGCGTCCACAACCACTTCCCGGTGGGCGCGGGTCGTGCCCCCGCCGGGCGCTGCTGGACGCACCGAGGATTGCGCGGCGAGGGGAGGCAAGCGGACAATCTACCGCTGGGTCGGTTGATGGAGAGGGGGTAAGGTGCTAGTTTTCCGGACCTTCGGGGCTGTAGCTCAGCTGGGAGAGCGCTGCAATCGCACTGCAGAGGTCAGGGGTTCGATCCCCCTCAGCTCCATGGCGTCATCCGGAGACGTCACGATTTTCTGCCCCTTGGTGTAACTGGCAACACGCCTGACTCTGGATCAGGAGAGTCCTGGTTCGAGCCCAGGAGGGGCAATGCCCACCGTGAACAACGGTGGGCGTTTGTTTTTGGGCTCGGCTTCGGCTCGGGCCTAGCCCAGGGGTCGTGCTGGTCTCCGGGCCGCGGGGCGGGTACCTTTGACCGACCCTCAATACATCAGGGGCGGTGACGGACCTCCGAACGCAGCTGCAGACGGCGCTCGCCACGTCGTACACCCTCGAGCGCGAGCTCGGGCGCGGTGGTATGGCGACCGTCTTCCTCGCCCAGGACCTGCGGCACGACCGGCCGGTCGCGCTCAAGGTGCTGCACCCCGACCTCGCCCGCACGCTCGGCCCCGAGCGGTTCCAGCGGGAGATCAAGCTGGCCGCCCGGCTCCAGCACCCCCACATCCTCACGGTCCACGACTCGGGCGAGGCTGCCGGCCAGCTCTGGTTCACCATGCCGTTCGTCGAGGGCGAGTCGCTCCGCGACCGGCTGCGGCGGGAGCGGCAGCTGCCGGTGGAGGCGGCGCTTCGGATCGCCACCGAGGCGGCCCGGGCGCTCGAGTACGCGCACCGCCACGGCGTAGTCCACCGGGACATCAAGCCGGAGAACCTGCTGCTCACCGCCGACGGGGCCACGCTGGTCGCCGACTTTGGCATCGCGCGGGCACTGGCGGGCGTAGACGAGCGGCTCACCGAGACGGGGCTGGCGATCGGGACCCCGGCCTACATGAGCCCTGAGCAGGCGGCGGGCGATAAGGCACTCGACGCACGCACCGACATCTACTCGCTTGGCGCCGTGCTGTACGAAATGCTGGCCGGCGAGCCGCCATTCACCGGTCCCACGGCACAGGCGATCATCGCCAAGCGCTTCAGTGGCGAGGTGCCGCGGGTGCGGCAGGCACGGCCGAGTGTGCCGGAGCAGGTGGACGCGGCGGTCGCGCGCGCACTTGCCCCGGTCGCAGCGGACCGGTTCAACTCGGCGGAGGAGTTCGCCCGGGCGCTGACAACGACTCCGGTGACCAGTGCTGCCGCCGCGGCGGCACCCGTGCCGAGCGCCGCCCCTGAGGCCGCCGCTTCCAGTCAAGTGACGACACCCGAGCCCACCCGGTCGCCTGCGCGAAGAGTTCCGGTAGCTGCGCTCGCGCTCGTCCTCGGCTTTCTCGTCGGACTGGGGGTGCTCTTCGCATGGCGACGAACGCACCCTGACGCCGGGGAGGATACCGGGCCCAAGCGCCTCGCCGTGCTCCCATTCGAGAACCTGGGCGACTCGGCCGATGCGTACTTCGCCGAAGGCATCACCAACGAAGTGCGCGGCAAGCTCTCCCAGGTGTCGGGGCTTGCCGTTCTTGCCCGGGCCAGCTCGAACGAGTACCGCGCGACGTCCAAGGCGCCGCAGCAGATTGCCCGAGAGCTCGGGGCCGAGTACCTCCTCACGGCAACCGTGCAGTG
>JBKPGZ010000022.1:0-8566 GCA_046729675.1 Gemmatimonadota bacterium | reverse complement strand
GGACTGGACCAGAATTACTGGGGGCCTTGGGGATCGCGCGAGGATCGAGTCGACCAGGGTGGAGAGCTTGCGGTTGGTGCACCGGATCTCGTCCAGATAGGCTTCCGTCGCCTTCCTGTCGCCGGCCATTCCGGCATTGACGGGCCAATACGGCTCGCGATGGGTACAGTCCGCCCGGTAGAAAAACGGCTCGTGCGGCAGCACGAGATGGGCGAGCACGAAGGTCGGTTTGCGCCCCCCGGCTAGTTCCGCCATGCGCTCGAACTTCCAGTCCATGAGATCGGCCGTCTCCGGGACTAGCCGGAAGCGTCCCGGTCGGCAGGCCAACAGGAGGCATCCACCGCGTACCAGCTCCGGCAGCATCGTCGTCCGCACCCACCCGGCCAGAAACTCGCTCTCGATCTCGCTCGGCGGGGGCAGCTGCAGGTCGGCCATTCGATTCTGAGACGTAAACTTGAATGGCGTGGGGAAGAAGACGAACCGATACCCCTGGGCCTTGAGAAACGCGGCGAGACGATTGTACTCGATGAGAACGTTTAGGTCGCTGCTGGGAGGCAGGTTGTGGATGTAATCCAGGTTGAGCAGCGACGCGAGTGCGAGCTGCGTGCGCGGGTAGTTGGCACGAGCGTGTCTCGGGATCACGAACCCGCGGGAGCGAAGAAATCGATCGAACTCGCCGTTGTCGAAACCGAAGTGTTCCGCCAGGATGTCGCTGCTGGTGTATTTGTCGGGGATGATCAGGTATATGTCGGGCGGCTCGTCAACGGCTCTGGTGAGCTTTGACGGCAGCGGCAGCGGTACGGATACGTGGTGTCCAGGGCTCAGGCCAAGGTACAGCTGCACCGCCGTGTACCCGACCAGAAGAGCACCGATCAAGGTCAGGTACCGATTGACCTGCTCCAGTCGCCGAGAGGTTCTCGCGACGGCGAGGGAGGGACCCAGGACGGCGAGCACAAACAACCCGACGAGACCGGGCTCGCCGCCCACCAGTCGAAGAACCCCTCCCGGGCGAAGCCTCTCCGCGACATATCCGAACACGGAGAAGGCGATGACCCACAGGAGACTGAGGAGGGAGGCCTTGGGCGGGTCCCGAGTCAGGGCGAACCCGATTGCCCAGCAGATGGCGCAGAACGCCAGACTGACGACGACCGGCCATAGCAGGTCCCGCCACCCCTGCAAGGCGGCTGCGTTGGCCGCGGCGAGCGTGAGAACGAAGTAGACGCCCGCGGCGAAGGGGTACAGCAGCCAACGACTCCCGGCAGTCACGAGCCGCGGGCGAGGGCTTCGTTGGCCGCTGCGAAGCACGAGGTCCGCCAGGCGCTGGGCACCGCGGCGCAATATCGATTCACCCGCGCGCCCGACCAATCCATGAGGACCAGCGCGAGCGCCGCGCCCGAGGCGCACTTCACCGCGGGCTGGGCGTTACCCTTGGCGCACTGCTCGACCAGCCATGCATCGCTGCGCTGGAAGAGCCCGGCAAGCTGATGACCGACACTCTGCGCACAGCGATCTGCCCGTCCTGCGGGAGCAGCTTCGCAGATGCGCAGCGCCCTTCCGGCATCGAAATCCACGTGCCGAAGAATGAGGAAACCCTGGAACAGCCAGCAGGCATCCCCATACGCCTGGGAGTATCGGTCGCACGGGCTATAGACGTCCTCGCGATCGATCGTGATGCGTCCGGTGTGGGCGACATGGGAGGAGCCGTGCGCATGGGCAGGATGACTGTCTCGCTCGGCGACCGCCGACGAGATCGCCTCCATGAACGCCCCCTCGTGGCAGGCCGACACCAGGTTCGGCCGATCGAGCTCGTCGCAGTGGCCCAGCGCCGCGCCGATATCGAACCCAACCGCACCGAGCACGCCGTGGCCCAGTCCATGAGCGCACTCGTACGCCGCCCCGACCTGCTGCTTCGCTCCGGCGGCGGCGCACATCTGCCGCAGCTCCGACATATCCACGCGCCCGCGTTGACTCAGGAATGCTTCGACGACGCCGTGGTAGCATCCGGAGCCGAAGATGGGCCGGCACTGTGCGAGGGTCGCCGGCTCGCCCTGGTTCCCCAGGAGCGCCTGCCGGCCAAGGGCGTGCGCCAGCTGATGCGCTCCGCGAAGCACCGCGCTGTCCTGCGCCGCCCGATGCTCCAGCGAGTCGAGCGCCGGCGCCAGACCCCTTTCGTCCAGGGTGTTGAAGATCGCCGCCACCCGGCGATCCTGGGGGTCGATCTCCCACTTGACACGGCTGTGAGACGCGGACCGCGGAAGGCTCAGGGAAACCAGCAGCGCACCACCGATCACGGCCAGGGACATCATGACGAGCCGCAGCCCGCGTCTGCGGCCGTCGGCCTGACTCACCCGAACGTCCCCGACATGAATGTCCCCGCCACCAACCCGATCACCAGGAACAGCACGACCGCGGCGATGATCACCACGCCCGTATAGCCCGCGGCCTTCTCAGCCGGCGCCTTCATCAGGATGGGCAGGCCAAGGTAGAGCAGGTACAGGCTGTACAGCCCCAGGATCCCCAGCCAGCCGAGCGCGGGGATCAGCCCGAAGATCCCCGCCACCCAGCTCGCCGTGCTCGCGTACGCCGCCACCTTGAGCGCCTGCACCTGGTTCGCCGTCCCGCCGAAGTTCGGCGCCAGCGCGTCGATGATCAGCGCCAGCACATAGACGCCGCCCAGCGTCAGCAGGTAGGTGACAATGGCGGAGGACATCACCGTGCCGATCGGCGGCCGGTAGCTCATGCCGAACGCGTGGTAGCCGAATGCCAGGGCCCCGATGGAAGACGCCACCGGTCCGATCGCCGCCAGGGGGATGATGTACTCCCTGTACAGCTCTGCCGGTGTGGTCTGCTCGGCGTCGATCACCGGCCACTCCTCCCGGGGAGTGAGCAGGACGTTCTTCACGCGGTCCACGAGGGCCATGGCGCGATCTCCAGAGGCGAGGGACATGTCGGAGGGCGTCGTATAGTGCGCCGCCCGGCTGCCGCCGTAAAGGGGCGGGCCTGCGCGGACCGTTGCAAAACAAAGTCGGGACCGGCTTCGTATGATGTTCTCGGGCAATAGCGTGGCCCTGCCCGGCACGTCCCTCGAGGCGTCCATCCGCCCCTCGACCCCAAAACCGGAGTCCTTCGTGAGCCGCGCCCCGATCTGCGCCGTCCGTCCGAGTGCCCTGTCGCCGATCCTACTGTTGGTCCTCTGCGCCTGTGGCGGCGCGAGTACACGGGGTACTGTCGTCGCGCCGGCCCCCACCTCCCCCGCGATCACCGCGGCCGACCTCCGGACCCGCCTCTACACTTTCGCCGACGACTCCATGCAGGGTCGCCGCTCCGGCACGCCGGGCAACGTGAAGGGCACCGACTGGATCGCGGCCGAAGCGCGGCGCATCGGGCTCGAGCCCGCAGGCGAGGACGGCGGCTGGTTCCAGACGGTGCCGATCCTCCAGCGCGCCCTCGACACCGCCTCCGCCCTCACGGTCGAGGGCCACACCTTCAAGGGCTGGGACGACATGCTCCCCCGCGATCAGGGGTCCGGTGCGCGCTCGGTCAACGGCGCGCAGGCGATTTACGCCGGGACCTGGGGCGGCGAGCTCATCACCCCGGAGCAGGCGGCGGGCAAGCTGGTGGTAGTGACCGTGCCGATGGTGAACGGGGCGCCCGCGGTCACCGTCGGCCGGGCCCAGGCCATCCAGCGCTTCCCTGCCGCGGCCGGGATCCTGCTGGCCACGCTCGACGCGATCGGTCCCTCCCAGCGGCTCGACCTCCAGGACGCCGGCGCGCGGCTGGCTCGCGGCAGTCACGCCGCACCCGCGTCGCCCACCTACCTCTACGGCACCACCCGTCTCGCCGAGGCCTTGCTCGGCGCCCCGCTCGCCGGCATGCGGCCGGGCACCGAGGGGCGGACGGTCTCCGGTACGATCCGCTTCGTGGACACGCCCGCGGATCACCCGGCCCGCAACGTAGTGGCGATCCTCCGGGGCAGCGATCCGGCGCTCCGCGGGCAGGTGGTCGCCCTCGGCGCCCACAACGACCACGACGGGATCGGCCCCGAGACGCTGGACCACGATTCCCTCCGGGCCTTCAACCGGGTAATGCGCCCCGAGGGCGCCAACACCACCCCGGGCGAGCCCACCGCGGAGCAGCGCGCACGCATCCGGGCGATCCTGGACAGCCTGCGCCGGGAGCGGAAGCCGCGGGCGGACTCGGTGCTGAACGGCGCGGACGACGACGGGAGCGGCAGCGTCGCGCTGCTGGAGATCGCCGAGCTGCTGGCGAAGGGCCCGGCGCGCCCCAAGCGCTCGATCCTCTTCGTCTGGCATACCGCGGAAGAGATGGGCCTGCTCGGCTCCGACTGGTTCACCCGCCATCCCACGGTGCCGCGCGACTCGATCGTCGCCCAGCTCAACGTGGACATGGTCGGGCGCGGCGGCGCGACTGACCGGCCCGACGGCGGCCCGGCCTACCTCCAGATGATCGGCTCGCGCCGGCTCTCCACCGAGCTCGGCGACCTGGTGGATCGGGTGAACGCCGAGGGAGGGCACGGGTTCGCGTTCGACTACACCTACGATGCCGACGGCCACCCCGACAACTACTACTGCCGCAGCGACCACTACATGTACGCGCGGTTCGGCATCCCGATCGCGTTCTTCAGCAGCGGCGGCCACCTGGACTACCACCAGCTCACCGACGAGCCGCAGTACATCGACTACGACAAGATGGCGCGGGTGGCGGGCCTGATCGGCGACGTGGCGCGGCAGGTGGCCGACCTGGACCACCGGCTGGTGGTGGACAAGCCGAAGCCGGATCCCGAGGGGGTGTGCAAGCAGTAGGCGGTCGGGCGGACCGACCCCACCCTGACACCCTGAGCGAAGCGACGGGGGCCATGCTCCGTATGGCCCCCTTCACTGCGTTCAGGGTGACAGGCTAGCTTCTCCTCCAGCCCCGGAGGCACTCCCATGACCGCCCGCATCCTATCCCTCGCCGCAGCGGCAGCCCTCGCCGCCTGCGGCTCCGGCACCATCCGACCCGCCGACGAGCCCGAGCCGGTGACCCCCGCGCCCTCGGTCGCCCCCTCGCCGCCGGTCGATGCCGAGCCGGCCCCACCGACGTCGCCGGCTCCCGAGGCGCCGCCACCCTCGGCGGCACCGGCCCCCGTCGCGGATACCGGCGCCGGCGCCAACCCCGCGCCCGGCACCGACGTCCAGATGCGACGGATCGGCCGCTGGGTCAGCTCCGGAATCACCGGATCCCGCCGACTGGTCATTCTGGACCCCGCCACCTGGGCCCACTTCTGGTCGGAGTTGGGCGCCGGCGTCCGGCCGCAGGTGGACTTCGCCAACGATCTGGTCATTGCCGTCGCGGCGGGCGAGCGGACCAGCGGAGGCCACGACATCGAAGTCCGAAGGGTGACCCGCGTGGGGAACGAGCTGCGGATCGAGGTCCTGGAGACCTTTCCCAGCGAAGGCTGCGTCACCACCCAGGCCAAGACCCAGCCGGTGGACGTCGTCATGGTGGCGGCCACCGGCGTGACCAAGTGGAGCTTCTTCGACAGCAGGGCCGTGGGACCCTGCTGACTATGTGCCGCTCCCAGGCCCACATGGGGCCGGGCCCTGTCATTCAGGCAGGGAACGGCCCCTTTTGCTTGCTCCCAAGGCAGTGCCCGTGAGGAGGGATAAATGATTATCTACTAATGATTTAGGTTCGACTTGACTTGCCCCGATCGCCTATGGTTATTCCGCCGGAACCTGTTGGTCGTGAAACCATCGGAATCATGGAAGCCGCGATGTCCCCCTCCTCCTCGCCCAATCCCGAGCGCAATCTCACCGCGCTTCCCATTGCCGCCGGGGGCCCGGCCGAATACACCGAAGCCGATCTGGAGGTGCGGGAGGCCACGGAGCCGGAGCCGCCGCGGGCCCGCGCCGTCCCTCGGGTGCACACGATTCACGGCGAGAGCCGGATCGACGAATTCTTCTGGCTGCGGAATCGCGAGGACCCCGACGTCCTGACTCATCTCGAGGCGGAGAACCGCTATACCGAGCGGGTCATGCGGCACACCGATGGGCTCCAGGAGCGGCTCTACCAGGAGCTACGGGGGCGAATCAAGGAGTCGGATCTCTCGGTCCCCACGCGCGAGGACGGATGGCTCTACTACTCGCGGACCGAGACCGGAGCGCAGTACCCCATCTTCTGCCGCCGTCGTGACGGAGCGGAGGCCCCGGAAGAGATCCTGCTGGACGTGAACCGGCTCGCGGCGGGACACGCCTACTTCCGAATGGGCGCGTTCGAAGTCAGCCCCGACCATCGGCTCCTCGCGTATTCAGCCGACACCACGGGTGCGGAATCGTTCACGATCTTCGTGAAGGACCTCGCCACGGGTGAGCTGTTCGCCGAGACCGTCGAAGGCGCGTCGCCCGGGGCGGCCTGGGCCAACGACTCGCGCACCCTCTTCTACCTGCTACTGGACGAGGTGCGCCGCCCCAGCCGGCTCTTCCGCCATATCGTCGGCGAAGACCCTACCGACGATGCGCTGGTCTATCACGAGCCCGACGAAGCCTTCTTCCTCGACATCCACCGCACCCGGAGCCGCCGGTACCTGGTCCTCGAGCTGGCGAGCCACTCGACCAGCGAGGCGCGGTACCTGAGCGCCGACGATCCGAGGGGCGAATTCCGCGTGGTGGAGCCGCGGCGAGCCGGGATCGAGTACAGCGTCGAGCACCACGGCGACCGGTTCTACATCGTCACCAACGACGGCGCCACCAACTTCCGGCTGGTCGCCGCGCCGGTCTCGAGTCCGGGTCGCGACCACTGGACGGCGGTGGTGCCCTATCGCCCGGAGGTCAAGCTCGACGCGGTGGAGGCGTTCGAGCGGCACCTGGTGCTGTGGGAGCGGACCGAGGGTCTCCGGCAGCTCCGGGTGCTGGAGCTGGCGACGGGTGAAGAGCACCTGGTGGCGTTCCCCGAGCCGGTGTACACGGTGAGGCCGAACGAGAACCCCGAGTTCGAGACCGCGGTCTTCCGCTTCAGCTACACCTCGCTGGTCACGCCGAATTCGGTGGTGGACTACGACCTGGCGGCGCGCACCTGGACCGTGCGCAAGCAGACCGAAGTCCTCGGCGGGTACGATCCCTCGCTCTACCGGAGCGAGCGGCTCTTCGCCACCAACCCCGACGGCACCCGCGTCCCCGTCTCCCTGGTCTATCGATTCCCGCTGGAGCGGGACGGCGGGCGGCCGCTCCTGCTGCAGGGCTACGGCTCGTACGGCTACAGCTACGATCCCGCCTTCTCCTCCAACGTGCTGAGCCTGCTGGACCGCGGGTGGGTGGTGGCGATCGCCCACACCCGCGGGGGCGAGGAGATGGGGCGCGCTTGGTACGAGGGCGGCAAGCTGCTCCAGAAGTGGAACACGTTTACCGACTTCATCGCGGTGGCGGAGCATCTGGTCGCCGAGGGTTACACCGCGCCCGACCGGCTGGCGATCACCGGCGGCAGCGCGGGCGGACTCCTGATGGGCGTGGTGACCAACATGCGGCCGGACCTGTTCCACGCCGTGGTGGCCGAGGTGCCGTTCGTGGACGTGGTGAACACCATGCTCGACGCCACCCTGCCGCTCACGGTGATCGAGTACGACGAGTGGGGGAACCCGAACGACCCGGCCTACTACGAATACATCCGCTCCTACTCCCCCTACGACAACGTGGCCTCGAAGGACTACCCGCACATCCTGGTGACGGCGGGGCTCAACGACCCGCGGGTGGCGTACTGGGAGCCCGCGAAATGGACGGCCCGGCTGCGAGCGCGGAAGACCGACCGGAACCGGCTGCTGCTCCGGACCAACATGGGCGCGGGGCACGGTGGCGCGTCGGGGAGATACGACCACCTGCGGGAGGTGGCGTTCAAGTACGCGTTTTTGCTGGATGTCATAGCCTGACTGTCATCCCGAGCGAAGCGAGGGATCTTGCCGGTGCGGACAAGATCCCTCGCTTCGCTGGGGATGACAGCGGTCACTCGATTCACGGCTGTGGATAGCCCCGCGCCCGCCGGATCCGCGCGATCTGCCGCCGGTGGTGGTCCATGTGACAGCGGATGAAGGTGAGACCTTCGGCCGGGGTGAGCAGCCCGATCAGCGGGTGTCGCATCATCGGCCGCGACCAGTCCTGGGGTCCGAAGCCCTCGAGCCTCTCCCGGAGCGCCCCCTCGGCGGCCTCCCACCGGCTCACCAGGTCGCTGAGGGTGACTCCGCCGAGCGGCAGGATCCCCTGCACCGGCACCTTGATCCGACCCCGGGCGATGAACAGCACGCGCATGATGCAGAGCGCCGCCTTCGCCCTCACCGCCTCGCCCAGCCGGCGAGGCTCCCTCGGCCGGACCCGCGCGGCGATCGCCTCCTCCACCTTCACCAGGTGTTCGAGCACGTCGAGCGCTGACCAGGCATTCGGTGCCGGCCGGAAGGTGAGCTGCTCCGCGGTCAGCCGGTCCGCCTCCGCGACCATCTCGCGGCGGCGGGTCTCGACTCTCGACAGCAGCTTCCGTTCCTTCTCGCGCATCGCTGTCCTCGAAGGCGGTCAGGCGGTTG
>JBKPGZ010000021.1:0-35239 GCA_046729675.1 Gemmatimonadota bacterium | reverse complement strand
AGCAGAGCGAGGGATCTTGCCAGGATGAGCAAGATCCCTCGCGTTCGCTCGGGATGACAGGACGTCATCAAAAAGTGCCCGCCGGCTCCGCGGGACAGTGCCTGTCGCCTCGCAGCGCATCGGGATGGAAGCGCCGCAGGTAGCCACAGGTCTCCCGCACGTCCTCCTGGTAGCCCAGCCGCCGGTAGGCCTCCACCAGTTTGAGCAGGGCGTCGGGCGCGACCGAGGCACGGGGATAGGTCGCCACCACGTCCTTGAGGTAGAGGATGGCCGAGTCGTAGGCCTTCAGCTTGAAGTAGTAGAGCGCGGCCCGGTACTCCTTGTAGGCGAACCGCTCCTGCAGCTCCGCGATCCGCGCCTGCGCCCGGGCCGCCGCCGGGCTATTGGGGTAGCGGTTGAGCAGCTCCTGGTAAGTGGAGAGCGCTGTCTGCCCGTAGGTGGGATCCAGCTCCGGGCGCCGCCACAGGTCCGAGTACACGTCGCCCACGCGCAGGAGGGCGTTGGGAGCGAGCCGGTCGTTGGGGGTCTCGTCCGAAACCCGGCGGAACTCGCGCGCGGCTTCCAGGTGGGCGCCGGTCGCGAACTTCGCCTCGCCGAGCCAGAAGCGCGCCTGGGCGATCCTCGAGTCGCCGGGGGAGAACTCCAGGAGCAGACGCTCGAGCTGCTTGATCGCATCGTCCCACTTGCCCCGGTGGACATCCCGCTCCGCCAGCCGATAGAGGGAATCGATCTGCTGGGGACTGGCCCCCTCGTAGCCGGGCGTGCCGGCCGGCGTGGTGACGACCTCCGGCGAGCGGCCCCCGCCGCAGCCGGCGAGCACCGCGATGGCGGCGGCGACTGCGACCCTGCGAAAACCTGTCATGGGATCCCGGCCCCCGACGGGGGACCTGACATGGGTGTGAGTCCTATGGCCTCGAGCCTGGCCCGCGCCTTCCCGCTGAACGAGTCGACGACCTCCGGCGCGGCCGCGATCGCCTGGAAGGCGAGGGCGGCGGCCAGCGTATCACCCTGCGCGAGCCGGGTCTCCCCGTAGGCGAACAGCGCCTGCCGGCCCGCGGCCGAGGTCGAGTCCATGCGGGCGGCCTCCGCGAACCACAGCGCCGCGTCTGCGTCCCGTCCGCTGGTCAGCGACCGCCTGCCCAGAGCGAGCGCGCAATCCGCCGCGCCCTTCCGGGCGGCGCCCCGCACCGAGCTGTCCTGCGATCTGCGCAGGACGGCTCGGTACTGGAACATCGCCTGACCGCATCCGGTGGTCTGCTGGAGGAGCCGCCCGTGCAGGACCAGGAGCGAATCCACGGCCTGCTGATCCGGTGCCGCGGCGATCGCCCTGGGAAGCAACGTCACCAGTTCCTCTGGCTCGGCGCCCTCCTGCTGCGCCAGTCGGAGCGCATAGCGACCCGGCACCCGGTCGGGCGCCACGGATTGAAGTCCGATCACCGCGCGTTGCAGCGCGTCGGCCCGGTCCGCCCGCTCGGCCGCCCTGGCCACCTCCTCGAGCCCCTCGGCGGCCTCCTGGGTCCGCTCGGGATCCTCACCGGCGAGGTGCAGGTAGGCATCGGCTGCCTCGCCCAGGTCGCCGCTCCGGAGCGCGGCGGCCCCGACCTTGGCCCAGACCCGCGCGGAGGCGTCGCCGTCGGCGAGCGAGCGGTACTGCCGGAGCGCTTCGGCATACTGTGCCGCGCCGTAGGCCTCGTCACCTCGGCGCTCGGCATCGGCCGCACCGCCGCAGGCGGCGCAGGTCAGCGCGGCGGCGAGGGCCCACCGGGTCACGTGCCGGCGCGTCCCAGCATCGCCAGGTAGGCTTCCACCCGGGCGTTCTCCGGCCGGCGGGACAGACACGATCGCCAGATGTCCCGGGCTCCGAGCGCGTCACCCGAGAGGAAGTGCGCCAGTCCCAGCGCGGCCAGCGCGTCGAGGAAATTGGGGCGCAGGCGGATCACTTCCTCCAGCGCTTCGCGCGCCTCGAGCGACCGCCCGGACTCCAGCAGGAGCCTCGCCATCCGGTACCGCAGGTCCACGAACGTCGGCCCCAGCTCGAGCGCCCGCTGATACTGCTTCACCGCATCGTCCAGTGCCCCCGCCTCGGCGTAGGCGTCCGCCAGCTCGGCGTGCTGATTGGCGAGCCGCGCGGCCACCGGCGAGGGAAGCCCGTTCGACGGTGGCGAGATGCTGGAGGCGGCACGGCGGAACGCGTCTTCCGCCTCCGCCTCCCGGCCCAGCTCGGAGAGCACCAGGCCGAGGTGGATCAGGGCCTCCAGATACCGCGGATTCAGCTCGAGCGCGCGTGACAGCTCGGTCAGTGCCCGCTCCCGCTGACCCAGCAGCGAGAGCGAGACGCCGAGCAGGTGGTGCACGTCGGCGAAGGCGCGGCCGGTGGCGACGATCTCCTCGAGCAGGTGCACGGTGCCGTAGTAGTCCTGGACCGCGAACCGCTCGCGGGCCCGTTCCAGCGCACGATCAGTCTGGGCGGCCATAACTCTCCCGGAACCAGGCGACGAATCGCCGGATTCCCTCCGGAAATGGTGTGCAGGGCGCGTACCCGAGCACCGCGCCCGACTTGGTCAGGTCGGCCGCCGTCTGCTGGACGTCCCCCGGCTGCATCGGCGCCCACCGGATGGTGGGCGTGATGCCCAGTGCTCGCGAGATCTCGTCCACCATCGCCCCGGTCGGCACCGAGCGGTTTCCGCCCAGGTTGAAGTCCTCCACCCCGACCGGCGCGCCGGCCGACCAGCGCAGCGCCGCCAGCACCCCGCCCACGATGTCGTCGCAGTAGGTGTAGTCGCGAGCCTGGGTGCCGTCGCCGAAGAGGGTGATGGGCTCCCCCGCCACCATCTTCCTGGTGAACGAGTGAATCGCCAGGTCGGGACGCTGCCGCGGGCCGTAGACGGTGAAGAACCGGAGCGACGCGACCCGGAATCCGTAGATCGGCGCGACCGAGCGGAGCAGCAGCTCCCCGGCCCGCTTGGTCGCCGCGTAGGGCGACACCGGCGCGACGGCCACGGCGTCCTCACGGAACGGCGCCGGGGTGCTGTCGCCGTAGATCGAGGAGGACGAGCCGAACAGGATCCGCGTCACGCCCGCACCCCGTGCCGCCTCCGCGACCGATGCGGTCCCGGTCACGTTGACGCGCGCGTAGCCTACCGGGTCCGCCAGGGAGGGCCGGACCCCCGCCTTGGCGGCCAGGTGGATGATGACCGTGTCGGGAGTAAGGTGGGATCGGAGCGCGTCGGTGTCGAGGAGGTCCAGCTCGCGGAAGGTGAAGCCGGGGAGCGAGCGGGCCTCCGCCAGATTGCGCTCCTTCATCTCCCGGGCGTAGAAGGGATCGAAGTTGTCGATCCCGATCACTTCGTCCCCCTGGCGGACCAGTGCCTCGACCAGGTGCGACCCGATGAATCCGGCCGCACCGGTGACGAGGACTCGGGTCACCGACCGCCCCGGCCGATCCCGTGATATTCGAAGCCCAGTGACTTCATCCGCTCGGGATCGTACAGGTTGCGTCCGTCCACCAGCAGCGGACGGCGCAGCAGCTTGCGTACCCGCTCGAAGTCGGGGTTCCGGTAGACCAGCCACTCGGTCATGACGCAGAGCGCGTCCGCGCCGTGCGCCGCGCTGTAGGGATCGGCCGCGTACATCACCCGGTCCTCGAAGATGTACCGGGCGGAATCGGTGGCCTTCGGGTCGTGCGCCTGCACCCGGGCGCCCGCCGACAGCAGCCCCTCGATGAGGGGGATGGCCGGACTTTCGCGCATGTCGTCGGTCTCGGCCTTGAAGGCGAGACCCCACAGGCCGACGGTCTTGCCCGAGAGGTCGGCGCCGAGGTACCGCTGCACCTTGTTCAGCACCACCAGCTTCTGGCACTCGTTCACCGCCTCGACCGACTTGAGCACGTCGAGGGAGAGTCCGAGGTCGTCCGCCGTGCGGATGATGGCCTTCACGTCCTTCGGGAAGCAGGAGCCGCCGTAACCGGGGCCGGGGTACAGGAAGGCGCGGCCGATCCGCTGGTCGGAGCCGATCCCGAGCCGGACGTTGTTCACGTCGGCCCCCACCAGCTCGCAGAACAGCGCCATCTGGTTCATGAACGAGATCCGGGTGGCGAGCATCGCGTTGGCGGCGTACTTGGTCACCTCGGCCGACGCGATATCCATGAAGAGGATCCGGTTGCCGCCCTGGCGGGTGAACGGCGCGTAGAGCTCACCCATCACCTCGCGGGCCTGCTCGTCGTCCACGCCGATGACGACGCGGTCCGGCTTCATGAAGTCCTCGATCGCGGCCCCCTCCTTGAGGAACTCGGGGTTGGAGCACACCGCGAAGGGGATGCTGGTCTGCGACTTCACCGCGGCCCGCACCTTCTCGGCCGTGCCCACCGGGACGGTGGACTTGGTGACCACGATCTTGGGCTCGTTCATGTGGCGCCCGATCTCCCGCGCCACGCTGAGCACGTGCTGGAGGTCGGCCGAGCCGTCCTCGCCCGGCGGGGTGCCGACGGCGATGAAGATCACCCGGGCGCCGCGCACGGCGGCACCGAGATCGGTGGTGAAGGTGAGGCGGCCCTCGGCCTGGTTCCGCTGCACCATCGGCTCGAGCCCCGGCTCGTAGATCGGAATCTCGTTGCGCTGGAGGCGCGCGATCTTCTCCGCGTCCTTGTCCACGCAGACGACGTCGTTGCCCGTCTCCGCCAGGCACGCGCCCGCGACCAGACCCACGTATCCGCTGCCCACCACCGCGACGTGCATCTCAAGCCTCTTTCGGCATTGCGTTACGAGTATCGACCACGACCCGGGCGTGACGCGCGACCGTGGCGTAGTCGAAGTCCGAATGATCGGTCACGATCATGACGCAGTCGGCGGCCGCCACGGACTGCTGGGTGAGCGGCACCGAGCGGTACTCGTGGCCGTTCTCGGAGAAGCAGGGCACGTGGGGATCGGAGTACGCGACCCGGGCACCCTGCCCTTCGAGCAGCCGGATGATGTCCAGCGCAGGACTCTCCCGGATGTCGTCGATGTCCCGCTTGTAGGCCACGCCCAGGACCAGTACCGTGGCGCCTTTCACCGCCTTGCCCTGCTCGTTCAGCGCCTCCGCCACCTTGCGGACCCAGAACAACGGCATCTCCGTGTTCAGCTCGCCCGCGAGGTCGATGAAGCGGGTCTTGTAGTTGAGCCCGCGCATCTTCCACGCCAGGTAGTGGGGATCGATCGGGATGCAGTGGCCGCCGAGTCCAGGACCCGGCAGGAACTTCATGAAGCCGAACGGCTTGGTGGACGCGGCGTCGATCACTTCCCAGACGTTGACCCCCAGCTTGTCGCACACGATCGCCATCTCGTTCACCAGGCCGATGTTGACGCTGCGGAAGGTGTTCTCCAGCAGCTTGACCAGCTCGGCGGCCTCGGTGGTGGAAACGGGCACCAGCTTCTCGATCGCCGGCTGGTAGAGCGCGACCGCCACCTGGGTGCAGTTGTCCGTGATACCGCCGACCACCTTGGGCGTGTTGTGCGTCTGCCAGACCGAGTTCCCCGGGTCCACCCGCTCGGGGCTGAACGCGAGGAAGAAATCGCGGCCGACCTTGAGCCCGGTGCTCTCCAGCGCCGGCTGCAGGATCTCGCGGGTGGTGCCCGGATAGGTGGTGGACTCCAGGATGATGGCCTGGCCACGGCGGAGCGTGCGCTTGACCGCGTCGGTGGCCGCCACGATGTAGCTGACGTCCGGGTCCTTGAACTTGGAGAGCGGCGTAGGCACGCAGATGGAGACCGCGTCGGGCTCGCCCAGCCGCGCCATGTCGGTCGTCGCCTCGAACCGGCCGGCGCCGAGCGCCTCCTGGAGCTGGGCGTCGGTGATGTCCTTCACGTGGGATCGGCCCTCGTTCAGGCCGTCCACCACCCGCTGGCTGATGTCGAACCCGAGCACCCGGTAGCCGGCCTTGGCCAGCTCCACCGCCAGCGGCAGCCCGACATAGCCGAGCCCCACGATGCCGAAGAGCGCCTCGCGGCGCTCCGCCTTCCGAATCAGCTCCTGTGCGACGTCCGTCGACTCCGTGCGACGATCAGGCATAGAATTCCAGCACCGCCTCGATGACGGTGTCCTGCTGCTCCCGCGTGAGCTCGGGGTAGATGGGCAGCGAGATCACCGAGTCCATGGCCGCTTCGGTCACCGGCAGCTGCCCCCGCTGGTAGCCCAGGTGGGCGAAGCAGGGCTGCAGGTGCAGTGCGAGCGGATAGTAGATCGCGTTCCCGATTCCTTTGGCCTTGAGATGCGCCTGCAGCTCGTTCCGGCGCGGCGCCCGGATGGTGTACTGGTGAAAGATGTGCTCGTTGGCCGGGTCCACCGCCGGGGGACAGACGTCCGCGTGCCCGGCGAAAGCTTCGGTGTAGCGACGCGCCCGCTCGCCCCGCGCGCGGCTCCATCCCGCGAGGTGGGGGAGCTTGGCCAGCAACACCGCGGCCTGGAGGGTGTCGAGCCGGCTATTGTAGCCCACCTCGTCGTGGTGGTACTGCCGGGCGCCGCCGTGCAGGCGGAGCCTGCGGAGCCGCTCGGCGAGGGCATCGTCCTGGGTCACGATCATCCCACCGTCCCCGAACCCGCCCAGGTTCTTGCTGGGGAAGAACGAGAAGGTGCCGACCGTGCCCAGCTCGCCCGCCATGCGCCACCGGCCGCCGATCTTCCGCCTGGCCCCGATGGCCTGGGCTGCGTCCTCGATCAGCGCGAACCCGCGTCGTTCGGCCAAGGGGAGCACGGACTCCATCGCAGCCATCTGGCCGAAGAGGTGGACCACCACGATCCCCCGGGTGCGGGGAGTGATGGCGGCTTCGATGGCCTGGGGCGCGATGTTGAAGGTGGAGGCGTCGATGTCCACGAACACCGGGGTGCCGCCCGCGTTGTGAATGGCGCCGGCGGTGGCGAAGAAGGTGAACGGGGTCGTGATCACCTCGTCGCCGGGCTTCAGGTCCAGGGCCCGCAGGGGAAGGAGCAGCGCATCCGTGCCGCTGGCGCAACCGATGGCGTGCCTGGCGCTCGAGAGCCGGGCGACCTCGCTCTCGAGCTGCGCCACCTCGGGGCCCATGATGAATCCCTGGCGTTCCACCACGGTCATCATGGCCCGGAGGACCTCGTCCTTGATGCCGTCGTACTGCGCCACGAGGTCGAGCAACGGTACGTTCACCGTATCCTACCCTCACTCTCCGGTGTGGGACCGGAGCATCATGTGGAACGCGCCCGGGCACCGGCGGAGCCGGGCGAGCCACGGGCGCGTCAGAAAGCGGAACCCTCGGCAGCCGTGTAACTTAGCCAGCCCCCCGGGGTGGGTCAATCTGCTCCAGCACCCCGTCCCGCTCCCGGTAAGTCGCGCCGCACGCTGCGCAAGAGGCGCGCCCGCTCTGGACGTGCAGCCGGACACCGCATTGACACATCCACCCCACCTGCCGGGCGGGCACGCCGACCATCAGCGCGTAGGCCGGAACGTCACTCCGGACCACGGCCCCCGCCCCAATGAACGAGTACTCGCCCAAGGTCACCCCGCAGACGATCGTGGCGTTCGCGCCGATCGAGCTGCCCCGCCGCACCAGGGTCTGCCGGTACTCGGATTTCCGGGAGACGTGGCTCCGGGGGTTGGTGACGTTGGTGAACACGCAGCTCGGCCCGCAGAAGACGTCGTCCTCCAGGATCACGCCCTCGTAGATGGAGACGTTGTTCTGGATCTTGACGTTGTTCCCGATGCGGGTCCCGCCCATCACCACGACGTTCTGGCCCAGGTTGCACCGCTCGCCGATGACGGCGCCGGGGAGGACGTGGCAGAAGTGCCAGATCCTGGTCTCGGCGCCGATGACGGCGCCGTCGTCGATATAGGAGGATTCGTGGGCGAAGTAGGAAGGCATGAAAGGTCCGGTCATGAACAGCGGGAAAAGTGAAAAGTGAAAGGTGAAACGGGCGGTCGATCCCCCTTCTCACCTTTCACTGTTCACCTTTCCCGCTGTTCAAGTCCACGTACTCCCCCCGCCGACCAATGATCTTGACCTCCGGCTCCAGCCGCGCCCCGAACTCCTGCTCCACCCGCCCCTGGACCCGGACGATGAGCCCCCGCACGTCCGCCGCGGTGGCACTGCCGGTGTTCACGAAGTAGTTGGCGTGCATTGGGGACACCTCCGCGCCGCCGACGCGGAAGCCCTTGAGGCCCGCCGCCTCGATCAGCTGCCCGGCCGTTCGGGGCCCGCCCTCCTTCTTCCAGCTCGGCCCGTGCGGGTTCTTGAACACGCTGCCGCAGCAGGGCTGGTTGAAGGGCGTGCCCCGCTGGCGCCAGTCGAACATCTCGGCGATCTCCTCGTCGAGGTGGCGCTGCTCCGCCGGCCGGAGCCGGACCGCGGTCTCCACCACGACCCGTCCGTCAAGGCCGCTCCACCGGTAGGTGAAGGGCACCTCGGCGCGGGGAAGCACGGCGTCCTGCCCCGACGCGTCCACCACCGTCACCGTTTCCACCACCTCGGACCAGTCGCCGCCGTGGCAGCCAGCGTTCATGTACACACCGCCGCCCACGGTCCCGGGCACGCCGACGAAGATGTGGAGCCCGGCGTAGCCAGCGGCCGCCGTCCGCCGGGCGGCGAGCGGCGCCGGCAGCCCCGCGCCGATCAGCCAGCGGTCGCCGTCGCGGTCCAGGCGGTCCATCCCCTTTCCGAGTCGGATCACCAGCGCGTCCAGCCCCTCATCCGGCAGCAGGATGTTCGACCCCAGCCCCAGGGCGAACCAGGGGATGCCGGCCTCGTGGGCCATCCGCACCGCCGTGCCGACGTCTTCCGCCGACGCGGGCAGCACGACCGTGGCCGGCCCGCCGATGCGGTAGGTCGAGTACCGCGCCAGCGCCTCCGACTCACGGACCAGCCCCCGGATCGCGCCGCGGACGGCGGCCGCGAATGCCGGATCGCGCGCCGTCAGCCGGTCCACTCGGGGGACATCTCGCGGGCGAGCACGTGCCACTCCTGGAGAGAGCGCACCTCGCCCGCACGGCTTCGGAGGGCGATGATCGCGTCGCAGGCTGCGGACGCGGCGGAGAGTGTCGTGGTGTAGGGCACCCGGTGCTGGAGGGCGGCCCGCCGGATGGCGTAGTCGTCCTGCTGGGTCAGCTTGCCGAGCGGCGTGTTGATGAGGAGCTGGATCCGATCCGACACCAGGAGATCGATTGCGTTGGGCCGGCCTTCGTGCACCTTGAGCACCCGCTCCGCGGGGATGCCGCGGGCGCGCAGATAGCGCGCCGTGCCCTCGGTGGCGAAGAGGCGGAAGCCGAGTCCGTGGAAGCGGCGCGCGATCGGGACCAGGTTGGCCTTGTCGTGGTCGTTCACCGTCAGGAACGCGCCGCCCTCGAGCGGGAGCGCCCCATCGGCGGAGATCTGGGCCTTGGCGAACGCCATCCCGAACGAGTCGGCGATGCCCATGACCTCACCGGTGGAGCGCATCTCGGGGCCGAGCACCAGGTCTACACCGGCCAGCTTGGTGAAGGGGAACACCGCCTCCTTCACCGCGACGTAGGGTTGGAGCACATCATCCTGGAGGCCCAGCTCCTCGAGGCTGCGGCCCGCCATCACCGCCGCCGCGAGCGACGCCAGCGGCACGCCGGTGGTCTTGGAGACGAAGGGTACCGTGCGCGAGCCCCTCGGGTTTACCTCCAGCACGTACACCACGCCGTTCTTGATCGCATACTGCACGTTGATCAGGCCCACCACACCGAGCCGCTCGGCGAAGGCGCGGGTGTACCTCCGCATCTCCTCGACCTGCGGCTCGGTGATCAGGTACGGCGGCAGCACGCAGGCGGAGTCGCCCGAGTGGATGCCGGCGTCCTCGATGTGCTGCATCACCCCGCCGATGACGCACCGGGTGCCGTCCGCGATCGCGTCCACGTCGGCCTCGAAGGCGTCCTCCAGGAAGCTGTCGATCAGCACCGGATGCTCGGGCGCCACCCGGGCGGCGCGGGCGAAGTAGCTCCGGAGCGAGCCGTCGTCGTAGACGATCTCCATGGCGCGGCCGCCGAGCACGTAGGAGGGCCGCACCAGTACCGGGTAGCCGATCCGGCCCGCCACGGCGAGCGCCTCCTCCACCGATTTGGCGACGCCGCGGGGCGGCTGCGCCACGCCGAGCTCGCGGGTGAGCGCCTCGAAGCGGCCGCGGTCCTCCGCCAGGTCGATCGCCTCGGGCGAGGTGCCAAGGATGCGGACGCCCTCCTTCTCCAGCGCCCGCGCCAGCCGGAGGGGCGTCTGCCCGCCGAGCTGCACCACCACGCCGTACGGCCGTTCCACGTGGACGATCTCCAGCACGTCCTCCAGCGTGAGCGGCTCGAAGTAGAGCACGTCCGAGATGTCGAAGTCGGTGGAGACGGTCTCCGGGTTGGAGTTCACCATCACGGTGCGGAAGCCCATCTCCCGGAACGCCATCGCCGCCCGGACGCAGAGGTAGTCGAACTCCACCCCCTGCCCGATCCGGTTGGGCCCGCTGCCGAGGATCACCACGGTACGGTCGCCGGCACCCCTCGCCTCGTTCTCCTCGTTGTACGACGAGTAGAGGTAGGGCGTGGACGAGGGAAATTCGCCGGCGCAGGTATCCACCACCTTGTACGCCGGCCGCACCCCGAGCCGGTGCCGCAGCGCGCGAATCTCGGCCTCGCTCGTGCCGCGCAGATCCGCCAGTTGTCGATCGGAGAACCCCAGCCGCTTCATCTTCCGCATGAGCGACGTCTGACCGTCACCGTTGCGGTCCGCCGGTCCGTCGGTCCGTCGGTCCGTCCACTCAGCCTCCGCCTCCATCAGCTCCCGCATCTGATGCAGGAACCAGGGATCGATGCCGCTCCGCTCGGCGATCGCGTCCACCGAGGCGCCCAGTCGCAGCGCGCGCTTGATCTGGAAGATCCGCTCGGGCGTCGGCGTCCGCACCGCGACCAGCGCGCTCTCGAGCGACTCGTCCGGCAGCCGGTCGTCCGCCGGCGTGGCTCCGACCGTCCACCCCGAGCGATCGGCCTCCAGTCCGCGCAGGCCCTTCTGGAAGGCCTCCTTGAACGTGCGGCCGATCGCCATCACCTCGCCCACCGACTTCATCTGGGTGGTGAGCGTCGGGTCGGCGGCGGGGAACTTCTCGAAGGCGAAGCGTGGGATCTTCACCACCACGTAGTCCAACACCGGCTCGAACGAGGCCGGCGTGGTACGGGTGATGTCGTTGGGCAGCTCGTCCAGCCGGTAGCCCACCGCCACCTTGGTGCCGATGCGCGCGATGGGGAACCCGGTCGCCTTGGACGCCAGCGCGGAGGAGCGGCTGACCCGCGGGTTCATCTCGATCACCAGCTGCTCGCCGGTGGCGGGGTCCACCGCGAACTGGATGTTGCATCCCCCGGCCGCCACGCCGATCTCGCGGATGATCCGGATCGCCGAGTCGCGCATGACCTGGTACTCACGGTCGGTGAGCGTCATGGCGGGGGCCACGGTGATCGAGTCGCCGGTGTGCACCCCCATGGGGTCCAGGTTCTCGATGGAGCAGACGACCACCACGTTGTCGGCCCCGTCGCGCATCACCTCGAGCTCGTACTCTTTCCACCCGATGACGCTGCGTTCCACCAGCACCGAGTGCACCGGAGACAGATCCAGCGCCCCCTGCAGCATCGTCTCGAAGTCGTCCAGGTTGTACGCGATGCCGCCGCCGGTTCCGCCCAGGGTGAACGAGGGCCGGAGGATCGCCGGGTAGCCGATCTCCTCCACCGTGGCGAGCCCCTCCTCCACGCTCCGCACGGTGCGACCCTGGGGCGTAGCGAGGCCGATCCGCCGCATCGCCGCCGCGAACTCCTCGCGGTCCTCCGCCGTCCGGATGGCGCGCTCGTTGGCGCCGATCAGCTCCACCCCGAACCGGGCCAGGGTGCCGTCGCGCTCCAGCGCCATCGCCACGTTCAGCGCGGTCTGGCCGCCCATGGTGGGCAGGAGGGCGTCGGGCCGCTCCCGCTCGATCACCTTGGCGACCCACTCCGCCGTCACCGGCTCGATGTAAGTGCGGTCGGCCAGCTCCGGATCGGTCATGATGGTGGCGGGATTGGAATTGACCAGGACGACCCGGTAACCCTCCTCCTTGAGCGCGCGCACCGCCTGGGTGCCGGAGTAGTCGAACTCGGCCCCCTGCCCGATCACGATCGGGCCCGAGCCGATGAGGAGGATCGTTTCCAGGTCAGTCCGCTTCGGCATCCACCAGTCCCCGTAGAGTCTGCTGTCGTGTGCGCGCGGGCGCCCAGCCGGTGGCGCGCCGCAATTTGGTCGAATCCCCGACAAGGTGGGGGATGTCGTTCCTGCGGGCCAGTGCCGGATCCGGCTCCGGCTCCGCCTCGACCCCGATCTGGTCGGCGAGCAGGCGGAACAGCTCGCCCACCGACGTCCCCTCACCGCGGGACACGTTGTAGACCTCGCCCGGCTCGCCCGAGCGGAGCAGGAGCAGGTAGGCCTCCACGACGTCCCGTACGTCGAGCAGGTCGCGCACCGGCTCGAGGTTTCCGGTGCGCACCCGCCGCTCGCCGGTGACCCGGGCCTCCCGCAGCCGGGCGACGAACGACGGCAGCACGAACCGGCGGTCCTGCCCCGGACCGGTGTGGGTGAACGACCGGGTGACGATCACCGGCAGCCCCGTGCGGCGCCACACCTCGAGTCCGGCCAGCTCGGCGCCCAACTTGCTCGCGGCGTACGGCGTCGCGGGTGCGACGCCGTCGGTCTCCTTCCGCGCGACTCGAGCGCCAGGGCCGTACACCTCGCCGCTGGAGACCACCAGCAGACGCCCCGCTCCCCCTCCCTGTTCCCGCCGCACGGCCAGCGCCTGGGCCAGCCGAGCGGTGCCGGCGGCGTTCACCGTCCAGGCCAGCCCGGGATCGGCGAGGGCCTCGGGGTTGGAGGCGACCGCCGCGAGGTGCACCACCGCCTCGGGGCCGAACTCGACGGCCTGCCGCACCGATCGGTCATCGGTGAGCTCCAGCGGCAGGACGGTGACGTCCGCGTCCTGCCAGTCCACCGGCGCCGCGCCCGGCCGGCACCCCGCGCCGATCCGATGGCCGTCGCGGGCGAGGCGGCGGACCAGGTGTCGGCCCACGAAGCCGTCCGCGCCGGTTACCAGCAGCTTCACGGCTGGCGTGCCGCCGACAGTCGCGCCAGGTCCGCGTCCACCATCATGGTGACCAGCTGCTCGAAGCTGACCTTCGGCCTCCAGCGGAGATCCCGATGGGCCTTCGACGGATCGGCTAGGAGCCGCTCTACCTCCGCCGGGCGATAGTAGCGGGGATCGCTCACCACGTACTGCCGGTAGTCGAGCCCCACATGGCGGAACGCGATCTCCGTCAGCTCACGGACGCTGTGGGTCTCACCCATGCCCACCACGTAGTCCTTCGGCGTGGACTGCTGCAGCATGAGCCACATCGCCTCGACGTAGTCGCCGGCGTAGCCCCAGTCGCGCCGTGCGTCGAGGTTGCCGAGGTGGAGGTCCCTGGCGAGCCCCAGCTTGATCCGGGCGACGCCGTCGCTGACCTTGCGGGTCACGAACTCGATGCCGCGGCGGGGCGACTCGTGGTTGAAGAGGATTCCGCTCACGGCGAACAGGTCGTACGACTCCCGGTAGTTCACCGTGATCCAGTGGCCGTAGACCTTGGCCACGCCGTAAGGCGACCGGGGATAGAACGGCGTGGTCTCGCGCTGGGGCGTCTCGGTCACCTTCCCGAACATTTCCGACGAGCTGGCCTGGTAGAAGCGGGCCTGGGGATGCACCAGGCGGATCGCCTCGAGAATCCGGGTCACGCCCAGGGCGGTGAACTCGCCGGTGAGCACCGGCTGGCTCCAGGAGGTTGGCACGAAGGACTGGGCGGCGAGGTTGTACACCTCGTCGGGCCGCACGTCCTGCAGGACGACGGTGAGAGAGTGCTGGTCCAGCAGGTCGGCCGCCACGATCTCGATCCGGTCGAGGAGGTGGTCGATCCGCTCGTAGCTGTGGTGGCTGGTGCGACGGACCATCCCGACGACCTCATAGCCCTTGTCCAGCAGGAACTCGGCGAGGTAGGAGCCGTCCTGGCCGGTGACGCCGGTGATGAGCGCTTTAGGCATGGAGCGCGATGCGGTCGGGTTGTCTCATCCTGCTCGCCCGGTTACATTTGTAGGTTTCCGGCGTATCGCAGTACGACGCAGCGCAAACGAAACGCAAAACGTAAGGATGGAGCTATGGCGCGGGTCTGCACCGTGTGCGGCAAGGGGCCGGTCACCGGCAACAATGTCAGCCACGCCAACAACCGAACCAAGCGCCGCTGGTACCCGAATCTGCAGACCGTCCGCGTCCTGGTCGAAGGGTCGCCGAAGCGAGTGCGGGTATGCACGCAGTGCCTGAAGAGTAACCGGGTGGTGAAGGCCCCCCGGACGCCTGTGCCCGCGGCCTGACCCACCGCTGTCACCCTGAGCAACGCGAAGGGGGGCATGCTCGATATGGTCCCCTTCACTTCGTTCAGGGAGCCAATTAAGAAAAAGGGGACCCGATCGGGTCCCCTTCATCGTTTGGGCCTCCCGGCACGCGCCGGTCACTCGGAGAGCAACTCGATCCGGGCGATATCCGCCCCGTCGCCGGGCCGGTGCCCCATCTTGAGGATGCGGGTGTAGCCGCCGGGCCGCGCCGCGAAACGCGGACCGATCTCGCTGAACAGCTTGCCCAGGGTGTCGCGGTCCTTGATGCGCCGCTCGACCAGCCGCCGGGCGTGCAGGTCGCCGCGCCGCGCGAGGGTGATCAGCTTCTCGGCGAACGGCCGGAGCTCCTTGGCCTTGGCCTCGGTGGTGATCACTCGCCCGTGTGCGAACAGGCTCGCCGCCATATTGTTGAGCAACGCCCGCTTGTGGCTGGAGGTGCGGGAGAGCTGGCGGCCCTTGGCGCGGTGACGCACGTCAGACCTCCCCGGTGCCCGCGGAGGGCTGCGCCATCGGGGCGACGCCGGGCCGCACCACGCGCAGCTCGCCATCGGTCTCCTCGAAGCCCATCCCGAAGTTGAGCCCCTCGCGCTGGAGCAGCTCGGCGATCTCGCTCAGCGCCTTCTCGCCCACGTTCTTGACCTTCAGCAGGTCGTCCTCGGAGAACTCGACCAGGTCCTTGAGGGTCCGGATGTTCGAGTTCTTGAGCGAATTGAGGGAACGGACCGAGAGCCCAAAGTCGTCGATCGGCCGGCTGAGCCGCTGGCGCAGGTTGCTGCCGCCCGCCGCCGGCTGGGCGGCGCCGCTGTCCCGCACGGTGGGCACCTTGCCGAAATCCACGAAGTACTGGAAGTGGACCTGGGCGAGGGCAGCCGCGTAGGCGATCGCGTCTTCCGGGGTGATGGTGCCGTTGGTCTCGACCTGGACCGTGAGCCGGTCGTAGTCGGTGCGCTGGCCGACGCGGGTCTCGGCCACCGCGAAGTTGGCGCGCCGGACCGGATTGTAGATCGCGTCGATGCGGACCAGGTCCACCGGGAGCGACCGGTCGGCCGGGTGCATTTCGGCCTCCACGTAGCCGCGGCCCTTGTTCACGTACAGCTCCATGCTGACGTCGCGGTCGTCCTGGAGCGTGAACAGGAGGTGGTCCGGGTTCTTGATGGTGACGGAGCCGTGTTCCTGGATGTCGCGGGCATACACCGGGCCCGCGCCTTCGCGCCGGATGTGGAGGACCGCGTCGTCCACGTCGGGCGAGAGCACCAGGGTAAGCGACTTGAGCCGCTGCACGATCTGGTGGACGTCCTCCAGCACGCCCTGGACGGTCTGGTGCTCGTGCACCACCCCGTCGAGGCGGAAGCCCCAGACCGCGCTGCCGCGCAGCGAGGAGAGGAGCAGCCGGCGGAGCGAATTGCCGAGGGTGTAGCCGAAGCCCCGCTCCAGCGGCTGGAG
Organism: Gemmatimonadota bacterium; assembly: GCA_046729675.1. Lineage (GTDB taxonomy): Bacteria > Gemmatimonadota > Gemmatimonadetes > Gemmatimonadales > GWC2-71-9 > CAVVWJ01. The sequence goes on along the minus strand of JBKPGZ010000021.1, from coordinate 19,367 downwards.
GCGGAACTCGGCGGCGTTGGGGTTGTCGTCGCGCTTCGTCATCTCGACGAGATGCGGGCGCACCAACCCGGTCAGATCAATGGTCATGGTACCGTCAGTCAAGGGTTCTCTAGACCCGGCGCTTCTTGGGCGGGCGGCAGCCGTTGTGCGGGATCGGCGTGACGTCGCGGATGGACACCACGCGGAGCCCGACCGAGGCGAGCGCCTGGATGGCGGACTCGCGGCCGCTGCCCGGACCCTGCACCCGCACGTGCACCCGGCGGAGCCCGAGGTTCATCGCCTCGCGGCCGCAGTTCTCGGCGGCGACGGTGGCGGCGAACGGGGTGGACTTCTTGGACCCCTTGAACCCGGCCTTGCCCGCCGATCCCCACGCGAGCGCGTTGCCCCGCATGTCGGTGATGGTGATGAGCAGGTTGTTGAACGTCGCCGAGATGTGGGCAATGCCCTCGGACTCGACGACCTTCTTGCCGCGCTTGGCGCCCGGCGCCTTGGCGGGCGCGGTGGGGGCGGCGGGAGCAGTCGTAGGAGCGGTCATTTACTTCTTGGTCACTTTCTTCTTGCCGGCGATGGCCCGACGCGGCCCCTTCTTGGTGCGCGCGTTGGTGTGGGTGCGCTGGCCGCGGACCGGCAGGCCCCGCCGGTGGCGGATGCCGCGGTAGCTGCCGATATCCATCAGCCGCTTGATGTTCATGGCGACTTCGGTGCGGAGCGCACCCTCCACCTTGACCGAGCGCTCGATCATCTGGCGGAGCCGGGCGACCTCGGCGTCCGAGAGATCGCGGACCCGGGTGTCGGGGTTGACGCCGGTCTCACCGAGGATGCGGCTGCTGGTGGGCCTGCCGATGCCGAAAATGTAGGTGAGCGCGATCTCGACCCGCTTCTCGCGCGGGAGATCCACGCCTGCGATACGCGCCATGATCAGCCTTGCCGCTGCTTGTGCTTGGGATTGCGCTTGCAGATGATGCGAGTGACGCCTGCACGCTTGACGACTTTGCAGTGCTCGCAGATCGGCTTGACGCTGGAACGAACCTTCACGCTGCTTCTCCGGGCCGGTTAAGGGCTAGCAGGGCAATATACGGAGGGTCCGGAGGGGGTGCAAGTGCGGGGAGTGGGTGAGGTTAGGCTGCCACCGCCCGGGCCGGGCGATCTCCGGCACCATCACCCCACGATCCTGAGCTCGACCAGCCGCCATCCGGTGCTGAGCAGGCGGTATCCCAGCAGCAGGCTCTGGGTGCGCACGTCCTGCGTCCCGGCGATGCGATAGCTCCGCTGCAGCTCCACGTACCCCCGCCCCGGCTCGACCTCCCGCGCCGCGCGAACCACCGTCTCCACCTCCTCGCCCTGGACCATGTAATCCGTGAGCAGCGCGGCCGCCTGCGCCGGGCCCAGGGCGATGGACGGATCCGCCCCGGGGAGCTGAACCAGGAGTCGCGGCGCGTCCGCCACCAGGGCCCGCGCATCGTGCTCGAACCACGCCTGCCGGGCGCTCTCCGCCGCTGCCTCCAACTGCATCTGTTGCGCACCGCCCAGCGCGGGCCAGAGGAGCATCCAGAGGGAGATCAGGAGAGCACGCAATCGGCCTCCCCGGCCAGCCTGGCCAGTGTCGCGGCGGGATCGGCGGCCTGGAGGATCGGCCGACCCACCACGAGATGGGTGGCTCCCGCGGCCGCCGCAGCGCCGGCGGTAGCGATCCGGACCTGATCGCCGGCAGCATCGGACTCCGCGCGAATACCGGGCACCACGATCCGCGCGCCATGGGGAAGGATCCGGCGCACCGTCTCGACCTCCGCGGGCGAGCACACGACCCCGGACAGTCCCGCGGCAACCGCCTCGTCCGCGAGCCGAGCCACCTCGTCGCCCACCACGACGTCATCGCGCCCCACGGCGCGGGCGTACGACACCTCGTCGTGCGAGGTGAGCACGGTGACGCCGACCAGCTCGAGCACGCCGCCGGCGGCCTCGGTCGCCGCCTCCATCATCGTCCGGCCGCCGAGGGTGTGCACCGTCGCCATCGTGACGCCGAGCTCGCGCGCGGCGCGAACCGCACCCGCCACGGTATTCGGGATGTCGTGCCACTTGAGGTCGAGAAACACCCGGTGACCCCGCGCGACCAGCGCGCGGACCAGAGGTGCCCCTTCGCGCGTCATCAGAATGGATCCCACCTTCACCCACGGCGTCGTCGGGATCCGCTCCAGCAGGCGCATCGCCTCGGCGGCCGTGGGCAGGTCCAGCGCGAGGACGATCTCAGCCATCGGTCCGCTCCAGCTCTCGCACGATCCGCTCCGGCAGGCGTGGGTCGGCCAGCGCCGCCGTCCCCATCGCGACCAGGGAGGCGCCCACCCTCAAGTACTGCCGGACGTCCTCGGCGCTCCGCACCCCGCCGCAGCCGATGACGGGCATCCCGTCCGTCCGCTCCACCACCCGAGCCACGGCGAGGACGCCGATCGGCAGCAGCGCGGGTCCGCTCACGCCACCGTTTCCGTTGCCGAGCCTCGGCGTACCTCCGTTCTCGTGGAGCAGACCCGGCAGCGTATTCACCACGGTGATCCCGTCCGCCCCCGCGTCTCGCGCGACGACCGCCATCCCGGCGATGTCCGGGAGCACCGGGGAGAGCTTGGCAACGAGCGGCAGGCGCGTCTGCGCCCGGCAGAGCGACACGATGCGCCGCACGCAGTCGGCGCTGGCGCCGAACTCGATCCCGCCCGCCGAGGTGTTGGGACAGGAGAGATTGAGCTCGAAGCCCGCCATGCCCGCCGCGCCATCCAGTCCCGCGACCACCTGCCCGTACTCCTCCACCGTGAAGCCGATGACGTTCACCAGCACCTGCGCCCGGCGCAGGTTGGCCGCGAGCCATGGCAGAAGCTGCTCCCGGACCGCGGCCAACCCCGGATTCGCCAGTCCGACCGAGTTGAGCATCCCGCCGCGGAACTCGGCCACGCGCGGCGGCGGGTTGCCGGCGCGTGGCTCTACCGAAACCGCCTTGGTGACCAGGCCGCCGAGCCGCTCCAGGTCCATCACGCCGGCGAGCTCGCGCCCGTAGCCGGCCGTGCCCGAGGCGAGGAGAATGGGATTCTGGAAGTGGCGGCCGAAGACGGTTCGCGGGAGACCGGTCTCCACCGTCACGGGATGAGTCCGCCCCGGCGGGGTGGGGCTTGACCCGGTCTGGTGGGTACTGAGTCGGCGCGGCCGCGCGCGCCGGGCAACGCGGCAGGGGCGAGGGTGCGGGCAAACCCCTGGAGCGAGTCCTCCAGCTCCTGGTAGCCGTACGGCTCTTCGCCCCGGAGCATCGCGACGTACGGGCTGAAGGCGTAGCGCTCCTCGAGCAGGGGGGCCACGGACTCGCCCCACACCGGGTCGAGCGACTTGCCCGCCAAGAGCGCCTTGGGGGCATAGGGGGAGTCGGGCATCGTCTCGACGAGGGTCCGGAACAGTGAGGCGGCCAGCCGGGGAGCTCCCAGGGAATCCCGCGCGGCCTCCGCGGCCAGGAACAGGCGGAGGTCGCCCTGGGGAGCGCCCTGCTCGGCGGAGTCCACAGCGACCAGCACTCGCGTCACCTGATCGCGAAGTTGAGCGGCCTCGGGCGCCATCCCGCTGCGCGCGCTGGCGCGTTGCTGGAGCTCGGCGACCACCGTTCGAAGCTCAGCCACCGACGCGGTGCGCGTGAGATGCTGGCGGGTGAGCGCATAGCGCGCGCGCTCGGGGAAGTCACCGGCCCCCTCCTGCGCGGCAGCCTGTCGAAGCCTTGCCAGGGAGCGGGCGGAGTCCACGCCCTCCAGGCGCAGCCCGTCGTCCAGGAGCATCATAGCACGGATTTGGGGGTTCATCTCCGGCTGGGCGACCAGCCGGTCCACGAGCCCCGAGGCGATCGAGGGATCATCGCGGCCGAGCGCCACGGCCATCGTGTCCCATTTGACGCTCGTGTCGCGCGCGGCGAGCAGCGAGTCAGCCAGCGCGAGCGCGTCGTCGCGGCGGTGCACCGCCGCCAAGGCGAGCAGCCGCTCGGTGCCGGCCCGCGGATCGGCGACCCCGTGGAGCGAGGCGATCGCCTCCCCTGGCCGTCCGCTCAACCGGAGCGCGCGGCCTCTCAGCAGCCTCGCCTCATGACGGAGCACCGAATCGTCGCTCTCCGCCACCCGGGCGAACATGATCTCGGCCAATGCCGGATCACCCAGCTCGAGCTGGCAGCGACCCAGGGCGAGCGACGCCTCGGTGGCGACCTCCGCATCCTCCGGCAGCAACGACACGTGGCCCAGCGGCGCGACGGCCACCTGGCATTGGCGGAGCCGCGACAGCGCGAGACCCTTCAGCACCAGCGCCTCGTCCACGTACTTGCTGTCGGGATGCCGTGCGACCAGCGTCTCCGCCCGGACGACCACCTGGCCCCAGAGATTGGTGGCCTCGAAGGCCCGCCCGTCGCGCTCCGCCTTTCGCGCGGAGTTGGCGAGGCGCTTGGTGTTGTACATACCGTTGTAGTACACGCAGCCGCCGAGGACGACGGCCACCGCCAGCCCGGCCAGGACTCGCGACACCCTCACTGGGCACCTCCGGCCTCGATCCCAGCGGTCTTGCGCTCGTAGTCCCGCAGGTAGTTCACGATGGCGTCGGCGATGGCGACGGCCATGGCCCGCTGGCTCTTGCGCAAGGTGAGCAGGCGTCCGTCCTGCGGATTGGTGCTGTAGCCCAGCTCGACGAGGATGGCGGGACGCCGGGCCGTGGTGAGCACCTTGAATCCCGCCTGCTTCACGCCGCGATCCAACCCGGTGTGCGCGGTGCCCAGCTTCTTCTGTACCAGCTCGGCGGCGCGGGCCGACTCACGGAGATGCTCATTCAGCTGCAGATCCTTGAGGATGAAGTCGAGCCCCTCGGTCCTGGGGCCGTCGGACTCGCCGGTCTCGAAGCGGACGGCGTCGTTCTCCATCTGCGCCACGCGGGCCGCGTCCTCGGTCCGGGCTTCGGCCAGGAAGTACGTCTCGTAGCCTCGGACTTCGGTGTAGCCGCGCCGGCGGGCGAGCGAGTTCACGTGCAGGCTCACAAACAGATCGCAGGCCGCGGTGCAGAACGGCCCGCGGTCTCCCAGCGCGATCAACGTGTCGGTAGTGCGCGTCATCCGGACGCCCACGCCCCGCTTCTGCAACTCTTCGCGAAGCAGCACGCCGATCTGCAGCACCACGTCCTTCTCCCGGACGCCGCGGGGAAAGTAGACCCCGGGGTTGCCGGGGTCCACGCCCCCGTGACCGGGGTCGATGGTCACCACGTGACCGGGACGCAGGCCGTTGGGCAGACGGTCCGCGGGCTTGGCCGCCTTCGCCGCCGAGGGCTTGGCGACGATATCCTCCAGCCGTGCGGCGCGCGCGTCGTAGCGGTAGCGCTCACCGAGATAGTAGGGAATGACCTCGGCGACGAACTGAAAGGGCACATAGACCGTATCGCGCGACAGCCAGACGCCGTTGGCGAGCGGATGGAGCTGGCTGCTGAACTGGAAGAGCGGAGCGCCGACCAGGAAGCGGAACGCCTGGCGGGCCACGACCACCTCGACCCAGTCGTCCTGCATCCGGACCGCTCCTCCCAGCGCGGCGGCGAGCTGCGGTGCCGAGATGACCGGGGCGCCGACGGGATCGGTACGGACTGCGACGGTTGCCACCCCCCGCGCCCCGGCGATCGTGATCTGGCCGGGCGCGGCTGCGGCCGCGATCGTGAGGACGAGCGCCGCGAGCATCAGCCGTCCTTCGCGGCGCGAGAGAGTCCCCGCGACACGTCCCGCGCCGCCTCGCGCTCCGACGCCCGGCGCTTGAGCGTCTCGCGCTTGTCGTGGAGCTTCTTGCCCCGACCGAGGGCGAGCGCGACCTTCGCCCGCCCATCCTTGAAGTAGAGCTCGAGCGGGATCAGGGTCAGCCCCTTCTGCTCCACCCCGCCGATCAGCTTCTCGATCTCGCGGCGGTGAAGGAGAAGCTTCCGGGTGCGGACCGGATCGTGATTGTAGCGGTTGCCCTGCTCGTAGGGCGTGATGTTCATCCCTTCGAGGAAGACCTCTCCGTTCCGGACGCGGGCATAGGCCTCCTTGATGGACGCCTTGCCGTTTCGGAGTGACTTCACCTCGGTCCCGGTGAGGACGATACCGGACTCCCACGTCTCCAGGATGTGGTAGTCGTGGGTCGCCTTGGGGTTCCTGGCGACCGACTTACGGCGCTCGGCCTGGGGGGATGAATCGCGGCTCACGTGGGGATCCTAAGCAAAGGATAGGCCACCACTTCGGACCGGTCAACGGCGTGGGTTGACCGGCCTCTGTCGCGGCACTAGCTTGCGCCACTTCGCCGAAGTGGTGGAACTGGTAGACGCGCTGCGTTCAGGGCGCAGTGGGCGCAAGCCCGTGCGGGTTCGAGTCCCGCCTTCGGCATGGCGGCAGGCGGTCGGGCGGTCAGGTGTTCCGAGAACAGGAGACCCTCCGGTGTCCAAGGACATCGGAGGGTCGTCGCTTCTGGGGCTCACCCGACCGCCGGACCGGCCGACCGCCCGACCGCCTAGTACCGTGCCATCCCCGGCTCGATCCGACTCGCCCACGCGTCCACCCCACCCGCCAGGCTCCGCACTTTCCCGAAGCCCGCGCCCCGCAGGATCTCCAGGGCCTTCATCGAGCGCACGCCCTTGTGGCAGTAGGTGACGATCTCCGCGTGGCCGTCGAGCTCGCCGATGCGGTCGGGGAGCTGGCCCAATGGAATCAGTCGGGCGCCCTCGATGTGGGCGATCTCCCATTCGTGGGGCTCGCGCACGTCGATCAGGACCAGCTCGTCGCCCTTCTCGTCCCGCTCCTGCTTGAGCTGTTCCGCCACGACCTCGGGCCCCTGGTAGGCCGGGGCGGCGCCGATGCCGCAGAAGGCCTCGTAGTCGATCAGCTCATGAATGGTGGGGTGGTCGCCGCATATCGGGCAGCTCGGGTCTTTGCGCAGCTTGAGCTCGCGGAAGCGGAGCTTGAGCGCGTCGAACAGCACCAGCCTTCCGATGAGCGAGTTCCCCGCCCCGATGATCAGCTTGATCGTCTCCAGCGCCTGAATGCTGCCGATGATGCCCGGCAGCACGCCCAGCACCCCGCCCTCGGCACAGCTCGGGACCAGTCCCGGAGGTGGCGGCTCGGAGTAGAGACAGCGGTAGCAGGGCCCTTCCTTGGCGTAGAACACCGAGGCCTGGCCCTCGAACCGGAAGATGCTGCCGTAGACGTTGGGCTTCCCCAGCAGCACGCAGGCGTCATTCACGAGGTAGCGGGTCGGGAAGTTGTCGGTCCCGTCAACGACGATGTCGTACTCGCGGATGATGTCGAGCGCGTTCTCGGCGGTGAGGCGAGCCTCGTGGCTCTCGACGTTCAGGTTGGGGTTGAGATCGTTGAGCCTCGCCTTGGCCGACTCGAGCTTCGGCTGTCCCAGCGTCGAAGTGCCGTGGACGATCTGACGCTGGAGGTTGGTGAGGTCCACTACGTCGAAATCGACGATGCCGATGGTTCCGACGCCCGCCGCCGCGAGGTAGAGCGAGAGCGGGGAGCCGAGGCCGCCGGCGCCGATCGTCAGCACCCGGGCCGCCTTGAGCTTCCGCTGCCCCTCCACTCCTACTTCCGGCAGCAGCAGGTGACGCGAGTACCGCAGCACCTCCGCGTGCGAGAGCTTGGGCAGCTCCTCCTTCGTCTCCACCGCCGGCCGGCCGCCCGCGATGCTCGGCACGATGGTGAGCACGTCGCCCTCGCGCACCGGCGTGTCGGTGGAATCGAGCTGACGGATGTCGGTGTCGTTGAGGTACAGGTTGACGAAGTTCCTGAGCCGGCCGTCCTCCTGCACCAGGTGGCGCTTGAGGCCGCCGTGCGTCGCCAGCAGACCGTCGATGACCTCACCCACGGTGGAGCCGGTGAGCTCGACGGCTTCGCGCCCCCCGGTGAAGCTGCGGAGGGGAGTGGGGATGCTCACAGTCACGGACATGTTCACACCTCGCTGAGCACTTCGAGTGACTCGGACCGCATGAGCGGTTGCTCGTCGTCCAGGGTCCAGCTGGCCGCCTCGCGACCGCGTCCGCCCTCCACCCGCACGATCAGATAGCTGTACCACGGCCAGGCGTGCTCGGTATCGAAGCCCGACGGGACCGCGGGGTGGTCCGGATGCGAATGATAGTAGCCGACGATCTCGAGCCCCTCGGCCCGCAACTCGGCCTCCAGCCGCCGGAGATCGTCCGGCTCGATCAGGTAGCGGTGCGGATCGTCGGTGCGACGGTTCACGGCGGGTGCCAGCCGCACGACCTCCTTGTCGCCGCTCCCTTGCACTCTGCCCGCCAGCGCGCCGCAGCACTCCGCGGGATACGCCCCCTCGCCGTAGCGGCGGATCTCCTCCAGCAGGCCCTCGGAGATTCGGAGAGTCACCGGCCGGTCCACCGATGCGGCTCGCTGATGTAGCGCGTGCCGGTATCACAGCCGATCACGACCACCTGTGCATCCGGCTCCGCCTTGAGCACGTCGAGAGCCGCGGCGACCGCCGCGCCCGCCGACCACCCGATCAGAATGCCCGATTCGCGGGCCAGCCATCGTGCCGTGCGATCCGCCGCCTCCGTCGGAATCTCGGCCACCCGGTCGGGCACCGCCGGATCGTAGAGGGCGGGAGGGTTGGGCGTCGTCGCCAGGTGCTTCAGGCCCTCCAGGCCGTGGAACGGCGAATCCGGCTGGACCCCGACCAGCGTGATCCCCGAGTTCTTCTCTTTCAAGAAGCGGCCGGTCCCCATCATGGTTCCCGTCGTTCCCATCGCGGCGACGAAATGGGTCAGGCGACCGCCGGTCTGGGCCCAGATCTCCGGACCGGTCGTCTCCCGGTGCGCCTTGGGATTGGCGGTGTTGCTGTACTGGTCGGCATAGAAGTACGTCTCGGGCATCGACTCGGCCAGCTCGCGCGCCTTGCGCGCCGCGCCCTCCGTGCCGTCCAGCCGGTCCGTCACCACCACCTCGGCGCCATAGATCCGGAGCAGTGACCAGCGCTCGGGGCTGGCGTTGCCGGGCAGACAGATCGTCACCTTCACACCCGCCGCGGCGCCGAGCATGGCGTAGGCGATGCCGGTGTTCCCGCTGGAGGCGTCCAGCAGCCGCTTCCCGGGCAGCTCCCCTCGGGCGAGGCCCTCCCGGAGGATGGCCCTCGCCGCCCGATCCTTGACGCTGCCGCCAGGGTTGAGCCACTCGGCCTTGAGCCAGAGGCGGCCGGGGCCCTCGCCCGGAAACCGCACCGGCAGGAGGGGCGTGTTCCCCACCAGGCTCCACAGCGCGGGCTCCTGCGACACGGACGGCTCTCGAACCGCGGTCATCGCGACCTCCAAAATGAAAAACCCGACCGGCCGGTCGGGCTCCAGCACACGCGGACTCGCGCGCGGCTAACTCGCCGATGAGATCCCGACCAGCTCCTGAACCTGTGCCTCCTCTTTCATCAGGTCCGCCAGGGAGATGCCGGCCAACAGTTCGTCCACCCGCTGCTGGAGAGCATGCCACACCGGCCTGATGCTACAGGTGGAGACCGGGCTACATCGCTCGGCGTCCACCGGGTGGCTGGCGCAGTTGACCTCGAAGGTCTGGTGCTCGGACGCGGTCATGACGTCGCGAACGGAGATGGCCGAGGGGTGCCGGGCGAGGAGGTAGCCGCCCTTGGCCCCGCGAACGCTCTCGACGAGACCGGCCCGGCGGAGCCGCAGCAGAATCTGCTCCACGTAATCGGCGGGGAGCTTCTCTGCGTCCGCCAGCTCGCGGGCCGCGACCGGGCCGGTGCCCGTACGCCTCCGCTTGGCGAGGTGGAGGGAGATGATGAGGCTGTACTCGGTCCAGGTCGTAACCCGCATCGTGGCTGGAATATCTACTTCTTCTCAGCCGACGTCCAGCGGGCCACCTCCTCGGGGGTGAGGTTGCCGTAGGGGCGGATCCTGGCGTCGCGGAACGAACCGCCGAGCACGTCGCCGAGGTACTGGGACCAGGAGAGCAGGGTGCCGTAGCAGACCGGGTCCTGGGCATCCGGGGAGCGGGTCTCCGTCGCGAGCCGCTTCGTCAGCTCCTCGATCACCTCGGCCGGCACCTTGGAGCGCTCGCTCGGATAGATGAACCCGAACAGCACCAGGTGGGCGAGCAGCACCCGCCAATGCGGTCCGAAGCGCACGATCAGGCGGCGCCAGTCGAGCTGGTCGCCCACGGACAGGAGGATGTGGGCGACGTCGGCGCCGTCGAAGCGGTCGCGCTCCATCACGAAGGCCTTGGACCAGATGCTCTCCTCCGGCGGGGCCACCAGCCCCTTGACGCCGAGGACCTCGCGCTCGGTGGCGTGTTCGAACCACTGGTCGTCCACCACGGCGACGCCGTTCCCCGAGCTGAAGATCACGTCCACGAATCCCGAGGGGGAACGGATCTTCGCCAGCCAGTGGGAGTAGACCAGGTCCGCCTCGTAGCCCGCATCGGCGGAAGCGCGGAGGAGCCGCTGCACGTCGGCGGGCCGGACAAAGATGTCGAGATCCTTGGTGGAGCGGTCGATGCCGGCCTGGTGGACGAAGGCGAATGTCCCGCCGACCAGGAATGGGATGTGGGTGCGCGAGAGGAGGTCCATCGCCTCGCGAAAGAACTCGCGGGACGGGGTCTCGACCATGCTATGGGTGGGCGACAGCCCCATCCGGCTCTCCCTAGAGGGGACCCTCATCATAGGGAAGGCCGCGATACGGAGTTGTGCCCGGGATCACCGCTGGCCCGGCCGGGCGGGTGGTTGATTGGGGCACCTATGGTCAAGACTCCTGGCGTGGTGCGGATCGCCGCGGTCGGCGATATCCATCTGGGCCGGCTGGAATACGGCCCCCCGGTACAGACCCTCTTCGCCCAGGTTGCGGAGCTGGCGGACGTGCTCGCTCTCTGCGGGGACCTCACCGATCGAGGCGAGCCGGAGGAGGGCCGGCAGCTCGCCCGCGCGCTCGCGAGCGTGGGGGTGCCGATCGTGGCCGTGCTCGGCAACCATGACTACGAGTCCGCCAAGGTTCCGGAGCTGAGGCGGATTCTGGGCGAGGCGGGCGTTCAGGTGCTCGACGGCGGCGACGCAGTCGAGATCCACGGGGTCGGGTTCGCCGGTGTGAAGGGGTTCGCCGGGGGGTTCGGCCGCCGCGCCCTGGGGCCATGGGGCGAGGAAATCATCAAGCTGTTCGTCCGTGAGGCCGTGGAGGAGGCACTGAAACTGGAGACCTCACTCAGCAAGTTGCGGACCGAGCGGCGCGTGGTGCTGCTGCACTACTCGCCGATCGCGGGCACTGTCGAGGGCGAGCCGAAGGAGATCTATCCCTACCTCGGCTCGAGCCGGCTGGAGGAGCCGCTGATTCGCTACCCGGTGGACGCCGTGTTCCACGGGCACGCGCACCACGGGACGCTCGAGGGGAAGACGGTGGGCGGGGTGAAGGTCTACAACGTGTCGCTCGCGCTGCTGCACCGGAGCTTTCCGGATCAGCCGCCGTTCCGGGTGGTGGAGCTGCAAACGGACCGGGTCGAGCGGCGCGAGGGGGGAGAGGTCGAGCGGCGGCAGGATCAGCAACCGGGCCGACGGGCCACGGATCAGCCCACACCTGTCATCCCGCCGGAATCCCCTTCCCTCCCGGCACCCCGATCTCCGTCATCGCCCGGAGATCGAGCACCTCTTCCAGCTCCTCCGGCGGCAACAGCTTCTTCTTCTCCAGCAACTGCTTCACGGTGAGTCCGCTCGCCACCGCCTCCTTGGCCAGCTTCGCCGCCTCCGCATAGCCGATCCTCGGCGCCAGTGCCGTCACCAGCGCGGGACTCCGCTCCAGCCAGTAGGCGCACTGCGTCGCATCCGCCTCGATCCCGTCCACACAGCGCTCGGCGAGCACCCGGCTGGCGTTCCCGACGATGGTCAGCGCGAAGACGATGTTGTGGGTGATGACCGGCATCATGACGTTCAGCTCGAGCTGTCCCGCCTCCGCCGCCATCGCCACCGTCTGGTCGAGGCCGAGCGCCTGGAAGCAGACCTGGTTCACCATCTCGGCGATGGATGGGTTCACCTTGCCGGGCATGATGCTGGAGCCGGGCTGGACCGCGGGCAATACGATCTCCGCCAGGCCGGTGCGGGGACCGGAGGCGAGAAGCCGGATGTCGTTCGCGATCTTGTTGAGGTCGAGCACGTAGGCCCGGAGCGCGCCGCTGAAGGAGGCGATGTCGCCCATCGACTGCATCAGCTGCACCCGGTCCTGTCCCTCCCGGAGCTCGAGGGCGCTCACCTGCTGGAGGTACTTCACCATCAGCGTGGGATACTCCGGCTCGGCGTTGATGCCGGTGCCCACCGCCGTTCCGCCGATGTTCATCTCCCTGAGCCAGTCCGCCGCCTGCACCAGCTTGTCCCGGTGCCGCTGCACCGTGCGGCCGTAGGCGGTGAACTCCTGCCCCAGCCGGATGGGGGTGGCGTCCTGGAGATGGGTGCGACCCGACTTCACGATGCCGTCGAACGCCACGCCCTTGGCGATGAGTGAGTGGGCCAGCTGCTCCAGGGCGAGCAGCGTGGCCGGCAGCGTCGCCAGCGTGGCGAGACGCATCGCGGTCGGGATCACGTCGTTGGTGCTCTGCGCCATGTTGACGTGATCGTTCGGATGCACCGGCGTGTACGACCCACGGGGCGAGCCCAGGATCTCGTTGGCCCGGTTGGCGAGCACCTCATTGACGTTCATGTTGTGGCTGGTGCCAGCGCCGGCCTGATACACGTCCACGATGAACTGGTCGCGGTGCTGGCCGGTCAACACCTCGTCGGCGGCGCGGACGATCGCATCGGCCAGGCGCGGCTCGAGCCGGCCGGTCTCGCGATGGGTCAGCGCGGCGGAGCGCTTGATCCAGACCACGGCGTCCACGAAGGCGGGAAGCGGCCGGAGCTCCGAGATCGGGAAGTTCTCCGCCGCCCGGAGAGTTTGAATGCCGTAGAGGGCGGAGGCGGGGACCGCCTTCTCGCCCAGAGGGTCGCGCTCGATGCGGGTGTCGGTCATGGCGCTTATTCTAACACCGATGAGCGACTACTTCAGGCAGGTCGAGCGCAGCGCCACCTTCAACCCGGAGAAGGCCGCCAAGGCAGACCTCTGGGCCGGCGAGCGGCTGTTCGTGGGACTCAACTGCTTCGAGCCGGGGCAGACGCAGAGGGTCCACGCCCACGCGGGCGCGGACAAGTTCTACTACGTCTGCTCGGGGCGGGCCAGGCTGACGGTCGGGGAGGAGACGCGGGAGGTCGGGCCCGGCGAGATCGTCTGGGCCCCCGCCGACGTGCCCCACGGTGTGGAGACGGCCCTGGAGCGAACCATCCTGCTAGTCGGGATCGCTCCACCGCCGCGCTAGGCGACGGAGAGCGGGCCAGCCGTAGGTGTGCGCCGCGAGCCCGACGCCAAGCAGCACCCCGACCCCGTTGGTGTAGAAGCGCCAGGCCAGCAGGAGCCAGCCTGCCCGGGAGCCGAGGTCACCGGCGGCGCCGCCGAGGAATCCGAGCTCCACCGCCCCCGCTCCGGATGGCGTGGGCAGGATCAGCTGGCTGTAGAGCAGGGCGAAGGATCCCAGCAGCATAGGCCCGATCTCGGGCGGTGAGGGCAGCGTCAGTGCGAGCACCGGAAGGATCGCCGTCCGCGTCGCAAGGTTGAGAAAACTGAGCGGCAGGCTCGCGACCAGCGGCCACATCGGCATGCGCCGCCAGTAGACCAGCGCCCGGCGTATCGGTCTCCGGACGTGGCGCACCGCGGGCGACACGACCCGACGCGCGTACCACCAGACGGCCACGCTCACGAGGGTCACCAGCAGCACCCACGGCCACGCCGCGGCGGCGGCCGCCGTCAGGCGGCGGCCCGCCGTGGCCCACCAGGCCGGCGCGAAGTGCCATGCCATCCAGCCCGACGCCACGATTATCACCGGCCAGGCGGCCAGCACCTCGAGACTGATGGCGACGAACGCGGCGGTGGCGGGCACCCGGCTCTGGAGCATCCCCGCAAGCCGGGCAGGCTCACCGCCGATCCGCAGCGGCGTCAGGGCGCAGGCCGCGTCGCCGTAGGCGTTCAGCACCAACGAATCGCGGAATCCGATCGGATGGCCGAGCCCCCGTACGATCCACTGGATGCGCCATGCGCGGACCAGGAGATCGAGGAGGACGAGGGCGATGCAGAGGAGGGTGGCGTCGAGGAGGGACACCTTGTCACCCTGAGCGAAGCGAAGGGGGCATGACCGAGGCTATGCCCCCTTCACTGCGTTCAGGGTGATACCCAGCACCCGCCGGTAGACGTCGAACAGCCGCTCGAGCACCGCGTCCCACCCGTGGTGTTCCTCCGCGTAGCGCCGGCCCCGGCGGCCGAGCGCGGAGAGGTCGCGATCGAACAGATCGATGGCGCACGAGGCGAGGTGTGATGGATCGCCCGAGGTGTACAGGCTCCCGGCACCCGACAGGTTGACGGCCTCGGCCACACCTCCGCGATCCACCGAGAGCAACGGCAGCCCGCTGGCCATCCCCTCCATCGCGGAGAGGCCGAAAGTCTCCGCCGAGCCGGGAGCGACGTACAGGTCCACCGCGCCGTAGAGATCGGCGAGCAGGTCCCGGTCGCGCTGGTACGGGAGCCACGTGGCGCGCCTCCCGCCCCTGGTTCGCCGCAGCCAGCGGAGCGCCGGCCCCGCGCCCACCAGCACGAGGCGGGCACCGGTGCGGCGCTCGACCTCGAGCCAGCCCTCGAGCAGAACGTCGATGTCCTTCTCCGCCGCCATCCGCCCCACATAGATCGCGAGCGGCCCCTCGGGGAGTCCGAACCGCCGCCGGGTCTCCTCGGCCCGAGCTCGGCGGGTGGGAGTGAACCGGTCGAGGTCTACCCCAAGCGGGACGTGGACCACATTGGCCACCCCGGCGCTCTCCAGCTCGCGCACGACGGCTTGCGTGGGGGCGATCGTCGCCTGCACCAGCCCACCCAGGCGGCGGACGTAGCGCCATGCCAGCGCGCTGGCGGTGAGGCGTGGCCAGCCCGCGGCGTGGGGCCGCGGCGCGATGATGCGAGGGAAATTGCTGTGGTAGAACCAGACGGCGGGCACCCGCAGCCCTCGGGTGGCGAGATGCACCAGCCACGGCGCGCACCAGGCGCTGCCGACCTCGATCAGGTCCGGCCGCTCGTGGGCCACGATCCTGGTGGTCGAGCGCGTCGCCAGCATGAACCGGTACGGCTTCTGGGTCGGGATGTGGGGGCCGTGGAGCCGATAGCAGCGGACCCCGCTCGCCTCCAGGATCTCGTCCTCCGCCCCGGGAACGACCAGCACCTGCCGCAGCCCGGGGCGGCGCTGGACGTACTTGGCCTTCTCCAGGAGATAGGTGCGCACCCCGCCGGTGGTGTCGCCGAAGAACTCGGTGATGTCGAGCACCCCGACCGACGCGGTGGGCCTCAGGCGCGGCGGCAGCTCGATCCGGGAGATGTCGAGCGCGACCGGGGTGACGCCGGCGACCGGCTCGAGATCGAGAATCGCGGTCGCCGCTCGCTCAGTCAGAGCAGTCCCCCAGGGGATAGACGGTCCCACAGTTGGGACAGGGGTTCTTGCAGCCGGACGGGCGGGAGGCGATGGCAAAGCCACAGCGCTGGCAGGTGGACCTGTCATCCCGAGCGAACGCGAGGGATCTTGCCGGTGGATTCCCTGCAGGGCGGGCAAGATCCCTCGCGTTCGCTCGGGATGACAGAACGTTCTCGCTCACGCCCGGACGCTCCCGGTGATGAACGGATTCGTCAGCCGCTCGACGCCGATGGTGGTATCCGGACCGTGGCCGCTGTGCACGACCGTCGAATCGGGCAGCGAGAGGAACTGGGAATGGATGGACGACATCAGCGTGGCGAAGTCGCCGCCCGGCAGGTCGGTGCGGCCGACCGACCCGTTGAACAGCACGTCGCCGCCGAACACCATCCCGTGCCCCACGAAGCTGACGCTGCCCGGCGAATGGCCCGGCGTGAAACGGACCTCGAACTCCAGCTCACCCACGCGAAGCCGGTCCCCGGCGGCGAGCTCCACGTCGGGCGGAGGCGCCGGCGCCACCTCGCGGCCGAGCCAGGTGGCGAACTGGGGAAGCGCGTCGTAAATCGTGCGGTCCAGCGGATGGAGATGGATCGGTACCCCGGTGGCGCCCTTCACCGCGCCGACGCCGAGGATGTGGTCCACGTGGGCGTGGGTCAGCCAGATGGCCCGCAGGGTCCAGGCGCGAGTATCGAGCTCGGCCAGGAACATCGCGGGCTCTTCGCCCGGGTCGATGATGACCGCCTCACGGGTGCGGCGGTCGGCGACGAGATAGCAGTTCTCGGAGAACTGCCCGTTGGGGAGCGACACCACCTCGAGATCGGACATCCGCTCCCTCAGCGGTCGGCCAGAACCGGCGCGTCGGTGGCCTGACCGTACAGCTCGGCGCCTCCCCGAGCCGCCTCACCCTCGGGCGCCCGAGGACGCGGTATCCCGATGTCGCCCAGGATCGCCCGGACCGGATCAGGGTGCCCGCTCCGGAGCGCCGCCAGGTACCGGTACACCGCGATCGCGGCCGTCGTCGCGTCGCCTTGGGCGGTGGTCACCTGGCGGGTGAGCTGCGCCCGCATGTCGCCCGCGACGAAGAGGCCGGGGATGGACGAGTGCATCGCCAGGTCGGTGATCACATAGCCAGCCGCGTCGTGCTCGTAGTGATCGGCGATGACGCCGGTGTTGGGCTTGAACCCGATGAAGACGAACAGGCCCTGGGCCTCGATGACGTACGTCTCGCCGGTCACGACGTCGCGCACGCGCACCCCCGTCATGCCCTGCAGCGGATTCCCGTGTACCTCCTCCGCGACCGTGTTCAGCACCACCTGGATCTTCGGATTCTCCAGCACGCGCTTCTGGATGACCGGTGCCGCGCGGAACTTGTCGCGCCGGTGGATCAGCGTCACCTTGGCGGCGTGGCGGGTGAGATACTCGGCCTCCTCGCACGCGGCGTCGCCTCCGCCCACCACCACGACGTGCTGGCCCTTGAAGAACGCGCCGTCACACACGGCGCAGTAGGAGACGCCCCTGCCGGCGTACTCCAGCTCGCCCGGAATGCCCAGCTTCAGCGGTGTGCCGCCGGCGGTGACGATGACGGCGGGGGACTCGTAGACCTCGTCCTCGTAAGTCCTGGTCTCGAACATCCCGTCGCTCGCCCGCTTCTTCACGTGCTGCACCGCGGTCCCGAGCTTGAACTCGGCGCCGAACTCCTGCGCGTGATCGTAGTACTTCTTCGCGAGGTCCCGGCCCAGGACCTTGGGGAAGCCGGGGACGTCGTCGAGGTACTCCGTGTTGAGCAGTTCGCCGCCGGGGACGCCACGCTCCAGCACGGCGGTCCGCAGCAAGGACCGGCCGGCATACAGCGCGGCCGCGAGTCCGGCCGGGCCGGCCCCGATGATCACCACATCGTACTGTCTGGTCTCGGACATCAGTCGTCCCCGGTTCAATCGTCCAAATATAGAACACACCGGGGTTCCCGGCCGTTCAGCGGGGTCGGACCGGGGTGGGCGGGGCGCCCAGGTGGAGCAGGCTGGCGGCCCCGTGGCACCCTGACACGGTCCCGACCAGGACGTTCACTTCGCCCGAGCTCGAGCCCGCCTCCGCGACCAACCGATCGCCCGCCAGCACCTCCGCCGCGTCGAACATTCCCACCCCGAACACCCGGTGACGGCAGACGAAGAGTGCCGGACCCGCCGTCGGCGCGGTGGTCCGCAACCGGTCGACCAGCGCCGACATCGCGTCGCCCATCTCCCAGGTGCGCGGCGCTCGGATCACCGGGCAGATGGCGGGCTCGATGCAATGGGTGGGGCAGAGCCAGTCGGCGAAGGAGACGTACCGGGTGCCATCCGGGGCGACGGCATCGTAGGGAGTGCCGACCGGGGCGGTGAGCGGACGCGTCTCGACCAGTCGCCCGGGCCAGCGGCCGCGGGCGCGACGGACCAGCCACTCGTACATGAGGTGCGGCATCAGGGGCGAAGGCACGATGGCGTCGCCACCCCCGGCGCCGCCCTGGTCCAGCCACCGGTCGAAGAACGCGCCCCAGTCCGCCACCACCAGCTCGCGATCCGAACCGGGGCCTATCTCCGTCGCGAACCGGCACCCCGCGTTCTGGTCCACCACCAGCAGGCGGCGATAGCGTGCCTTGCCCCGCTCCGCGGCACGGATCAGCTGGCCGGCGTAGAAGGTGCCGTAGCAGCCTCCGCCGACGATCGCGACGTCGCGCAGCTCGACGCTAGCGGAGGAGTCGTCCGCCATCCACGCTCAGCACCTCGCCGGTGACGAAGTCGCCGGCCTCGAGCAGGTAGAGCATCGCCCCCACCACGTCCTGGGGACTGCCAAGCCGGCCGAGCGGCGTCGCGCGCGCGAGCCGCCGCCGCTCCTCCTCGTCGTAGTCCTCGGGCACCAGCACCGCGCCGGGGGCGATCGCGTTGACCGTGACCTCCGGTGCGAGCGAGCGGGCCAGCACCTTCGTCAGCATGACGACGCCGGCCTTGCTGATCGAGTGCGCCGCGAAGCCCGGCCATGGCTGCAGTCCCGCGAGGTCCGCGAGGTTCACCACCTTCCCTCGCGCGGCTCGCAGCGCCGACGCCGCGCCCTGGGTACAGAAGAACACCGAGCGGAGATTGAGATCGAGGGTGGCGTCGTACTGCTCGGGGGTGGTCCGCTCGAAGTCGAGGCGATGCATCACGGCGGCGGAGTTCACCAGCACATCGAGCCCGCCGAACGTCTCCACCACCCGTTGGGGCAGGGCGCGCGCCGCGAGGGCGTCGGTGAGATCGGCGGCGAAGCACTCGGCGCGGCCTCCCGCCGCGGCGATCTCCGCGCGGAGTGACTCAGCCCCCCGGGAGGACGCGTGGTGGTGGATGGCCAGCGTCATGCCCCGCCCGGCGAGCGCCCGGGCCAGCTCCCGCCCCAGCCGGCGGCCGCCGCCGGTGACGAGCGCGACCCGGGCGCGCAGCTCCATCAGGCCTTGCCGGAGGCCGCCGGCGCGATCGGGAGGATGTGTCCTGTCACTGCGGCCGATTCCGGCGAGGCCAACAGGAGGACGCCACCCGTGATGTCGTCCAGCTCGACGTAGGCGGCGCCCTCCCCCATCGCGGCGACGTTGTCGGTGGTGCGGACCGCCGCCGGCGCCACCGCGTTCACCCGGATATGCCGGTCGGCGAGCTCGAGCGCGAGACTGCGGGTGAACCCCGCGACACCGTACTTGGCGGCGCTGTACAACGCCATCGGCTTCTGCGGCTCGAAGAACGCAATGCTGGCGAAGTTGACGATGCAGCCTCGGGTGCGGCTCAGGGGCTCCACCGCGGCCTGGGACACCAGCACCGTGGTCTTGAGGTTG
>JBKPGZ010000020.1:0-4454 GCA_046729675.1 Gemmatimonadota bacterium | reverse complement strand
GTGTAGGCCAGGCTGCCGTTACCGGCGAGCGTCAGGTCGACGTTGAAGCCGCCGTTCCGCACCCCGACCCCTTCGATCAGGGCGATCGGCGAGCCGGTGAGCTCCAGCTTCTTCGGGTCGAAGGGGATGGCGATCAGCTTGCCGTCGGCGGTGACGACCAGAACGTGTCCAGTGGGCGAGTACAGGGCGTAGACACCCCGGACCAGTGAGTGGGCCTCCCCGCGAGGCAGGGGCGCGGCCATGATCTCGAAGTCGCCCGGCCCCTGCCCGACGTGACGCAGGCGGAAGAGGACCCCGGTGCTCCCGGGGAGCACGTGGACCCACTCGGTCGCGATCTCCTTCTTGTCCGGCTTGATGACGTACACCGGCTCGATCTCGCCGCCGGTGGCCCGCATCCGGGCGACGCCCGAGTCGACCTCGAAGTAGATGTAGCCGTCGTCGCCCCAGTCGCCGGACGTGGTGTTGGCCTTGTCGGTCAAGGTCACCGTCGGCGCCCCCGCGAGCGACGCGATCCGCACCTGCGTCCCCTCCTTGATGAATCCGACCCGCTTCCCGTCCGGGGAGAAGAACGGGCTAGATGCGTTCTCCGTGCCCGCGATCGGGGTGGCGTCCAGCTGATCGAGGGAGCGAACCCAGAGGCGGCTGCCGCCGTCGGCGGGCCCGCTGTACACCATCGCTCGTCCGTCGGGCGAGAGTGCGATCCGAGCGCCGCCAGTCGGCAGCGGCGCCTGCAGCAGCTGGTTCCGCCGGAGCGCGAGGCTGAACTGGGTGAGCAGCGGAGCGGGCCGTGCCCGGACCCAGCCCCAGAGCGCCGCGCCGATCGCGACGGCAAGCGCCGCGATGAGCGCAGGCACCAGGAGGCCGGCTCGGCGACCGGCCGTGCGGC
This sequence comes from Gemmatimonadota bacterium, assembly GCA_046729675.1. GTDB lineage: Bacteria > Gemmatimonadota > Gemmatimonadetes > Gemmatimonadales > GWC2-71-9 > CAVVWJ01. Next base: position 3,568 of record JBKPGZ010000020.1, on the reverse strand, counting down.
CCGGTGCGGCCGGGCGCGCCGCGGCCGGCAGCGCCACGGTGGAGGCGTACGACTTGTCCTGCAGCGCCTCGGCGAACTCGGTAGCGGTGGTGAACCGGTCGGCCGGGAGCTTCTCGAGGGCGGTGAGCACCGCCGCTTCCACGTGGTGGGGAATGGTGTGTCGCTGAGTCGTGAGCGGGCGGGGGCTCTCGGTCAGCACCCGCGCCACCACCGCCTGCGCGGTGTTGCCGGTGAACGGCGGCTCGCCGGTCAGCATCTCGTAAAGCACGGCGCCGAGGGCGTAGACGTCGGAGCGGGCGGTGATCTCCCGCTCGCCCATCGCCTGCTCGGGGCTCATGTAGTGCGGCGTGCCCAGCGACATCCCGGTCTCGGTCATCCGGGCGCCGCTCGCCTTGCTGGCGGCGAGCGCGATGCCGAAGTCGGCCACGACGGCAGACCCGTCGTGCAGCAGGATGTTCTCGGGCTTGATGTCGCGGTGGACCACGCCCTGCCGGTGGGCGTAGTCGAGCGCCGCCGCCACCTCGACGGTGATCTTGATCGCCTCCGCGACGGGGAGCTGCCGCTCGCGGTTCATCCGGTCGCGCAGCGTCTCGCCGGTGACGAACGGCATGACGTAGTACAGGTAGCCGTCCGCCTCACCGGAGTCGAAGAGCGGGAGGATGTGCGGGTGCTGCAGGTTGGCGGTGAGCTTGATCTCGGCCAGGAAGCGCTCGGCCCCGATCACGGCAGCCAGCTCGGGCCGGAGGACCTTGAGCGCCACCCGCCGGTCGTGTCGGACGTCATGAGCCAGGTAGACGGTGGCCATGCCGCCGGCGCCGACTTCCCGGTCGAGTCGGTAACGATCGGACAGGGCAGTCTGGAGCCGGCCGACGAGCTCGGGCATGGGGTAGCTTTTGTTGGGGATGGTTCAAGATGCAGCGTGGGGAAGAGCTAGGCTAGGTCACCCTGAGCGGTGCTCAGCGAAGCCGGCGGCACTCCGGATAGGTGTCCCCCTGGACCACGACGGTAGCCAGGTCTCCCTTGTCCCAGAAGAAGGTTCCGCTGGAGTCCTCCGGGGCATCGTACCGTGCGCCTGAGGCTGTCCTGGTCCGGTGCAGCTCGAAGACCTGGGGGTGCCTGCCGTGAGGAGCGCGCCGTCGTCCCCCGACTCAACCTGGACCTGAAGGCCGCCGCACTTGAACGGGATCCCGCGGGCGTCGGTCCCGGGACCTCTGGTGAAGAACACGACACCCGCGACCAGCGCCAGCGCCGTCACCGCGTGCCAGAGCCGGGCGCGACTCGCCTGGCCGGCTATCGAGAAACTGGTTGGCATATGAGCCACCCAGGGATCACAAAGAGCAGGGGGACCCTACTTTACGGTGTACTACGAGGGCCCGTCTACTCGACTTTGGTTGCATGAACCCCAGCGTCCGGGAAACTCCGTACCGTCACCCATTGGAGCTCGAGACGGTCCAGGCCGAGATCGTCGCGTGCGAGCGATGCCCGCGGCTCCGCTCCTGGTGCCGGCTGGTCGCCGAGCGGAAGAAGCGGGCGTTCAGCGGCTGGAGTTACTGGGGGCGGCCGGTGCCGGGGTTTGGCGACCCACGGGCCCGACTGCTGGTGGTGGGACTCGCGCCCGCGGCGCACGGCGGCAACCGCACCGGGCGCGTGTTCACCGGGGATTCCAGTGGGGATTGGTTGTACGAGGCCCTGCACCGCTTCGGGTTCGCCAACCAACCCACATCGGTGAGCCGGGACGATGGGCTACGGCTCCGCGATTGCTACGTCACCGCGGCGGCGCGCTGCGCGCCTCCGGACAATCGGCCGGCTCGTGAGGAGTTGGAGCGGTGCCGGGGGTGGCTCACGCGGGAACTCGCGGTGCTGGATCAGGTCCGGGTGGTGATCGCGCTCGGCGGCATCGCTCGGGAGGCGTGGCTGCGCGCATCCGGATGGTGGGATCGCCTCGCGCCGCGCGAGCGTCCCGGCTTCGGACACGGGGTGGTCGCCGCCCTACCGGACGGGACGATCTTCATCACGAGCTACCATCCCAGCCGACAGAACACCAACACCGGGCGCCTCTCGCGCGAGATGTGGTACGGGCCGTTTCGCGTCGCGAAGGACTTGTTGTCACCCTGACCTGGCGCCGGGATCAGGGAAACGGAGTGGCCGGGGTATTCACGAATGCGCTTGGTGAAGGCCTCGAAGACCGCCCGCCGGGCGTGGCGGGACCGCGAATCGAGCCGGACCTGCCGGTGGTGGCCGCGGTCACATCCGCAGGGCGGGTGATCCCCTAGGATCCGATCAGTCGCCGAAGGGAGCGTTCCTATGTCGAAAGTGTCGTCGGTCACCTGCGCGTTGACGGCCGTGATCCTCGCTGCCGCTCCAGGCGCTGCCGGCCAGGTCACCGCCAGTCGGACCACCAGCGCTGTCGTGGACAGCGCCTCCATTCGCCAGGCCGTCCGCGGTAACTACCTCGAGGTGGCGCTCGGCCGGCTGGCGGAGTCGCGCGCCGAGGATGCCTCGGTCAAGGAGTTCGCCCGCCGGATGATCTCCGATCACAACTCCATGAACCAGCAGTGGACTTCACTCGCCAATAAGAACGGCATGGCGGTTCTCCTGGATTTCGGCCCAGAGGGGAAGCAGACGATCGACCGCTTCGAGGACCTCTCCGGGACCCGATTCGACCAGGCATACATGGCGGAGATGATGCGGGATCACGAGGAGAGTCTGTTCATGTTTCAGCGTCTGGCACGGTCGGCCGGCTCGGCCGAGGTGCGGCAACTCGCGAGCGCCGGCCTGCCGACGATCGAGGAGCACCTGGCGCTCGCACGGCAGGTCGGCAGCCGTGTCGGCGTCTCGTCGACGGCGGGACGGGCCGGAGGCGTACCCCCGGCGCCGACGCCCTCCGACAGCGACCGGACGCGCCGCAGGATCGAGCCGGACGATCGTGGTACGCTCAGCGAGGTAGACCGCGCGTTCGTCCAGAATGTCCTTCAGGACCACCTCATGCACGTCCAGTTGGCTGAGCTGGCCCGGCGCGAGGCGAAACGGGACGAGACCCGGCGGCTCGCGGAGAACATGGAGAACGAGTTCGAGGGATGGCAGCAGCGCTGGGCAGACATCGCCCAGCGATATCAGGTCAAGCCGCCGAAACACCTGGGCCCCGATCATCAGAAGAAGGTCGAGCGGCTCCAAGATGCGTCGAAGGGGAGGGTCGATCGGACCTACACCGAGATCGTGGCCGAGCACCTGGAGTCGGTCGTACCGTACTTCGAGAAGGAGGGACAGGCTGTCCGATCCGCGGCGGTGCGTGGGCTGGTGAACGAGGAGCTACCGGTCATCCGTCAGATCGTGGCGGGCGTCCGGGGCATTCAAGGCGACACCAAACGGCAGTGAATCGGGGCGTGGCGCCCCGGAGCGATGGCTCGTTTTCCATGCGTCTCCCGCCTGATGGGTGTGAGCCAGTGCACCCATTACCAGGAGACCACCCCCATGCGAGCCCGCGCTTCGCTCCGCCTGCTGAGAACGGTGTTTCGATCAGGTGCCATGGCCAGGACGGGCTGCCGGTGGACGCGCAGTACAGCGTGAT
>JBKPGZ010000019.1:0-14479 GCA_046729675.1 Gemmatimonadota bacterium | reverse complement strand
GGTCACCACCAGCTCGCCCACGGTGTAGTCGGGGACTGGCTTCCCCTCGGCATCCAGCACTTCCACCACGAACGCGTCGTCGTTCATGTGGAGCACGTTGCGCCGGACCGGGCACGACCAGGCGAGCACTCCGAACTCGTTGGTGACGTACACGTCCACCGCGGGCGCCTTGAACGCCTGCTGCGCCAGCTCGAGGCAGCGGTCGGTGACTTCCATCGCGGTGCAGAAGACCGCCCTGGGAGGCTGGAGCTCCGTTCCGGTCGCGAGCACGTGATCGGCGAGCGCCTCGATGGCGCCGGCGTAGCCAGTCAGGATCGGCGGCGACAGTTCGAGCACCCGCTGGAGCATCACTGCCGGGGCCGCGTCCGAAGCCACTCGATCGACTCTCGGCAGCACACCCATCCTGCGCAGCATCGCGATCGGGCCCGCGCGGTCAGGCTTGTTGACCATCGCGAGGTTGATCTGCGAGTCCCAGGGACGGCAGCCGTACGCGGAGTAGACCCGCCACCAGCGCGCCGAATAGTCCGTCTCCTCGAGGCGGTGCCGGAGAAAGTGCCCGGGCGTGCCGGTGGAGCCCGAGGTCATCACGTCGATCAGTCCCGCGCGCGGCACGGTGAGAAACGCGTCTTCGCCCTGCTGCGCGATGACCTGGCGGTCCACGAACGGCAGTCGGCCGATCTGATCGAGGGTGAATCGGGCCGGGTCGATCCCGGCGGCACGAATGGCGCCGCGGTAGTAGCGGGCGGCGGTCGCGTGCGCGAGCAGCTCCCGCATCCGGCTCTCCCGCCGGCCGGCCAGCGCTTCGGGTGACAGCCACTGTTCCCGCTCCGCCCGCCGCGTGCTCTGCAGCAGGGTGGACACGGTGGCGAAGGTGCCGTTGGCGGCGATGAGTGGGAGGGCCATGCCCACCCGGTTTGCAAGTCAGGTTCCGGGTGGCATGCGACGGCCGTGTATCGAATCCCGTGCTGCAAGGTTCTGCCGCAGTGACGAGACGCTCGACAGTCGGACTCTGTCGGGCGGAAGAGGAGTGCTCGCTGCGATGCCCGACAACTCACGTGACCCGAGCACTGTAGAGGGTGAGGTCCTCGTGTGGTGCAAGCGCTGGACAAGAGGTGGTCGTTTGGTGGAAGAAGGTGCAACCGACTTCACACCGGGGCTCTCCGAGTGGGAAGTGTGGGGGCCGAGCGACCGGGCGGTGTTGCGTCGGACAGGCAGGGTCTGCCGTCGGCCATGCGAGCGACTGCACCGATCACGCTCAGGGGACGCCGGCCCTCCATCGTGAGACGACCCTACGGAGGACGCCATGCTCGCCACCTGGATCACCCTCGCCCGGCTTCCCCTGCTCTGCGCTTGCCTCGCGGTCCTCTACCTGGGATCGCCCCCGGTTCGCCTGGCTGGGGTCGCCCTGCTCTTGCTCGGGCTCCTGCTCGATACGGTGGATGGCGTCGTGGCCCGTGCGCGCTCGGAGACGAGCCTCATGGGGAGCCTGCTCGACATCGCCGCCGACCGTACCTATGAGCTGTCGCTCTGGGTCACCTTCGCCTATCTGGGGCTGGTACCCGCGGTCATTCCGCTGATCGTACTCGCCCGGACCACACTGACCGATGCGCTCCGCGGCGTGGGAGTCGCCGAAGGCACCGCACCTTTCGATCAGCAGCGTAGCGGCCTCGCGCGCTTCCTGGTCGCCTCGCCCTGGATGCGGGCGGGGTACTCTTCGGCGAAGGTCTGCTCCTTCTGTGGCCTCGCGCTCGCCCACGCCTGCCTCGGTTTCCCCGCCGAGTCCGGCGTGCGAGTCATCGCTCCGGCCCTCCTGGCCGCCGCGAGCACACTGGCCTGGGTCACCGTGCTATTCTGCGTCGTACGGGGTGTGCCTGTGATCGTGGAGGGGCTGGCGCCGGCGCTCGGCCGGAACCGCGGTCTCTCGCGACGGGTTCCATGATCTTCAGACGGAGGTAGATACATGCTCCCACGCAGAAGGCTGGGTCCCCAGGGGCTGGAGGTGTCCGCCCTGGGTCTCGGCTGCATGGGGATGAGCCAGTCCTACGGCATGCCCGACGACTGCGAATCCGTCGCCACGCTTCACAGAGCGCTCGAGCTCGGCGTCACCCTCTTCGATACCGCCGAGGCGTATGGGCCGTTCACCAACGAAGAGCTGCTGGGACGCGCCCTGGAAGGCCGGCGCGACCAGTTGGTCCTCGCGACCAAGTTCGGCTTCCGCTTCGAGGGGAATCAGCTGACCGGCACCGACAGCCGCCCGGCTCACATTCGCGAGGTCGTGGAGGCCTCGCTCCGCCGCCTCCGCACCGACCGCATCGATCTCCTCTACCAGCATCGCGTGGACCCCGCCGTACCGATCGAGGACGCGGTCGGCGCCATGGCCGATCTGGTGCGCGAGGGCAAGGTGCGGTTCCTCGGCCTGTCCGAGGCAGGCGAGACGACGATCCGGCGGGCCCATGCGGTGCACCCGATCTCCGCCCTCCAGAGCGAATACTCCCTGTGGGAGCGCAACCTCGATGGCGACATCCTGCCGTTGCTGCGGGAGCTGGGGATCGGGCTGGTGGCCTTCAGCCCGCTGGGCCGCGGGTTCCTGACCGGCACCGCGAAGCGGGCGGAGGACTATCCCGAAGGGGATTACCGCCGCGGCGACCCGCGATTCCAGGGCGCGAACTTCGATGCCAACATGCGCGCCGCCGCGGTGGTTCAGGAGCTGGCCCGCCGCCGCGGGGCCACATCCTCGCAGGTGGCGCTCGCCTGGTTGCTGCACAAGGGCGACGACATCGTGCCGATCCCGGGGACCAAGCGGCGGCGTTACCTGGAGGAGAACCTCGCGGCCGCCACCCTCGCACTCAACTCGCAGGAGGTCGCGGAGCTCGACCGCACTCTGGCACCAGAGGCGGTGGCGGGGCCGAGATACAACGAGCGGATGATGGCGTTCATCGACCGATAGATCAGGGAAGGCAGGAGGAGTTATGAGGATAGGAATCATCGGCGCAGGCAACATCGGCGGTACGCTCGCCCGCCGCCTCACCGCGCTGGGCCACGAGGTCTCGATCGCGAACTCGCGGGGACCCGAGACGCTTGCCGCGCTGGCGAAGGAGACCGGCGCGAAGCCCGTGACCGTCGAGCAGGCCGCCCGTGCCGGCGAGGTGGTCGTCGTGACTATTCCGGAGAAGAGCGTGCGCGACCTGCCGAAGGGACTGTTCGGCGGTGTCGCCAAAGACGTGGTCGTGGTGGACACAGGGAACTACTACCCGCGCCATCGCGACGGACTGATTCAGGAGATCGAGAGTGGAAAGACCGAGAGCCGCTGGGTCTCCGACCAGCTGGGCCGACCGGTCGTGAAGGCCTTCAACAACATTCGGGCGGAGAGTCTGGCCAAAGGCGGGAAGCCGAAAGGCACTCCTCGCCGGATCGCCCTTCCGGTCGCGGGCGACGATCCTCGGGCCAAGGCCGTCGTCATGCGTCTCGTCGAGGACCTCGGCTTCGATCCCATCGACGCCGGCAGTCTGGACGAGTCCTGGCGCCAGCAGCCCGAAACGCCGGTGTACACCACGGACCTCGACGCGGAGCGGGTCAGACGCGGATTGGCCGAAGCGAGTCCGGAACGGCCGGCGGGGTTGCGCGCCGGCGCCGGCACTCCCGCCGGCGCCAAAGGCCGCTGAATTCGGCCGGTCACTGGCGCCAGCCGACCTCCCGAAGCCATGCCTCCATGCCGCGGCGCCGGGCGTGCCAGTCGGCCGGCGGCCGCTCACCCTCGCCCGCCGCGGCCCGGCGCTGCGCGCGGATGGCCTCGTCCAGCGGCCCAAGCCCGACGGCCCGCCGCCGGTCGTCCACGCCCTCCGGATCCTCGACCGGAAACGGACTGAGCTCGCCCGACTCGTCCCAGTCGAACTGGGTACCGTAGCGCTGTGGTCGGCCTTCGAGGGTGCGGATCCGATCCTCGAGCAGGGCCGGCTGCATCGCGGGCACCTCGCCCCGCGCGGTTGCCAGGCGAAGCGCCTCGAGCGCCTCGCGCTGAAATGCCGGCCGATCGATCGCGTGCTGTACGATCAGCCAGGCCGCTTTCGCGCCGTCATGCCCCACCTGCGGCTCACCCGGCCAGCCCACGTCTCGGAGGATGGATGCGAGCCGGTCGGCGTTGGCCTGGTGCACCGCACGCATCCGCGGGTGGTACCCATCGAACAATGAGCCGTCGGCGGCGAGCTCGCCGCGGACCCGATGGTCCTGCTCGGCCATCGCCAGGAGCTCCCGCCGAATGTCACTCCAGACGGGCTTCGTCACGTGAGCCGCTTCTCGAACCAGTGGTGCGCGTACGGGTCGGCATTGAAGGCCGATACCTCGGCGTATCCGGCGCTGCGATACAGCGCAATCGCCTCGGCGAGCGTGCGGTTGGTCTCCAGCCGCAGCGTGCCCAGTCCGACCGCTCGCGCCTCCTTCTCTAACGCCGCCAGCAGCCGACGCCCCAGTCCGATGCCTCGGGCCGACTGGGCCACCCACATTCGCTTGAGCGAGCCGACGCCCGGGGCGATGGTCTTCACCGCCCCGCAGCCGACTGGCTCGCCTTCCACGGTCGCCACCAGAAACGCTCCGCCAGGGGGCATCATCTCACCGTCCTCGGCGGGGATGCTCTGCTCCGGATCGAACCCCTGCTCGAAGCGTCGACTCAGCTCGGCGAAGTACTGGGCGACGCACCACCGCGCCTCGGGCGATCTCGGGTCCACTCGCTCGATCCTCACGCTCGAGATGCGCAGCAGCCGCTGAACCTCCGCCATTGCCTCCACCAGCCGCTCCCGCTGGCTGATCGAGAGCGGCGCCAGAATCGCTCGCGCGGTGTCGTCGGAGCGGCGATTCATCTCTTCCAGCTCCGCGCGTCCGGCCGCGGTCAGCTCCGCCCGCCTGACGCGCTCGTCCTCCTCGCCGGGGCGAAGGACGACCAGCCCTTTCCCTGCCAGCGACTGAACCAGCCGGCTCAGGTAGCCCGAGTCGAGCTCGAGTCGCTCCCGCAACTCTCGAATGTCGGCGCCGCGGGTGCCGATCTCGTAGAGGACCCGCGATTCTCCGAGCGGGCGGTCGCGCCCCAGAAAATGGTCCTCGAGGGCGCCGGCGCGCTGGGTGACCAGCCGATGGAAGCGCCTAACTTGTGCTATTTGATGAGCTTCCATTGGCTGACAATAGTCAGATAACTCCAGGCCCACAAGGTCCTTCCCCTCGTGAGCCACCTCACTGCCCTCACCGCCCTCCGGTTGAGCATTAGCCGGCCGGCCCGGGAGGATCGAGGCCGTGAGAACTAGAACAGCCGACCAGGAGCTATGATGAGGTTTGAAGCGCTTGCCATTCTCGGTCTCTTGACCGTCGCCGCGTGCCAAGAGCGGCAGGGCGATGAGACCGGCCGTGCGGTCGATGCGGCCGACACGGTTGTCACGTCAGAGCAGAACGTGGACACCACGATTGTCACGCAGGACACTTCGGTCGATGTGGATACCGTCCGGCACGAGGGCGACCAGCCGGTCAGCGAGGATACTCTGAAGGAGCCGAGCGGCACTAATGCGCCGTCGGCCGACACCGGCTCGGCGGACACCGCCCAGCAGTAGGATCGCCTTCACAACCGGCGCCGGCCCGGCAGCAGCTCCGCCGGGCGCGGTCGCCCCAATGGACGGGCCTCGCTCCCTACTTGAGGCCCAGCTCCCCTGCCCTGACCAGGGCGACGACTTCCCTTCCCTCCCCCTCCAGCGCCGCGCGCCCGCCTTCCTCGCGGTCCACCACGGCCAGGACGCCGAGCACCCGTCCACCGGCGGCCTCCACCGCGGCGATGGCACGCTGCGCCGAACCGCCGGTCGTGATCACGTCCTCCACGATGACCACATCGTCACCGGCGGAGAAGCACCCTTCGATGACGCGACCGGTCCCGTGGGTCTTGGCTTCCTTGCGCACGCTGAAAGCGTCCACCACCAGCTCGGTGCCGAAGCTCGCGGCCGCGACCGCGTACGCCACCGGGTCCGCGCCCATGGTGAGGCCGCCGACGGAACGTGGCCGCCACCCGGCATCCCGCAGGGCACGCCAGCCGAGCTCTCCGATGAGCCCCTGCCCTTCCGCGCTCATGGTGGTGAGCCTGCAATCGATGTAGTAGGAAGAACGCTGGCCGGACGCGAGGACGAAGTCGCCTCGTCGTACCGAGCGGTCCAGCAGCAGGCGTCGCAGGCGCTCGCTCGCGCCTTCCGCCATCAGCTCCCTGCCCCGCCCTTCCGAAACAGCGAGGCGAGGAACCCGGACTTCTTCGAGGGAGCGTCCGACTGGACGGCGGCGCAGAACGCCCGGGCGAACTCCTCCACTGTCTTGGCCCGCTTGGACAGGTCGCGCTCCAGGCCGTGCATGACGGCCGACTCCACCGTGGGCGGGAACTTGAGTCCCCGGACCGCCTGGTTGAGCGGGACGGGCTGCTGGGTTAGTAGTTGCTGAAACAACTCCCGAGGATTCTTGCCCGTGAACGGGTGTTCCTGGGTCAGGAGATAGTAGGTGATCGTGGCCAAGCTGTAGACGTCGGCCTGCTCGCTAACCAGTTCTCCACTCAGCGTTTCCGGGGCCACGTACTGGAGTGTTCCGACGAAGAATCCCGCCCGGGTGAGCCGCTCCTCGGGACTGGCCTCCGCATCGCGCGCGATGCCGAAATCGAGGATCTTGGCCGTCTGGGTGGACGGGTCGTACATGATGTTCGCCGGCTTCAGATCGCGGTGAATGATGCCGGCGCGATGCGCTACCGTTAGGGCGGCGCCGAGCTGCTCGATGATCGCGCCGACGAGAGGGGGCGCCAGCTTGCCGGACCGATTGACGAACTCCGCGAGCGGCTCGCCCTTGGCCCACTCGAGCGCCAGGTAGTGGAGGCCATCCGATTCGCCGTAATCGTACGTACGGACGATGTTGGGGTGGCTGACGCGGGAGCCGAACTCCGCCTCCCGGAGGAAACGCTTGACCGCGATGGGATCGCTGGCGAGCCGCGGCCGCAGGATCTTCACGGCCGACTCGCCGCGATCCGCGTGCTCGGCGCGATACACCGTGGCGGTCCCACCCTCGCCGATGTATTTCGCGAGGTGGTAACCGGCCACCGTTCGACCGACCAGATTGTCCGCGCTCATGGAATCGCCAAGCTAGCTAATCTCGCACGTTGCAGCAAGTTGGACGCTTGACGCCTCTCCTTCGCCGCCGCTAACCTTCGCAACCCGCTCTGCGGGTTCACATCGGCTCTGCCGAGGAGTGTCTGACATGCGTCGGCTCGTTTTGGTGGCGGTCTCCGCTCTCGCGGGCTCCGTCATCGGCTGCGGGAGCTGGAAACGGGTCGGCAGCGAGGAGCAGCCGAAACCTACCGAAACGCTCACCCGGCTTCTGAATACGACTCAGTTCTATCAGCGCCTGGGCCGCCTTGCGGCGGGCGACCCCATGCCGTTCGTCGGCACGGTCGCGTTCGCCGCCGGGCCAGGCGACTCGGTCATCGCGGTCCTCGGGCTCTCGCTGGAGAACCGCGCCTTCGCCTTCCAGAGGGAAGGGAACTCCTTCGTCGCGCGCTACCGTGTCGGCCTCTCCTTCAAGCGGGATGGTGCGCCGCCCGTGGATCTGGCGCGAGAGGAGCTGGTCCGGGTCGCCACGTTCCAGGAGACGCAGCGCGCGGACGAGAGCGTCCTGTTCCAGCAGGTCCTTCGCTTGACGCCCGGGACCTACAAGGTCACCGCGACCGTGCGGGACGCGTCCTCCACGGCCGAGAGCAGCGCCACTGGTGAGTACACCGCGCCGAAGTACGGGACGGCGACATACTCCGCTCCGGTGCTCACCTATCAGGCGACGGGGCGGGGAAGCCGCGCGGATCCGCTCTCCCTGGTGCTCAACCCTCGCGGGGCTGTGGGATACGGGAGCGACACGCTGCTGGCCTACGTCGAGGGCTACGGCTTTCCGGGGCCCACGACCGTCCCCTTCAAGGTGCTGGACGAGCAGAACACCACGATCTACGACGACTCGTTGCGATTTCGCGGGGGCAGGGAAGTGGAGAGTCAGGTCGTCAGGCTCGCGCCCGACAGCGTCTCCCTCGGTGAGCTGGAGATCGTGGTCGGCTCGAATCCGGAGCGCAGCACCTCGGCGCTGGTGTCTTTCACCCAGGCCTGGGTGGTCACCAACTTCGACGAGATGCTCGACCTGCTGCGCTACTTCGGGGAGGACGAGCTGATCGCGCGCATGCGGCGGGCGCCCGCCAGCGAGCGAGCGAAGCTCTGGCGCGACTTCTACACCACCACCGACCCCAACACCGCCACCCCCGAGAACGAGGCGCTCAACCAGTACTTCGGCCGCGTCAGTGCCGCCAACCAGCGGTTCAAGGACGAAGGGGTCCCGGGCTGGCGCACAGACCGCGGGGAGGTCTTCATCACGCTCGGTCCGCCGGACGAGAGCGTGGAGAGCACCCCCGGCACGGCGAGCCGGATCATTCGCTGGACCTATCTCACCCACCGGCTGGAGATCTACTTCGAGGACGAGACCGGCTTCGGCCGCCTCCGACTCACGCCGGGGTCGCGGGCGGAGTACGAGCGGATTCTGCAGCGGGTGAGGCGGCAGGAGGGGTAGGCGGTCGGGCGGGCGGGCGGTACCCAACCGCCGCGCCGCACCGCTGGGCGGACCGGCGGACCGGAGGAGCGCGTCTCATCCGAGGATCGACGCGACGAAGGACCTTTTCAACCGGTGTTCGATGACCGCGGAGGAGGTCCCTCGCTTCGCTCGGGATGACAGAGTCCTTTCGGCCCGCCCGCCCGCCCGCCCGCCCGCCCGCCTTACCGCCTTACCGCCTTACCGCCTACCTTCCCCTCATGGCCACCCATACCCCCCCACGCCTCTTCCTCATCGACGGCTACGCCCTCATCTACCGGGCCTTCTACGCGATGATCGCGCGGCCGCTCCGCACCAGCAAAGGGGAGAACACCTCCGCGGCCTGGGGCGTGGTGAACTTTCTCATGCGCCTCCGGGAGAAGTACCGGCCCGACTTCGTCGCCTGGATCAACGACGCCGGTACCTCGTTCCGGGAGGAGCGCTACCCCGACTACAAGTCTACCCGTGAGAAGCTGGACGACGAGCTTCAGGCCGACTTCGATCGGGCGGTCGAGCGGATCTGCGCCCTGCTCGAGGCCTTCCGGATTCCACTCGTCACGGTGCCGGGCTACGAGGCCGACGATGTGATCGGCACTCTGGCCACTCGCGCCGCCGAAGGCGGGCTCCAGGCCGTCATCGTGTCCGGGGACAAGGACTTTTACCAGCTGATCAGCCCCGGAATCGCGCTGCTCAACCCCGGCAGGGGCGGCCCCGCGGGAGTGGAGGAGACCTGGGTGGACGAGTCGAACGCTTCGGAGCGTCTCGGCATCCCGCCTCGCCAGGTGGTGGACTACCTCTCCCTCGTGGGCGACTCGTCGGACAACGTTCCCGGCGTGCGGGGCATCGGCGAGAAGGGCGCCCAGAAGCTGCTCGCCGAGTATGGGGACCTCGACACCTTGCTCGCTCGCGCCGGCGAGATTACCGCCAAGCGCCCCCGCGAAGCACTGCTCGCCTACGCCGACAACGCGCGCCTCTCGCGAGAGCTGGTCACCATCAAGCGCGACGTGCCGGTGGTGCTCGAGCTCGCCGATCTCACCCTGAAGGAGCCCGACCGGGAGGCGGCGATCCGCATCCTCACCGAGCTGGAGTTCTTCTCGTTGGCTCGAAAGCTCGGGGCGGGGGAAGGCGACGGGGCGGGGCGGCCCGCGGGGAACGGCCGGTCGGGACGAGTCGCTCCGGTGGAAACTCCCGCGGCTCCGGAGGGCGAGGAGCGGCAGGGTGCCCCGCAGGAAGACGCGGGGTTCGCCGCGAGTGATTGGCTGGCGCTCGACGAGCCGGCCGCACTGCAGGTCAAGATCGTGGAGGACCCCGACGTCATCCCGGATCTGATCGCGCGCCTGCGCACGGCGGCGCTGATCGCCATCGACGCCGAGGCCTCGTCGCTCGCCGCGCAGCGCGCCGACCTGGTCGGCATGTCACTCTCGGTGTCGCCGACGGAGGTCTGGTACCTCCCGTTCGCCCACCGCGTACGGTCAGATCTGGGCTCCCTGGGCGAAACGAGCTCGGTGCCGGGCCCGGTGAAGAACCTGCCGCCGATCACCGACTTCGCGATGGCGCCGCTCCACGCGCTGCTCACCGATCCCACCGTGCCCAAGGTCGGCCACAACATCAAGTACTGCTGGCAGGTGCTGCGCCGCGCGGGGGTGGAGCTCGCCGGCGTCGTCTACGACACGATGCTGGAGAGCTTCATCCTCGATCCCGGGCGCCGCTCGCACGCGCTCGACAATCTCTGCCTCGAGCACCTCGGCCGGACTATGAAGACCTACCAGGAGGTCGTGGGCAGGGGGAAGGCGGAGATTGCCTTCGCCGAGGTGACGGTCTCGGTCGCGGCGGAGTATTGCGGCGCCGACAGCGCCACCGTGCTGGCGCTGCACGAGCGCTTCATCCCCGCGATTCGCGAGATGCAGATGGAGCATCTGCTGCGCGAGGTGGAGATGCCGCTGGTCGAGGTGCTCGTGGACATGGAATGGGAGGGCATCGCCATCGACCCCGCGGTCTTCGCCCGCTTGGATGAGGAGCTCAGCGCCGATCTCCGGCGGCTCGAGGGGGAGATCTCCCGGGTGGCCGGGGTGGACTTGAACCTCAACTCTCCCCGCCAGCTCGCGATGGTGTTGTTCGAGAAGCAGCAGCTCCCCGTCCTCAAGAAGACCAAGACGGGACCCTCCACCGACGCCGACGTGCTGGAGCAGCTCGCGGCTATGGGGCACGAGCTGCCTCGCCTCATCCTCGAGTACCGCGAGCTCCAGAAGCTCAAGAGCACCTACGTGGACACGCTCCCGGCCACGGTCGATCCGAAGACGGGGCGGATCCACACCAGCTTCAACCAGGCCGGCGCCGCCACGGGCCGGCTCAGCTCCAGCGACCCCAACCTGCAGAACATCCCGGTGCGCTCCCTCCGGGGCGAGGAGATCCGCACGGGATTCGTCCCCCGCGAAGGCTGGACCTTCCTGGTGGCGGACTACTCCCAGATAGAGCTGCGGCTGATGGCGCACCTGTCGGAGGATCCGGCCTTCATCGAGGCCTTTCTCCAGGGCGGCGACATCCACCGGCAGACCGCGGCGCTGATCTTCAACGTGGCACCCGAGTCGGTGACCACGGAGATGCGCGCGCGGGCCAAGACCATCAACTTCGCCACCATCTACGGCCAGGGGCCGTTCGCCCTGAGCCGCCAGCTCAGCATCTCGATGGAGGACGCCCGCGCCTTCATCGCCCGCTACTTCGAGCGGTTCGCCGGCGTGCGCGCCTTCCTCGACCGGCAGATCCGGCTGGCGCGGGAGCAGGGCTACGTGGAAACCATCTTCAAGCGCCGGCGCTACATCCCCGAGATCCGCGACCGCAACTTCAACATGCGGGCCTACGGCGAGCGGAACGCGCAGAACTCGCCGCTCCAGGGCTCCGCCGCCGACCTCATCAAGGTGGCGATGACCAGGATCCACCACGCGATCCGGGACGCGGGTTTCCGGAGCCGGATGGTGCTGCAGGTGCACGATGAGCTGGTGTTCGAGGTCCCGCCCGACGAGCTGGAGCTGATGATGGACCTGGTGCGAAGCCGGATGGAGAACGTGGTGGAACTTCGGGTCCCCCTCGTCGTAGATCTGGGGGTGGGTCCCAACTGGCTCGAAGCGAAGCGATAAGGCCCCGATGTCCCGTTTCCACTTCTCCGACCCGGTCTTCGAATTGCCCGACGTCGAGTCGGTGCTCGACGCGCTCGAGGCCGCCGTGGTGGGACCCGAGACGCCGATGTTCGACGCCGCCCGGCAGAGCTGGCAGCCGGTGGCTCGGCATCCCGAGGTCCGGGCCGCCTGGTCGGAGCGTGTGCGCTATCGCCCGCCCGGCTCCGCGCTCGATCTGCCGCCCCTCCCGGAGGAGACCGCCCCGGTCGACGCCGAGGCGGACGAGGCGGCACGCCGGCGGGCGGCCTACGCGATGGTGGTGCGAGGGAATCGGATTCCGGTCGAAGAGCCTCCACCGTCCGAGCCGAAGCAGCGCCGGTCGGTCGCGGCAGGTCTGGCGCTGGTGCTGGTGGTCCTGGTGCTCATCGGCGTGGCCGTGGTGGAGATCGCGACCGGGCTGGTGCGGGTGGCGGCGCGCGCGGCGCGGTTCTCGCCTTAGACAGCGGTCACGGCATCGCCTCCACCTCCCCCGACGGCCGCCCCGGCCTGCGTCCCCCCGGCCACCAGTTCCATCGGCCCATCATCTGCATGAACGCCGGCACCAGCACCATGCGGATCACGGTCGCGTCCAACAGCACCGCCACCGCCAGACCGAAGCCCAGCAGCTGCATCGGTAGCACCCGCGCGAACGCGAAGATGCCGAAGACCAGGATCATGATGAGCGCCGCCGAGGTGATCACCGAGGCCGTGGCGCTCAGACCCTCCATCGTGGCGGCGGTGTTGCGACCCGAGCGGTCGTAGGCCTCCTTGATCCGGCTCAGCAGGAAGACCTCGTAGTCCATGCTGAGGCCGAACACCACGGCGAACACCAGCACCGGTATCACCACGAAGATGGCGGACGTGGGACCGTCCAGGCCGAACACCTGCGAGCCGACGCCGAGCTGGAAGACCAGCACGATGAGTCCGAAGGTCGCGCTCACCGACAGGGTGTTCATGATGATCGCCTTGAGCGGGACCAGGACGGAGCGAAACGCGATCGCCAGCATCAGCGTCGTCGCCCCGAGAATGAGACCCACCAGCAGCGGGAAGCGCAGCAGGAGGTCGTCCTGGAAATCGAGGGACGCCGCGGTGTAGCCGCCGACGATCACCTGCATGCCGCGGGTGCCCCGGAGCCCGGCGTTGCCCAGCTCTCGCGCGTGGCGGACGAGATCCATGGAGGAGGTGAGGGACGTGGTGTCCGCCATGATCACGTCCAGCAGGGCGAGGCGGCGATCGCGGCTGAGGTAGGCGTCCACGAAGTCGGGATACTGCTCACGGGCCGACTCCAGGTCGCTGTAGAGCACCGAGTAGGCGAGCAGCGACGTCCCCGGCTCCAGGTCCACCAGGCTCCGCACCTCGCGGACCCGAGGATCGGCTCGGAGCGAATCCGACAGCGTGCGCAGGCCGCGCAGCGAAGCCGTCTGCACCGCGCTGCGTCCCTCGGGCACCTGCACCAGCACTCGGATCGGGAACACGTAGCCGGAGACGCCCATGCGGGAGAGGACGCCCAGTCCCTCGCCCGCCTCGGTGCCCGTGGGCCACCAGTGCCGTGAGGGCAGCCCGATCCTGATCCAGAACAGCGGGGCGGTGAGGATCGCGATCGTCACCCCGCCGTACACCATGGCACGGATGGGGTGGCGGGCGAGGGTGCGAGCCCACTTCTCCCACACCTGGGGCGCATGGTACCAGGCGAGACGTCGGGCGAGCCACCTCGGTCGGTCGATGTCGCGGCCCAGCACCGCGAGCAGGGCAGGGAGGAGCGTGATGGAAAGCAGGACCGCCACCGCCACCACGATGAGGCCGCCGATCCCGACGCTCCGGGTCTCGATCAGGGGAGTGAACAGGAGCGCACCGAATCCCACCACTACGGTCAGGCCCGAGGTGATGACCGCGGAGCCGGCCGTCATCAACGTGCTGACCGCGGCCTCGCGCCGCCGGAGCCCGTGGCGCAGCTCCTCCCGGAATCGCGTCACCACCAGCAGCGAGTAGTCGATGCCCACGCCGAGCCCGATCATCGTGGTCATGTTGAGCACGAAGATGGACATCGGGGTCACCCTGGTGAGGAGCCCGATGATCGTGAGCGACACCGCGATGGCGAGCACGCCGATCACTAGCGGCAGCGCGGCGGCCACCAGGGCGCCGAAGGCGAGCACCAGGATGCCGAGGGTGAGCGGCAGGAGCGCTCGCTCTCCCCGCTGGCTGTCCTCGGCGACGACGGCGCGGATGTCCAGGTCGAAGGGGGCCCGACCGGTCACCCGCGCACGATAGAGCCCTCCCTCGGGCGCCCGCGCGAGCGCGCCTCGCACCGTCTCGCGAGTCGGCGGGACATAGGCGCTCGCGCTGTCGCCGTTCTCCAGGTCGATCGCGACCAGGACGAAGGTGGAACGTCGGTCGTGGCTCAGGAACGTGCTGTCGCCAGTGCCGGGGTAGGAGACGAGTCCGCGGACGTACGGCTCCCGGTCCAGGGCGGCGAGCACGCTGTCGAGCACCGCGCGGGACGGTCCGCTGTCGAAGCGGGAAGGGCCCTCGAGAGTGATGGCGAAGAATTCGCCGATGGGGCGGGTGAACCGCGCGTTCAGCAGCTGTTCGGTGCGGGATGCCTCGGTCTCCCGCGCGCTGCCGCCGCGGGTGTTGAGCCGACCCGGCGTGGCCGGCGCGCGCACCGCCGCCGCCACGCCGACGACCGCCCACCCTCCCAGCACCACCCA
>JBKPGZ010000018.1:0-10726 GCA_046729675.1 Gemmatimonadota bacterium | reverse complement strand
CACGGAGCCGCCCCACCCCACACAAACGGACTCACCACGAAGGACACCAAGGACACGAAGAAAAGCAACAAAAAAATTGGTTGTGGACTCCGATGAACGGAGACCCTCCGTGTCCCTCCGTGTCCTCCGTGGCTCTGTGGTTTCCTTTTCGGATCCAGCCGAGCACCGGAAGTCAGCCGGGCTCAGTCCCCGAAGAACTCCCGGTGCAGACGCCGCACGACGTCCGGCCCGTCGTCCTCCTGCACCACGAACGTCATGTTGATCGCCGAGGCCCCCTGAGAGATCACCTCCACGTTCGCCGGCGGCACGGCTCGGAAGATCCGCGAGGCCAGGCCCGGTGTGGTGCGAAGGCCGATGCCCACGACCGACACGATCGCCCGCCGCTCGTCGATCCATACCTCCCCGAGCTCGGAGAGCTCCCGGATCACCGGCTCGAGGCGCGAGCGGTCCTCCACGGTGAGCGAGACGCTCACCTCACCGCTGGCCAGCACGTCCACCACCACCTCATGCCGCTCGAAGACCTCGAACATCGCGCGGAGGAATCCATACGCGCCGAGCATACGCGGGGCGCGCACGTTGATCACCGTGATCCCGCGCTTCCAGCTGATGGATCGGATCGGCGAGTCGCCCATCCGCTCCACCTCCGCGGCCGGCTCGATGACGGTGCCGGCAAGCTCGGGGCGCCTCGAGTTGAGCACCACGATGGGAATGCCCTCGCGGACCAGCGGCATCGCCGTGGCGGGGTGGAGCACCTTGGCCCCGAAGGTGGCCAGCTCGGCCGCCTCGTCGTAGCTGGCCGCCGAGAGGGTTCGCGCGGTCGGCACGATCCGGGGGTCCGCGGTCATCAGCCCATCCACGTCGGTCCAGATCTCCACCTTCGCGGCGCCGAGCGCCGCGCCCAGCAGCGCGGCAGTGAAATCGGATCCTCCGCGGCCGAGCGTGGTAGGCACCGCGTCCGGGGTGGCGCCGATGAACCCTTGGGTGACGGGGATCATGCCTTCATTCAGCAAAGGCCCCAGGCACTCACGGGCGCGATTGTTGAGCACCTGTACGTACGGTGTCGCTCGCCCGAACCGGTCGTCGGTCACCATGATGGGGCGGATGTCCACCCAGGCGGCGGGGAGCCCGACTCCAGCCATCGCCGCGGCCACCAGGCGCGAGCTCCACAGCTCGCCGTGTCCGACCAGGTGATCCAGCTCGGCGGGCCGAAGGCGACGGCCGCCTGCCGCCGTGAGCGAGCTCAGCAGTGCTTCGGCGTCTGCCCGCACCGTGGCCATTGCCATTTCCCCGTCGGGCAGGTCCATCGCCACCGCCTCGTGGCGGTAGACCAGCTCCTCCACCGCCGCCTCGAGCTCATCCCGGTCGCCGCGGTACACCGCTGAGGCGAGTGCGACCAGCGCGTCGGTGACCCCCGCAAGAGCCGAGACCACCACCAGCGGCCGTTGGTCGGTGCGGGCCGCTACGATCGCCGCGAGGCGGCGGATCGCGTCCGCATCCGCCACCGAGGTGCCGCCGAACTTGCTGACGATCATGGTCGCGGGCCCAGCCTGCCGTCGGCCACCAGCAGCTCCGCGATCTGTACTCCCTGGCCCGCCGCGCCCCGGATGGTGTTGTGGCCGAGAATGACCATGCGCAGATCCAGGATCGGACACGGCCGGATACGGCCCACCGTCACCGCCATCCCGCGGCCGCGGTCGAGATCGAGTCGAGGCTGCGGCCGGTCGGCGCGGGCGTCCACTTCGACCGGAGGATTCGGACTCGAGGGGAGTCCTGCCACGCAGGGCGAGCCCCGGAACTCACGCAGCGCCCCGGTCGCATCCTCCGGCGTCACCCGCCGACGGAAACCCACCGACACCGTCTCGAGGTGCCCGTCGACCACCGCGACCCGGTTGGTGTGCGCACTCACCGCGAAGTCGGCCGGCTCGACGCCGCCGGGAGCGAGGGTGCCAAGGATCTTCCGGCTCTCGCGCTCGATCTTCTCTTCCTCGCCCCCGATGTGGGGGATCACGTTGCCCAGCGCGTCGAGCGAAGGCACCCCGGGATACCCGGCTCCCGATACGGCCTGCATCGTGGACACGAACAGGCGCTCGATCTCGAAGGCCCGGTGGAGCGGCGCGAGGGCGAGTGCGAGGGCCGCGGTCGAGCAGTTCGGGTTGGCGAGGATGGCACCGCTCCAGCCACGCGCCTGGCGCTGGCGGTCGATCAGCACCAGGTGGTCCGCGTTGGCCTCGGGGATGAGGAGCGGCACATCCGGCTCCATGCGGTGGGTGCGGGTGTTGGTGACGACGTACGCTCCCGCGCGAGCGAAGGCCTGCTCGACCGGGCCGGCCGCGTCAGCATCGAGCGCGGAAAACGCGACCGCCCCGGGGAGCGGCGGCGCGCACTCTGCGACCCTGAGATTCGCGATCGCAGGGGGCAACTCGCTCGGCTCCCTCCAGCGCACCACGTCGCCATATCGCTTGCCGGCGCTCGCCGACGAGGCAGCCACCGCGGCGACCTCGAACCACGGATGGTCGGCCAGGAGCCGCACGAACTTCTGGCCCACCGTGCCGGTGACGCCGAGGATGCAGACGGGGATCTTCGCGCTCATGGCGCCTCGCGGGAGAGAAGATCGGTGGCCAGGCGGACGTAGAGGTCGACCCCGCGGAGCAGGTCGGCCTTGAGGATGTACTCCTTGGGCGTATGGGCGACGCGGATGGAGCCGGGGCCCATCTGGAAGCCCTCACCCCAGGCCGAAAGAAAGGGCAGGTCGCTTGCGTAGCTGACGACCGTGGTGTCCCACCCGGGCGGCGCTCCACCGGCCTTGTGGAAGGGGAGCTCCACTGGAAACGAGACCGTCACCCCCGGTGCAAGTAGGTCGCCGATCGCGGCCCGGAGCGGGCCGGTGGGCTCGACCGTTCGGACCAGCAGCTGTGCCGAGGCGAAGGGAGGCACCACGTTGGGCGCGATGCCGCCGGAAATCAGGCCAAGGTTGAGCGTGGAAGGACCCAGCAGGGGATCGCGCGGGAGCGGAAGGCGGCGGATCCGCTCGATGGTATCCAGCAGCGCGCCGATCGCGCTGGAGCCGTCCTCCGGGTACGCCGAGTGCGCCGCACGGCCGGTCGCATCGAGGTCCACCCTGAGCGTGCCCTTCTGCCCGACCGACAGACGGTTCTCGGTCGGCTCGCCATTGATGAGGAAGCGGCCGCGGGGACCGAAGTCGGCCGCCGCCCGGGCACCGTCGGACCCGTTCTCCTCGCCGACCAGGAAGAGCAGCCCGATCCGCCGCTCGCCGGCGGCCGCCAGCCGCTCCGAGGCCGCCACCATGGCCGCCGCCAGCCCCTTGGCATCGCAGGCGCCGCGCCCCCGGATGGCGAGCTCATCCTCCACCAGTGGCAGGTGGGGAGGCACGGTGTCCACGTGGGTCGAGAAGACCAGCTCCGGAAGCTCCCGGTAGGCATACAGGTTGTCCCGGCCGCGGGAGACCGGCTGGCGCACGGTGTGATAGCCGGCGCGCTGGAGCATCCCCTCGAGGAGGTCGATGGCCGGCTGCTCCGAGCCGGTCGGCGTGTCCAGCGCCACGAGGGCGCGCGTCAGCTCCAGTGGGTCCATGAATGCAAGCGCCCCGCCTGTGCTCGGCACGGCGGGGCTTCCAGGTCGAAGGATGGTCGTGACGTCCCTAGGCCGGTCGGCGCCCGCCGCGTCTGCGGCGCTTGAGCATGGTGGTCATGCAGGGAGTCATGCGTCTAACGTAGGAGAGGGACGGGGGAACGGGCAAGTGGGTACGCTTGACGCCGCCGGGCGCGGACCCTAACTCTGACCTACTATGCGCGCCCTGGGCCCGCTGGCCGTGATCGGCGCCGCCGCCCTCCTCGGCTGCGGCAGCAGCACGACGGAGGCCCCCTCCTCCGAGGGGCGAATCCAGATCACCGTCTCCACCAGCGGTGCTGCTCCGCAGTCCGACGAATACCTCATCACCCTGAACGGCGTTCAGCCCCTCGCCGTCGCGCCCAACGGTTCGGCGTCGTACGAGGGGGTGCCCGAGGGGACCTACGTCATCCACCTCTTCTCCCTGGCCGACAACTGTGTCGTGAGCGGGTCGCCCGACCATCGATCGGTGGTCGTGGCCGGGGGCAATGTCGTCCAGGTCACCTTCTCCGTGTTGTGCAGCGAGCCGATATCCGGTGGCTTCCGGATCTCCGTCTCGACCGTGGGGACACCGGTCGACGAGGACGGCTACCAGCTCTCGGTCTCGGGAACGCCGCTGCGCACCATCGGGGTGAATGCGGAGGAGCCGTACGAGGGACTCGCCCCCGGAGCGCACGTCGTCACCCTGAAGGATGTCGCCGACTTCTGCGACGTGGCGGGAGGGAACCCGCAGAAGTTCACGGTGGTGCCGGGGAAGGCGGTGCGGGTGGCGATCAGAGTTCGCTGCGGAGACGGCCGGGGGGACCCGCTGCTTTAGGCGACAGCTCCGCCTCCACGTCCCGCGCCACCCGCTGCCCCTCCTCCACGTTCACCAGCGCCAGCAGCGCGGCGCCCACCGCGAAGAAGCCGATCACCGACAGGATCGCGTTGCGACTGGATCCCGTGACCGCGATGGTCCCCGCGAAGATCAGCGGACCGAAGATCCCCGCGAACTTCTCGAAGATGCTGAAGAACCCGAAGAACTCCCCGGACTTGTGCTGCGGGATCATGCTGGCGAACAGGCTGCGGCTGAGCGCCTGGGTGCCGCCCTGCACCACGCCCACCAGTCCCGCGAGGATGTAGAAATGGGCGGCCGTGGTCATGTAATAGCCCAGGATGCTGATGACGGTGTATGCCAGCAGGCCGAGGAAGAGTGCCCGTTTCGTGCCGATGCGTCCGGCCACCGTGCCGAAGAGGAAGGTGCAGGGAATGCCCACGAACTGCACCAGCAGAATCGCCCCGATGAGCGCGCTCTGGTCGATGCCGATCTCGGTCCCGTAGGCGGTCGCCATCTTGATGATGGTCTGGATGCCGTCGTTGTAGATCAGGAAGGCGAGCAGCATCAGGAAGGCCTGCCGGTAGCTCCGGAGCTCGCGGAAGGTCTCCCCCAGCCGCACGAACGCCACCCGGACGGGGCTCTCGCCGGGACGCTCGTCCGGCTCCATCCGTAACGGTGGCTCCCCAACCTTGCGGAAGAGCGGAAGCGAGAACAGCGCCCACCAGACCGCGACGGACAGGAAGGCCAGGCGCGCCGGCAGCGTGGCCTCGCTCTCCGTGAGCCCCTCCCCTGAGGGCAATCCGAAGAGCGCCGGCATCTGAATCCACGCCAGGTTGAGCGCGAGCAACATGCCCCCGCCCAGGTACCCGACCGCGTAGCCGGCGGCGGACACCCGGTCGATCTCGTCCGGCTTCGCGATATGTGGCAGCAGCGCCTCGTAGAAGACGTAGCTTCCCGCCACCCCCGCCATGATCGCGATGAACAGCCACGAGGCCAGGTCCAGATCGCCGGGGCCGACGAGGAACAGCCCGCAGCAGGCGACGACGCCCACGCCCATGAAGATCGCCGTAAAGCGCTTTTTCGCCGCCCGGTAGTCGGATATGGCGCCGAGTGGCGGGGACGCCAGCGCGATGATCAGGAGCGCGATCGAGTTGATGGTCGCGAGCCGCTGGGTAGCGCCGCTCTCCGCGATGCCCGCGCCCGCCACCTTCACGAAGTAGATCGGAAACACGGCCACCATGATCGTCGTCTGGACCGACGAGGCCGCCCAGTCGTACATCGCCCAGGCCCGGAGCTCCGGCCGGCCCAGGCCCATTCGTTCGAGCAGCGATGGTCGTGGCATTGCCGGAGAAGATCGGGTCGGCCGGATGACAAGGCAACCTTTCCGGCGCGCCGCGAGTCCAACCCGTACCGGCGCTCCGCCGGGCCCTCACTCGAAACCAGGGTGCGCCCATGCTCTCTCCGATCGCTGTCGCCCTGGTCGGCTCGCTGGCGCTTCAGGGCGCGCGCCCCGACCCCCAGGCCGCCACGGCGCCTGCCTCCGATTCCACGTCCGTCCGCCAGTGGCGGGAAGACCTCGCCTATCTCGCGCGCGAGCTGCCGCGGCGGCACAAGAACCTCTTCCATACGATCAGCCGGGCCCAGTTCGACAGCGCCCTCGCGGTGCTCGATCGCAAGCTGCCCGGTCTTGCCCGCCACCAGGTGATCATCGAGCTGGCTCGGCTCGTGGCGCTGGTGGGCGACGGGCACACCAATGTCGCTCCGACCCGCGACCCGAAGATCGGCTTCCACACCTATCCGGTGCGGCTCTACTTCTTCAAGGACGGGCTCTTGATCCGTAGCGCCGCGAAGGCGCAGGCCGACCTGGTAGGGTCGAAGGTCGTGCGTATCGGCCGGCTCACCGCCGACGAGGCCTACCTCGCCGTGCGAGAGCTGATCGGGCGCGACAACGAGATGAACGCCCGTTTCTTCGCTCCCTTCCTCCTCGCCATGCCGGAGGTCCTCCACGCCATCGGCGCGATCGACGAGCCCGACGCCGCGCCGCTGCTGCTGGAGCAGGCCGGCACCCGCACCGTCACGGTGCTGCATCCCGCGGGGCTCGCGGCGATGATGCCGTCCGACACGGACGTGAGCTGGATGCAGGAGGACGGGTGGGTGGACATGCGCGGTCCCGATGGGCCGCGCACGCCGCTTTGGCTGCGCGGCGATCCCCGGGATCCCCTCCGGCTCGAGTACCTGCCCGAGAGCCGGACGGCCTACGTGCAGTACAACAAGGTGGGCGACGCGCCGGACGAGACGATCGCCGCCTTTGCCGAGCGTCTCCGAGCGTTCGTGGACTCCGCCCCGGTGGACCGCCTGGTCCTCGACCTGCGGCTCAACCGCGGCGGCGACGGCACGCTCAACCAGCCGCTGGTACTGAGCCTGATCCGCTCGCCCAAGCTGGAGGGGCCGGGACACCTGTTCGTCATCATCGGCCGGAGCACCTTCTCCGCCGCGCAGTTCCTGGTGCATGATCTCGAGGAGTACACCGACGCCGTCTTCGTGGGCGAGCCCACCGCCGGAAAGCCCAACTCCTACGGCGACTCCCGCCGCATCACGCTGCCCAACAGCGGCATTACCGTGCGCGCGTCCATCTTCTACTGGCAGCGGACTCACCCGCTGGACACCCGGCCCTGGAAGGGCCCGGACGTGGCCGCCGAGCTGACCTCGCGCGACTACCGGGCCAACGTGGACCCGGCGCTGCGCGAGATCCTGGCCTGGAAGCCGGAGCCCTCGCTCGCCGAGCGCATGCGCGACGCCTTCGCCGCGGGCGACTCGGCGGGTGCGCTGAAGCTGCACCTGGCCTACAAGACCGACCCGCGCCACGCCTACACCGACACCGAGGTCGAGCTCAACGCGCTGGGCTACGAGCTGCTGCGGCAGGGGCGGCGCGAAGCGGCGATCGCGGTGCTCCAGCTGAACACCGCCGATCATCCGGGTTCGTCCAACGCGTTCGACAGCCTGGGCGAGGCCCTCATGGAAGCAGGGCGGCGGGGGGACGCGGTGCGCAGCTACGAGCGGGCGCTCGCGCTGGACCCCGGCAACGAGAACGCCCGGCAGATGCTGGAGAAGCTCCGCGGCGGAGCCGCGGCTACGCCGGCTGGCGCTCTTCCCGCGCGATCCGACGCAGGGACAACAGGACCGCTGCCACGAGGGTGAGCACGATGAACGTGAGCGAGAGCAGCGTCGGGACGTGCAGCCAGTGGCTCAGCGTCATCTTGAGGCCGACGAAGATGAGGATGATGGCCACGCCCGGCTTGAGGTAGACGAACTTGTCCATCATCCCCGCCAGGACGAAGAAGAGGGCCCTGAGCCCGAGGATGGCGAAGACGTTGGAGCTGTAGACCAGGAAGGGATCACGGGTGATCGCGAAGATGGCCGGGATGCTGTCGATCGCGAACACCAGGTCGGACCACTCCACGATGATGAGCACCAGCAGCATCGGGGTGGCCAGCACCGCGCCGTCACTCCGGCGGGTGAAGAACCGGGTGCCGTCGTAGTAGTTGCTGAACGGCAGGAGCCGGCGGGCCAGCCGGACGACCGGGTTCTTCTCCAGCTCGACCTCTTCCTCCCGCTGCCGCCACATCCGGATGCCGGTCAGGATCAGGATGGCGCCGAAGAGGTAGACGATCCATTCGAACCGGTTCAGCAGCAGGGAGCCCAGGGCGATCATGATGAAGCGCATGATGATCGCTCCCAGGATGCCCCATTTCAGGACCTTCGGTTGCGCCTCCGCCGACAACCCGAAGTAGGAGAAGATCAGGATGAAGACGAAGAGATTGTCGACGCTGAGGGAAAGCTCGATGAGATAGCCGGTGTAGTACTCCAGCGCCGACTGCGTACCCTCCCGCCAGAGGATGAAGAGTCCGAAGAGATGGGCGAAGGTGATGAGCCCGAGACTCCAGCTCAGCGCCTCCTTGAAGGACAGCACGTGCGACCTGCGGTTCAGAACCCCCAGGTCGAGGATGAGCAGAGCGGCGACCAGGCCCGTGAAGCCGAGCCAGACCGCCGCACCGTGATCCCCGAACAACTAGCGGCCCGCGGCCATGGCTTCGAGCCGCGCGACCCGCTCCTCCGTGGGAGGATGGGTACTGAACAGCCTGCCGATCCCGCCCCCGTAGGCCGCCAGAGGGTTGACCTGCGCCAGCGGCGCCGCCGCCGGTGCCACCTGCATCGGAATGCGATGCGCCAGCGCGTCGAGCCGCACCAGCGCGTGCGCCAGGGGCAGTGGCCGCCCCAGGATCAGCGCGCCCACCCGGTCGGCCTCGAACTCCCGCTGCCGGGAGACCGCCATCTGGATGATCATGGCCCCGAGCGGCGCCAGCAGCAGGACCGCGAGCTGGGCGAACGGATGCCCGCCCTCGTCGTCGCTCCCACCTCCGAACAGGAAGAGGTAGGGCAGGTTGCTGAGGGCGCCGGCGATGCCCGCGGCCACCGTGGCGATGAGCATGTCGCGGTTCTTGATGTGCGCAAGCTCGTGCGCGATGACGCCCTCCAGCTCCTCCTGCGGCATGGCCTTGAGGATCCCGGTGGTGACCGCGACCACCGCCTTGCTCGGGCTTCGGCCGGTGGCGAAGGCGTTGGGCTGCTCGTGCGGCGCGAGCGCCACGAGGGGCATGGGGAGCCCGGCCCGCTGGCGCAGCCGGTCCACCATCCGATAGAGTTCGGGGGCCTGCGCCTCGGTTACGACCTGGGCCCGGTACATCCGCAGCACCAGGCGATCGGAGAAGAAGTACATGACGAAGTTGAACAGGCTGCCGACGATCAGGGCGAAGACGAGCCCCTGTGAGCCACCGAGCAGCTGCCCGGCGAGGCCGAACAGGGCCACCAGGGCCCCCATCAGCACGAACGTCTTCACGTTGTTCATACGCTCCTCTGGGTGAGCACGCCTGTCGCTGCGGAGAGGGCGAAAAAAAGAGCGAGACCCCGTCCGTTGCCGCGACATGCGCGTTGGACGAAGGTCTCGCTCTGGATCGCCGGGCGACGCCGCCCCGCTCCCCCTCCGAACCGTGCCCGCACGATGGCGGACAGTCCTGACGATTCGGGGGTCCGCCACTCGGCGGATGAGCTACTCCCCTTCTTGGAGCGGAAATCTAGCCGGGGGCTCCAAGTCGGTCAATGTGACACCCGCTCTGGACTTACGGGTTATAGGCCTGGTTGGTCGCGAAGGTGGTATAGCCGTATCCGCCAGGGCGATCATCTCGATGCCTCCTGTTTGATGTACACCCAATGGCACAGCGCCCTCGCGCTCGCTTCGGCCGGACCGGGAAACCGGTGGACCAGTGCCGTGCCGGCCAGCGCGGCGCTCGTTGTCCGCCCGCTGGCGGAGACCAGCACGACCTCGCCCGACGACGGATCCAGCGCGGAACGCAGGAACCGCCAGGTCCCACGGCTCGACAGCGCCCGGGTGCTCCGGGCGCCGAGGCGACTCTCGCAAGTGGCCGTGAGCTCGATGGCGTAGGTCCCGTCCGTCTCCAGCCGGAGCTCCCCCGCCACGATGCTGCACGACAGCGCCTCTCCCGCGTCTTCCTGGGGATCGATCGCCGTGGGCAGCTGGGCGCCGTTCACACCCGCGAGCTCGTAGCGACCGACGGCTGTCTGCTCCATACTCCTGATGTTCTCCGTCATCATTGGTTGACTCATGCGCGCCCTCCACCCGCGGCGCCTGCGGCCACATCCGGGTGCCCGCAGGCGCTGCCGAGGGTCACTTCGCCAGATCCATCTCGAAGGGGATGCCGCCGAACTGGACCTCCGCCGTCATCGAGCTGCCGCTGATGGTGCCGTCACGCATCCGCTCCGGACTGCCGGTCGGAGTGAAGTCGATGGCGTTCCCGCTGACGTCGTAAACGCCCTCGTCGGTCATGGCGACGTCGCCGCCGTTGAACTCGGCCTCGACCTCGAGGGAGTAGCTCCCGTCGGCCAGGAGCTCGAGGTGACCGCTCTCGAACCGCAGGGTCGAGCCGCCGCCGTCGGTGAAGGTCACCGGCAGGCCGGCGCCGCCGCCGCCCAGGTTGCCCAGGCTGCGAAGCCCGGTGAGATCGTAGGTGCCGCTGACGTCGGCCGGCGCAGGAGCGGGTCCGGTCGAATCGCTGTCCCCGCCGCAGGCAGCGGTTCCTAGGGCGAGCACGGTGAACGCGGTGCCGGCGAGCCGGCGAAGCGAGTGCGAGAGCATCGGTGTGTCCTCCTCGAGTGTGGTGAGTGTATCGGTCCCATCGACTGAGCTACGATAGGCTGTCTCTTATA
>JBKPGZ010000017.1:0-8079 GCA_046729675.1 Gemmatimonadota bacterium | reverse complement strand
GACGACCCCGACTACGCGTGAGGCATCGAGGACGTGCACCGTGGGCTGGTTGTACGCCGGCGCGATCCGGACCGCGGTGTGCTGCTTCGACGTCGTCGCGCCGCCGATCAGAAGCGGCAGCGTCATCTCGCGGCGCTCCATCTCCTTCGCCACGTTGACCATCTCCTCGAGCGACGGCGTGATGAGGCCCGAGAGGCCGACGACGTCGCAGTTCTCCTGCAGAGCCGTGTCGAGGATGCGTTCCGCGGGCACCATCACGCCGAGGTCGATCACCTCGTAGTTGTTGCAGCCGAGGACGACGCCGACGATGATCTTGCCGATGTCGTGCACGACGCCCTTGACGGTTGCCAGCACGACCTTGCCCTGCGCCCGCGTGCCGTTACCGCCGGCGGCGGCCTTCTCCTGCTCCATGAACGGCTCCAGGTACGCGACGGCCCGCTTCATCGCCCGGGCGCTCTTCACCACCTGCGGCAGGAACATCTTCCCCGCGCCGAAGAGGTCGCCGACGATCTGCATGCCGTTCATGAGCGGCCCTTCGATCACGTCGAGCGGTCGCGCCAGCTGCTGCCGCGCTTCCTCGGTGTCGTCCTCGATGAAGTCGACGATGCCGTGCACGAGGGCGTAGGAGAGACGCTCGTCGACCGGGGCTTCGCGCCACGAGAGGTCGCGTTCGCGGCGCGTGCCCTCGCCCTGGACGCGCGAGGCGTACTCGACGAGGCGCTCGGTCGCGTCTACCCGCCGGTTGAAGATGACGTCCTCGACACGCTCGAGGAGCTCGGGCTCGATGTCCTCGTACACCGCGAGCTGCCCCGCATTCACGATTCCCATGTCCATGCCGGCTTCGATGGCATGGTAGAGGAAGACGGCGTGGATCGCCTCGCGCACCGGGTCGTTGCCCCGGAAGGCGAACGAGACGTTGCTCACCCCGCCGCTCACCAGCACGTGCGGCATTTCGGCCTTGATGCGGCGAGTGGCCTCGATGAAGGCGAGCGCGTAATCGGCGTGCTCCTCGATCCCGGTGGCGATGGCGAAGATGTTCGGGTCGAAGATGACGTCCTCGGGCGGGAAGCCCACCCGTTCCGTGAGGATGCGGTAGCTCCGGCGGCAGATCTCCACCTTGCGCTCGACGGTGTCCGCCTGGCCCTGCTCGTCGAACGCCATCACGATGACCGCCGCCCCGTAGTGCCGCACCAGGGTGGCCTGGCGGACGAACTCCTCCTCGCCCTCCTTGAGACTGAGCGAGTTGACGACGCTCTTCCCCTGGACGCACTTGAGCCCCGCCTCGATCACCGACCACTTCGAGGAGTCGATCACCACCGGCACGCGGCTGATGTCCGGCTCCGATGCCATCAACCGGAGGAACGTCGTCATGGCGTGATGGGAGTCGAGCATCCCCTCGTCCATGTTGACGTCGAGCATCTGGGCGCCGCTCTCGACCTGCTGCCGCGCGATCTCGAGTCCCTTGTCGTACTCACCCCCGAGGACCAGCTTCGCGAACTTCCGGGAGCCGGTGACGTTGGTCCGCTCGCCCACGTTCACGAACAGCGTTTCAGGGCCGACGGTGAGCGGCTCCAGGCCGCTGAGCCGGAGCCGGTGCGGAGGGGTGGCAGGCCGCCTGGGCGGCAGCCCGCGGACCGCGTCCGCGAAGGCGCGGATGTGGTCCGGCGTCGTCCCACAGCAGCCGCCGACGAGGTTCACCAGCCCATGCTCCGCGAACTCGCGGAGCACGGCCGACATCTTCTCGGGCGTCTCGTCGTACTGCCCGAATTCGTTGGGGAGTCCGGCGTTGGGATGGGTGCTCACCAGCACGGGCGCGATCCGGGCCAGCTCCTGCACGTAAGGGCGCAGCGCGACCGGTCCCAGCGCGCAGTTGAGGCCGATGCTGAGGGGCCTCGCGTGGGCGACCGAGTTCCAGAACGCCTCGGTGGTCTGCCCCGAGAGGGTTCGCCCGGAGGCGTCGGTGATCGTGCCGGAGATCATGACCGGCACCCGGAGGCCGAGCGACTGGAACACCGACTCGACTGCGAAGATCGCGGCCTTGGCGTTCAGGGTGTCGAAGATGGTCTCGATGAGGAGCAGGTCGGCGCCACCGTCCAGCAGCCCGCGCGCGTTGTCTGCATAGGTCGCCACCAGCTCGTCGAAGCCGATGTTGCGGAAGCCGGGATCGTTGACGTCGGGCGAGAGCGACGCGGTCCGGTTGGTCGGTCCCAGGACGCCGGCGACGTACTTCGGGGTCTCGGGGTCGCGGCGTTCGTACTCGTCGGCCACCGCCCGCGCCAGGGAGGCCCCGGCGTGGCTCAGCTCATAGACCAGGTCCGCGAGACCGTAATCGGCCTGGGCAGGGGCGTTGCTGGTGAAGGTGTTGGTCTCGATGATGTCAGCGCCGGCATCGAGGTAGGCGGCGTGGATGGCGCGGATCACCTCGGGCCGGGTGAGCGAGAGCAGGTCGCTGTTGCCTTTCAGCTCGCCCTGCCAGTCGGCGAACCGCTCGCCCCGCCACTCTGCCTCGCCCAGGTGGTAGGCCTGGATCAGGGTGCCCATCGCCCCATCGAGCAGGAGGATCCGGCGCGCCAGCAGCGGCTCCAGCAATGCGAGGCGCTGGGCCCGGGTGCGAAGGGCTCCGACGGTGGTGGGTGAGGGTGGCGAGGCGACCGGCACGGGTGCTCCTACGAAAAATCCCCGGGGCTAAAACGCCACGGGGCAAGCGTTTTAGCGGATTGTTTAACGTGGCCGCAAGCAGCGCAAATCACCACGGAATCGACTGTTGTCCCTGCTCCTCAACCTAACGGGATCCCCGCCTCCGACAAGGGTTCAAATTCCGAGCCGCCGGCCGACCTCCCCGGCCGAGAGGCCCTCCACCGCGACGACCTTGGTCCGGCCGGTGTGGCCGGAAACCAGAGTCAGGGCGGAGCGTGCGACCTCCAGGCGGGAGGCGAGGAAGCGCAGCAGGGCGTCGTTGGCGGCCCCGTCCACCGGCGGGGCCCTGAGTCGCACCCGGATCGCGTTCCCCGCCACCCCGGCGATCTCGTCACATGAGGCCCGCGGCTGGGCCCGAATGAACAGGCGAGTCCCCGAAGGGCTGCTGGTGATGGGACCGGCCGGCCTCACAGCAGGCCGAGCACGAAGCCTCTCGCCACCCACAGGACCAGCCACGCGACCATGGGGCTGAAGTCGATCATGCCGGTCGGGGGGAGCACCCGGCGGATCGGCTGGATGATCCAGTCGCTGAGCAGCACCAGCGGACGCATCCACCGCCGGTACTCGGAGACCCCGAACCAGGACGCGATCACCCGGACGAAGATCGCGAGCATGACCAGGGAGAATGCCCAGCTCACCACGATGCGGATCCAGTCGCGGGGAGAGGCATAGGCCAGGGCGCCGAACGTGCCCACCATGCCCAGGATCCAGTTCGTCAGACTCACGAGGACGAGCCCGCCCACGATGACGATCCCGAGGAACCAGAGGGGCGCGTCCTGCGGACTGCCCCCGAACCGGATCACCCGCCGCTCGAGCGGCAGAAGCACCGGGTCGCTCACCCGGCGAACCAGGCGGGGCCATGGGCCGAACGGGCCGATCTTGCGACGGCGGACGGCCCAGTGCGTCAGCGCCACGACCGAGGCGTAGACCAGGGCCACGACCACGAGGACACGGGCAGCGGTATCGAGCGCGAGAGGAACCAAGGGACGAACGCAGCGGGTCGCCGGTCTAGCGCCCGAAGCCCCCCACCTGGATGGGGCGCTGCGCGCCGGAGCGAGAAGTGCACATCAGGGTGAAACGGCCGGCGTTGATGGAGGACTCCTCGAGGATGTGACCGTCACCCCGGCACGACGTGATCTCGCGGCCTTCCGCCTTCCGGAACGAGACGGTGACCACCGGCTCCCGGGCCACGTTGATCAGATGCCGAGCCGTGGTGGGGGTGAGACTGTCGATACCCAGCTGTCGAAGCGAAGCGGCGGGCCGTCCGCGATGCGAGCCGCGGTAGTCGATGGCCCGATCCACCAGCTCCAGCACCTCACGGCCGAGGGTCTCGGCATCCGCCTGGTCGGGGGGAAGCGAGACTCTGGACTCCTGCGGCTCCCCGCTCCTTTTCTCGTCACCCCCGCAGGCCGCGACGAGCCAGACGATCGCCAGGAGGAAGCGGAAACGGGACCGCGTCATTCCATCGCGAATTCGCGGTTGAACACCACCTCGAAGCTGAAGGTCTTGGCGCGCGCCCGGGTCTCCATCAGCTCGGCGATGCGCTTCAGCCGCGCCGGGATCCCCATGATCTTCTCCTGCGCCGTCCGGCCCAGCTCGCCCAGCCCTTCCAGGCTCTCGATCTTCCAGTAACGGATCTGCTCCTGCACGATCCGCAGATAGTCCCGGGGACCGTAGATGCCCGAGCGGCGGATCACCTCCGCCAGGTCCTTGAAGCCGGGGATGGTGATCCCGGGCATGTCGATCGCGGGCAGAATGAAGGAGGCGGAGTGGAGCGCCTGGTCGGGGTCGCGCTTGAGGATCTCTTCGAACACTGTCCGATAGAACGCGTAGTGCCGGGCCTCGTCCTTGGCCACATGGGCCAGCACTTGGGCCAGCCTCGGCTCGTACTCCCCGATGACCTTGCCGGTCTCGGCGTGGGAGAACTGCGTCGCCCGCTCCTGGACGGTGGTGTAGACGAAGACGCGGTAGGGATCGCGGTCCCAGTCGGGGTGGAAGCCGCGTCGGAGGTACTCGAACTGCATCTCCTCGACCTTCCGCTGGTTGAACAGGCGGGTGTCACGAGCGTAGTCGTGGAGCACCTGGCCGTGCCGGTCTTCTTCCGCCGTCCAGAGATTGTTCCAGAGCCGCCAGAAGCTCTCGTCGCCGAGGTACACGGCGAGAAGGCGGTGGAAGTGGGGGAGCCCCTCTTCGGTCAGCATGTTGAGCGCGAGCGCCGCGCGCGCGTGGTCCGGAATGTCGTCGGCCTGGGTCCGGAGCGCTGCCAAGTGCTGGTCGGGATCGGACTCGGGGCCGGGACCGAGCAGATCCGCCGGAAACCAGACCTCCCGCTTTCGCTCATGCTGCTCCATCAGCTCTCCGACCTTGCCCTCCAGGTCGCGCAGCACTTCGACTTTCGATTCGATCTCGCGGGTCGCGTCGGTGATGGTGCCCATGAAGTTCCCTGGAGGCGGTTAGCGCCGTAAATGCAGACCGGACCAGCCCACCAAGATAGCCCGGCCGGTCCGGTTGACGCCAACGGGTCAGGAAAGGTCCGGGGCTCAGCCCTGGGTCGGAAACCGCTTCTCCATGAGGGTCCAGGGGCGCCGGCCGAGGTAGTCCTCCCGGTGCAGGATGCTGCTCCAGCCGAGCGCGGCGAGCAGGCCCTCGGAGCGCTTGTCGTCGGTCCAGAATTCTGCCAGATGCGCTCCACCATCCACGGCCCGCTCCTCGAACGCGGCGAGCAGCCGGTGGGCGTGGCCCCGATGCCGTTCCTGGGGCAGGACGACAACGTCCACCAAATGGGCCACCCCCCCGCGCACCCAGTAGCGCAGGCCCCCGATCCAGTCGCCGACCTCGTTGCTGAGGATGAGGTAACGCTCGTCGGCGCTGCCGGTCCGGCCGGCCGCCTCTTCCTCCAGCTCGATCAGCTCGGAGTACCAGGCGGCGAAGTCGCCGTCCTGCTCCATTTCTCGGATGGTCAGTTCGCCCATAGAGGCCTACCGCGAGGGGGATGATTCCACCTGACGCAACAGTGGTGCCAGCCCGTTGGTTCCTCTGTGAAGCCAGTCACGGCGTCCGCGAGGCGCCGGTAACTTATACCTTGGGACAGCGGTCGTTGCAGTGTGACGAAGAGGAGGTGCTGAATGAAGCCGGTGGTCGTGATCTGCGTCTTCTGCGCCACGCCCAACCGCGTGGACCTGAGCCGGCTCTCCGAGGGCCCCAAGTGCGGGAAGTGTGGCAGACCGATCCGGCTCGACCGTCCGCTCCCGGTTACGGATGCCACCTTCGACAAGGTCACGAAGGGGTCGAGCGTACCGGTGGTAGTGGACTTCTACGCCGACTGGTGCGGACCCTGCAAAATCATGGCACCGGTCCTGGATGACTTCGCCAGGCAACACACCGGTGAGGCGCTGGTGCTCAAACTGGACACCGAAGCCAACCCGGCGACGCCGGCCCGCTTCGGGATCAGGGGCATTCCGACGCTCATCGTGTTCGAGCACGGCCACGAGGCCCGCAGACAGGTCGGTGCGGTGCAGGCCGCCGATCTCGAGAAGCTGGTGCCGGGGCTCGCAGCTGCCAGGGCCTGAACCTCAGACTCCCACCACGACCGCGACGCCGACGGCCACGGCGGCCAGGGCGACCAGCGCGCCGAGGACGGGCACCGCGAACCGGATCCATTGGTCGTAGGGCACCCCGCACGCCGCCAGCATCGCCATCAGTGCGCCGTTGGTCGGCGTCAGCAGCTCACACAGGCCGGCGCCGTACTGGTAGGCCAGGACCGTCACCTGGCGGCTCAGGCCGATCAGGTCCGACAGCGGCACCAGAAGCGGCAAGGTCAGAACCGCCTGCCCGCTGGTGCTCGGCACCGGCACGTGGATCACACCGTGCGCGGCCATCATGGCGAGCGCCGACAGGGTCACCGGCAGGCCGGCAATGGGCGTGAACAGTCCGTGGACGATGGTGTCCACGATCCTGCCCTCCTCCATCACCACGTAGATCCCGCGAGCGAACCCGATCAGCAGGGCGGCGAAGGTCATGGAGCGGAGGCCGTCCACGAAGGCCTCGACCGTGCCCGCGAGCCGGAGGCCGCCGAACAGACCGGCAGCCACGCCCATCACGAAGAAGACCGCGGCGAGCTGGTCGAAATCCCAGTGATAGCGGAGCACGCCCACCACGAATGCCACGAAGGCCAGCATGACGGTGGCGAGCACGGCCGCATGGCTGGCGCCCGCCCCGACGGCCGGGACCGCCGCCTGGATCGAGGCCGCCGCGGGCGCGCGGGTTCGGCGGGCATACAGCATCGTCCCCCCGATCCAGACCGCGAGCGCCGGAATCAGGAAGGCCAGGCGGAACTCCCAGCCGGAGAGCAGGTCGAGCTTGGCGACCTTCTGGGCGATGCCCACCTGGAAAGGATTGATGGGACTGAACGATGCGCCCACCGCGGAGGCCCCGAGGCTCATCGCCACCGCGACGACGGGGTTGAAGCCCAGCCGGGAGGTGAGGAGCAGGAGGACCGGCACGAAGGCGATCAGCTCCTCTTGCATCTGGATCAGCACACCGCCGGTTGCGAAGGCGAGTCCCGCGACCGGTATCACCAGGAGTCCCCGTCCCTCGAGCGCGGACGCGAGTGAGTTGACCAGGCGGCCGAGGGCGCCGGTCCGCTCCACCACCGCAAATGCGCCGCCCACCAGAAACACGAAGAAGATGACGGAGGCGGCGGCGATCATGCCGCGAGGGATCCCGACCATCGCCTGGAACGGACCGACGGGCGCAGCGTCGACCCGGGCGTAGGTACCGGGGACCACGACGCTGCGCCCGGTTGCCGGATCCTCCCGCCGCTGGTATTCGCCGGCCGGCAGCACCCAGCTCAGGGCAGCCGCCAGCAGGATGCAGGCGACCAGCAGCGTCAGCGGATGGGGAAAGCGGGAGGCCGTCACCGGCCGGTCAGAGCGTCCGGCACTTCACCGCGGTCGGCGGCCGGCGGCCGCAGGCGATGCTCTCGTCCATGCCCTGGACCAGGGGTCCGCAGGCGGCTGTCTGCGCCTGCTCCGTGGCCGACTCCTGGCTGGCACCGGACGCCGTCGCGGTGCGGCGCTTCCCCTGGAAGTCCACCGTGACGGTGCACTCCACCCGCTGCACCTCGAGCGTGGCGTAGAGCAGGAATCCGATGAAGGCGACGATCACCAGGGCGGTCATCAGGCGCGCGCGACTGGTCATGAGAGCCGGACCGGGACGAGAGTGAACGTGAGACTCATCACATCTGGCCCCGGGGCGAGGTGTCGGCGACCGAGTCCGCGATCCACCGCAGATAGGCCTCGTCGCCCTCGGCGACCGGAAGGGCCACGATCTCCGGGGTTTCGTACGGGTGCAGCTCCCGGATGCGGGCGATCAGCTCCTCCA
>JBKPGZ010000016.1:0-8552 GCA_046729675.1 Gemmatimonadota bacterium | reverse complement strand
GGACATCAACAGGTTGGGGTAATACAGGATGTTGTTGACCCAGTAGCACCAGCCGCAGAGAAAGCCGTGCCCTTCCCCGAACTGGCGCTTGGTCCAGAAGTAGATCCCGCCCTCGTTAGGGTAGCGCGAGGAGAGATGGCTCACCGCCAGCCCCTGCGGCACGAAGAACAGCAAGGCGGCGAGCACCCAGAACGAGATCGAGCTGGGGCCCGCCGCCGCCGCCGTCGCGAACCAGCGGAGGCTCAACACGGCGACGATATTGAACAGAACCAGGTCGCGGAGACCCATCGCCCGAGGGAGCTCGTGGATCGCCGCCTCGGGAGCGGGGGCAGGCGCGGTGGCCGCCATCGGTCAGCTCCTCAGGTAAAGCCCGCGGGGATCGAGCACATCGCGAAGGAGTCGGAGGTCTTCGTGCCGGGGCGGCTCGACCTCGCGGAGGGCCTCGCGGCAGTGAAGCGGCCAGCCCACGCCGGCGCGCACTTCGTCGACCGTCGTGCCGGGATAGAGCGCCGCAAGGACCAGCTCCCCAGTCTCGGGGTCGACCTCGAGAATGCCCTTGTCGGTCACCACCCGGACCGGTCCCGCCCCTGGCATGCCGAGCTCATCGCGGCCGCGCCCGCGCATGCGATGGCCGGGGCTGGTGAGGAAGTCCACCGACTCGGGGAACGCCCGCCGACTGAGCCGCGAGATGACGACCGTGCGCCGGGCGTGGATCGCGATCTCAGCCGCGCCGCCGCTTCCCGGAAGACGCACGGTCGGGGAGTCGTACGCGCCGACGACCGTGGTGTTGATGTTCCCATAGCGATCGATCTGCGCCCCTCCCAGGAATCCCACCTCGATGCGCCCGTTCTGAAGCAGGAACTGGAACACGTCGGCCATGCCGCAGACCATGAGGGAGCCGGTCACCAGGGAAGGATCGCCGATGGACACCGGGAGCCGCTCCGGCTCAGCCCCGACCGCGCCGGACTCATAGATCAGCACCAGGCGAGGCGCGTGGGTGGCGCGGGCGAGGTTGCAGGCGAGGTTGGGCAGGCCGATGCCGACGAACACGACCTCCCCGTCGCGCAGCTCCCGGGCGGCGACGGTGGCCATCATCTCGGCGGGGGAGTAAGGCGGACCGGCGGACCGGCGGACCGGCGGACTGATCGGCCCCTCGGTTCCTCGGTCCGTCGGTCCCTCGGTCCCTCGGTCCCTCGGTCGCTCGTCAGTACCCATAGTTCACCCCCGCACACACCCGACTCGCCGCTCTCAGCCGCTCCAGCCTGCCGCACCGTTCCACGTACTCCGCCCGATCGCGCACGCCATGGACGAACTCGTGGAGATAGTCTTTAAGGGCCGCAGGGTCGCGAGAGATCGGCTCCCAGGCCACGTAGAAGTCGTTGTCCCGGTCGTAGTAGCCCTGCGCGTACGACGGGTGGGCGCCCCAGGGCTCCACCACGACCGCGTCCACCGCCAGGCCGGGGATGATCGTTCGGTTGGGGTCGGCGCGGATGACGGCCTGATCCACCAGCTCCTCGACGACCACGATCACCCGCTGGGACGCGAGCGCGGCTTCCTTCTGCACGCCGAGCAGGCCCCAGATCTGGGTGTTGCCCTGGTCATCGGCTCGTTGGGCATGCACGACCGTGACGTCCGGGTTGAGCGCCGGCACCGTCGCAAGGACCTCACCGGTGTAGGGACAGGTGACGCTCCGGATCTGCGGGTTGGCCGCGGGCAGGTCGGTTCCCATGTAGTCGCGGAGGGTCCAGAAGGGGAGCCGCGCCGCGCCCGCGCTCAGCCGTGCCACCATGCCGAAATGGGAGTACTCCTCGAGCTCCAGCGGGGGATCGCCCTTCTCCACGGCTCGGCGGAAGGCGTGCAGCGATCCGGCCCCCGGGTTCCCCGCCCAGGAGAACACCAGCTTCCTGGCGCAGCCGGCGGCGATCATCTGGTCGTAGATAAGATCGGGTGTGAGCCGGCAGAGCGTGAGGTCGCGCCGCCGCTGGCGGATGATCTCGTGCCCCGCCGCGAAGCAGATCAGGTGGGTGAACCCCTCGATCACGACGGTATCGCCGTCCCGCACCAGCGCGGCGACCGCATCGCGCATGGTGGCGACCTTGGAGGCCGCGCTCAATCCAGCTCGCCCAGGAGACCGTCGATGATGGCGAGTGCGGTGTCCACGTCCCCCTCGTCCACCACCAGCGGCGGCGCGAGCCGCAGCGTGCTCTTCCCCGCCCCGAGGAGAAGGAGTCCCCGCTGGAACGCGCCGAGGACGAGACTCCGAAGCAGCTCGGGTGCGGGCTCCCGGGTGCGGCGGTCTTTAACGAACTCCACCCCGATCATGAGGCCGAGCCCGCGAACCTCACCGATGCAACCGTGCTTCGCCTCGAGGGTGCGGAGTCCGGCCATGAGGCGGTCGCCCA
Organism: Gemmatimonadota bacterium; assembly: GCA_046729675.1. GTDB lineage: Bacteria > Gemmatimonadota > Gemmatimonadetes > Gemmatimonadales > GWC2-71-9 > CAVVWJ01. The sequence goes on along the minus strand of JBKPGZ010000016.1, from coordinate 6,150 downwards.
TGCGCACCGCGTTCGCCATCAGCCCGGATTCGACCAGGTCGAGAGTCGCAAGTGCGGCCGCGCAGCAGACGGGGTTGCCCCCGTAGGTCGAGCCGTGCGAGCCGCTCTCCCAGGTGCTGATGGACTCCCGAGCGACCAGGGCGCCGATCGGCATGCCGGACCCCAGGCCCTTGGCAGTCAGCAGGATGTCAGGCTCCACACCGTCGTGCTCGCAGGCCCACATCTTCCCCGTGCGCCCGACGCCGCACTGTACTTCGTCGGCCACGAGCAGGATGCCATGACGATCGCACAACTCGCGCAGGTCCCGGAGCCAGCCCGCCGGCGGCACCACGTACCCGCCCTCGCCCTGCACCGGCTCCACGAAGATGGCGGCCACGTCCTTGGGGTCCAGGTGGCGGCTGAAGAGCTCCTGCTCGATGGCGGCAATGCAGCCGCGGTTGCAGGCGTCCTCGTGCCCGCAGAACTGACAGCGGTAGCGGTAGGCGAAAGGCACGTGGTGAACGTCGGGGAGCAGCGGGCCGAATCCGGCGTGCTGGCGAGCCTTGCTCGAGGTCAGGCTCACCGCCCCCGTGCTCCGGCCGTGGAACGCCCCGTGGAAGGCGATGATCGCGGTGCGGCGGGTGGCATAGCGGGCCAGCTTGATTGCGCCCTCGGTGGCCTCGGTGCCGGAGTTGGTGAGGAACACCCTCTTGCGGGAGGGGCCCGGCGCGATACGGACCAGGCGCTCGCAGAGCGCGGCCATGCTCTCGTAGTAGAAATCGGAGCCGCAGATGTGGAGGAACCGGTCCGCCGCGTCCTTCACCGCCGCCACGACCTTGGGGTGCGAATAGCCCGTGGAGCAGACCGCGATCCCGGCCATGAAGTCGAGGAACCGGTTCCCGTCCACGTCTTCCACCATCGGCCCGCGGCCGTGGGAGATGACGAGCGGGTACTCCTTGATGTAGCACGGTGAGGTCCAGGCTTCGTCCCGCCGGACGACGGCCTGGGCCTTGGGGCCGGGCGGAGGCACCACGATCTTCGGGTAGTCGCGCACGTGCTGTCCTTCCAGTTGATGTCCTGTCATCCCGACCAGTCGATGTTCTGTCATCCCGAGCGAGCGAGGGATCTTGCCGGTGCGGGCAAGATCCCTCGCTCGCTCGGGATGACACTCAAGTCTCGATCACGGTCCGGTTCTGCTCCCGCATGAACTGCGCGACGTAGTACGGACCGCATCCACCCTTCCCGGTCGAGCCCGAGCCCTTCCAGCCGCAGAACGCCTGCGCGCCCGGCCAGGCTCCGGTGGTGGCGCCGCTCCGCTTGTTGGCGTAGCAGACCCCGGCCTCGACCTCGTCGAAGAAGCGGTCCACTTCCGCCGGGTCGGCGGAGAAGATTCCCGCCGTGAGGCCGTACTCCACGTCGTTGGTCCGGGCAATCGCCTCGTCCAGCCCGCTCACATCGCCCACCGCGAGGAACGGGACGAACAGCTCCTCGCGATAGAGCGAGCTCTCCAGCGGCAGCCGCGCGATCGTGGGGGCGACGAAATATCCGTGGTCGAAGACTTCACCGCGGAGTCGCTCGCCGCCGAGCAGCACGGTGCCTTCACGGCGCGCCTGGGCGACGGCGCGGTCGAACCGCTCGACCGCCGAGCGGTTGATCACCGGTCCGAAGTACACGTCGCGCTCGGTCGGATCGCCCATGCGGATCGCCCGGGTCTTCTCGACCAGGCGCGCGAGGAACGGCTCGACCACCCTCCGATCCACGTACACCCGCGAGGTGGCGCTGCACTTCTGGTTCTGCAACCCGAAGGCCGAGCGCATGACGCCCTCCGCCGCGGCGTCCAGATCGGCGCTCGCGGTCACGATGGCGGCGTTCTTTCCACCCAGCTCCATGAGACACGGCTTGATCCAGCCCGCGCTCAGCCCGGCGTGGATGCGCAGCCCCACCGCCTTGGAGCCGGTGAACACCACCCCGTCCACACCGGGGTGCTGCCACAGGGCATCACCGAGCACCTCGCGGCGCCCGACGAGAAAGTTGAACACGCCTGCCGGGAGGCCGGCATCGCGATAGATCTCGGCGAGCCGGAAGCCGGTCCAGGGCGCCTCCTCGGACGGCTTGTAGACGACGGCGTTGCCTGCCATGAGCGCGGCCGACGACATCCCCGCGGAGAGGGCCAGCGGGAAATTGAACGGCGCGATGCACACGAACACCCCATAGGGACGGAGCACATCGGTGTTCCGCTCGATCGGCGTGATCCGCCCCATCGGCCTGACGAATCCATCGGCATCCTCGACCTGGGTGCAGTAGTAGTCGATGAGATCGGCCGACTCTTCGGCGTCCCCCATCGCCTCGAGGCGATTCTTCCCCACCTCCAGCGACATCAGCGCTGCCAGATCGTACTTCCGCTCGCGAATCAGCTCTGCAGCGCGGCGCAGGATGGCGACCCGCTCCTGCCAGCCGAGCCGGGCCCAGGACCGTTGTGCTTCCTTCGCCCGCCGCACCGCGAGATCCAGCTCGGCCGGTCCCGCCGTCAGAAAGCGGCCGAGCAGGAACGACGTATCGATGGGCGACCGGTCGTCCAGGGGATCGGTCACGTTCCCGGCGGGCTCGCCGCCGATCAGGTTGGGGTAGGTCGCTCCCGCGGCCGCGCGCACCCGGCCGAGCGCCTCGTCGAAGCGGCGGTGGAACTCGTCCAGGTCCCCGGCGGCGGAGGTGTAGGTGATCTTCGTGGCAGTCGTCATCTCGTCGCTCCCACCCGGTCGGCCGCGCGTCGCAGCGCCCGGGTCCACAGCTCCAGCATCTCGTCGATCTGGTCCTCGGTGACGATGAAGGGAGGCGCCAGCATCACCAAATCGCCGCTGCGGCCGTCCGCGTGGCCTACGTTGGGCCAGACGACCAGGCCTTCCTCCAGCGCGGCGTCGGTGAAGTGCTCGGCGAACCGCGCGCTTCGCGGCAACGGCTCCCTGGTCTCCACTTCCGCCACGAACTCGATCCCGGCGAGGAGGCCGCGTCCTCGCACATCGCCGACCAGCGGAAGATCCCGCAGCGCCGCCAGACGCCGGTGCAGCAGCTGCCCCATCTCGGCACAGCGCTCGACCAGGCGACGCTCCCGCAGGTAGCGCAGCGTGGCGACCCCCGCCGCACAGAGTACCGGGTGATGGGAGAACGTCTGCGCGTGCGCCAGTGCGCCCGAGCCCTGTGCCAGCGGCTCCGTCACCCGCCGGCTCGTAACCACCGCGGAGAGCGGCGCGTAACCACCCGCGATGCCCTTGCCCAGGGTCATGATGTCCGGCACGATCCCGTACGGCTCCAGAGCGGACCAGGTGCCGGTCCGACCGGCGCCCGTCAGCACCTCGTCCGCCACCAGCAGCACGTCGTGCCGCTCGCAGATCTCCCGCACCCGGCGCCAGTAGTCCGGTTGCGGCACGGACGCGCCGGTGGAGGAGCCGCCGACCGGCTCGGCGATGACCGCAGTCACGGTATCAGGTCCGGCCCGGACGATGGCTGCCTCGATCGCGTCCCCGCTGCACGCGGGACAATACGGCGGAATGCCCCGGCACTCGCAGCGGTAGGCGTAGGGGGCGGGTGCCCGGACGACGTCCACCAGCCATTCGCCGAACAGCGCGCTGTAGTGCGGTCGCGCGGAGGCGGACAAGGCGAGAAGCGTGTTGCCGTGGTAGGAGGGAGCGAGCGCCACCACCGTGTGCTTGCTGCTCCTGCCCAGCTCGACCCAGTACTGCCGCGCCAGCTTGAGCGCGGCCTCCACCGCCTCCGATCCGCTCCCCAGCGGGTACGCCAGCTCCAGCTCCCCGGGCAAGAGCCTGGCAAGCTCGGCTGCGAGCTCCTCGACCGGTCCATGAGTGAAGGCGGTGCCGTTCACGTACCCCAGGGCGCGCGCCTGTTCGCCCATCGCCGCGGCGATCTCCGCGACCCCGTGCCCCACGTTGACCGTGAACGCACCACCACACCCGTCCAGATACCGGCGGCCGGACGCGTCGAAGAGGTAACACCCCTCGCCGCGGACGATCCGGGGGTACCGCCGCGTGAGCTTCCTATAGAAGACGTGCGATCCGGCGGGGGCGGGATCTGGCATCCGATCGGCGGCCTGCAAGGGGGAACTGGAGGGCCCTGGTGCCTCCGAGCGCGGAATGTGCCCGGATCGAGTGACGGGCGCCAGGGTCAGCCGGTCGCGGCCAGGCCGAGGCTGTGGTGACACGTGGCCCGTATCCTGCTGAATACGAGGCACGAACCTGCCCCCAGGTGAGCAAAGGGACCCCGGACGGCGGTACGCCATGCAATCACCCCTGGTCGTCGACGCCTTACGAGAACAGCTCTTGCGCGTGCTGGACTGGTACCAGCAGCAGCGACCGGCGTACGCCTGGGGTACGGTGATCCACCGGCGGAACGAGCGTGGCAGATTGCGGTTCGGGGCGATCACACCGGGAGGCGAAAGCTTCCTGCTCACGGAGCCGCTGACCCACGAGCTGGGCGGGCTGCCCTGCTGGCTCGACGGGGCGGTCCGGGTCCGGCTGGAGTACCGACGGCTCACGGCCCCCGAGCCATGGATGGACGCCCTGGTCCGGCCCAATCGCCCCCGCCTCGTGGAAGCCCTCGCAGTCTACTTCGATCCCGACACGACGCCAGAAGAGACCATCGCGTTCCAGGCCATGGCCGGGGTACTGACACCCGCCCGGTGCCCGTCGGAGCTGTTCGTGCTGACGCGGGAGCGGCCGAACGCCTGGCCGCTCTAGGTAACGGCGGGAAAGGTGAATAGTAAAAAGTGAAAGGGGGCCGATGCCGCCGCCCCCTTTCACCTTTCACCTTTTACCCTTTACGCCGTTCTCACTTCAGGAACAGCAAATCCCGGTAGGTGGGAAGCGGCCACAGGTCGGCCGCCACCTGGCTTTCGATCGCATCCCCAGCCTCCCGCAGGGCGGCCATCGCCGGCTTCAAGTGCCGGCTCATCTGTTCCGCGTGCTTGGCGGGATCGTCTTCGTGATGAGCCGCGAGCCGCTCCAGCTCCGCGGTGCGCTTGCGGAACTGGTCCACCAGCTGGACGAACTCGCGCAGCACGTTCGCCGTCTCGCCGGGCTGGAGGCCCGCCGCCTTGGTCGCGGTCACGGCCTCAGCCATGCGGCGCTGGTGTTCCAGCGCGGCCGGCAGGATCTGACCCCTCGCCATCGACGCCATGGTCTCCGCCTCGATGGCGAGCTGCTTGACGTACTTCTCGATCGCGATGTGAATCCGGGACTCGTACTCCGCTTTGCTCAACACGCCGTACTTCCGGAACAGGTCCCCGTTCTTCTTGGCCCGTAGCACCCGGAAGGCCTCGACCGAGTCCCGAAGGTTGGGCAGCCCGCGCTCCTCCGCTTCCGCGTGCCACTCCTCGGAGTAGTTGTCGCCGTCGAAGAACACGCGCTTGTGCTGCTTGATCACCTTCTTCAGCACGCTGATGACCGCCGACTGAAGCCTGGCGGGGTTGGACCGCGGCCCGACCGCCTTCTCCAGCTCCGTGGCCATGTAGTCCAGCGACTCCGCCACGATCGTGTTGAGGACTGTGTTGGGCCAGGCGATGCTGGCGCTGGATCCGACCGCGCGGAACTCGAACTTGTTCCCGGTGAACGCGAACGGTGAGGTCCGGTTCCGGTCCCCCGAATGGCGGGGGAGCTGGGGGAGCGTCTTGGCGCCGAGGTCGAGCGTGCCGCCCCGGATGGTGCGCTTGGGCAGCCCCTGCTCCACCTGGTCCAGGATGTCGGTCAGCATATTGCCCAGGAACACGGAGATGATGGCCGGCGGGGCCTCGTTAGCGCCGAGTCGGTGATCGTTGGCCGCCGAGGCGATGGAGGCGCGGAGCAGATCGGCGTGGAGGTCCACGGCGCGGATGGTCGCCACCAGGAACACCAGGAACTGCATGTTGGTGTGGGTCTCGTCCTGTGGATCGAGCAGGTTGACCCCGGTGTCGGTGGACATGGACCAGTTGTTGTGCTTGCCCGACCCGTTCACCCCCGCGAACGGCTTCTCGTGCAGCAGCGCCTGGAGCCCGTAGCGGGGGGCCACCCGCTTCAGCGTCTCCATGATCAGCATCTGGTGGTCGCTGCCGATGTGACTAGGCTCGAACAGCGGGGCGATCTCGTACTGGCCTGGCGCGACCTCGTTGTGCCGGGTCTTGACCGG
>JBKPGZ010000015.1:0-31918 GCA_046729675.1 Gemmatimonadota bacterium | reverse complement strand
GGGTTCGAGTCATCGTGTCCACACCCGGATGGAGGAACGCTACCGTGCCTCGGAACTGGCGACCGGGGACAGCACCCACTTTGACGCGCGCCGATGTGCCCACACCTACTACCGGCGCATCCATCTCGAAGACCGCCACGTCTACCCACATCGTTGCCCGGTCGGCGATGAGGAACAGGTTGTCGCCTGCCCGAACTGCCTGGCCGGCTGTCACCATCTTCTCCGCGATCTCTCCGCTGGCGGGCGCGCGAAGGAGCAGCGTGCGCTGAGCCCGACCAGTGCGGTCAAGGGCAGCGATCTGATCAAGCGGGACATCCCACAGCGCAAGCCTTTGACGGGCAGCGTCGACGAGTGCGCTGTCGCCGAGCCGCTTCGCCGTCAGGTATTCCTCCTGCGCACTCACCAGGTCCGGTGAATAGAGTGCAAGCAGTGGCTCGCCTTGACTCACAGGCTTGCCCAGGTAGTCCGCGTGAAGCCGCTCCACGAACCCGTCGACTCGGGCGGTCACGTAGGTGCGGCGGGGCTCCGCGTAATCAAGTGTGCCAGCGAGCATGATCTTGCGCTTGACGGGCCGCTCCGAGGCTCTCGCGAAGGCGATGCCCAGCCGCGATGCTGCCCCACGATCAATCGGCACCCCGGACGCGTCTGCGCCCATGTTCATACCCGGCATTCCGGCCATTCCCTCCATGCCCTTCATGCCTTGCATGTCGTCCATGCTCGCCTTCTGGCCCGCCCCTGAGTCACTCTGTGCTTCGGTGCCGCCATTGGAGCGCCCGCATGCAAGCAGACTCAGCACCAGCACTGAGAATCCCACGAGCCGTCTCATGAGGTCACCTCCTGGGCCACTAGCTGCTCCAGCATGACGGTGTGCGTGAGATGCTCGGCCGCTACCTCAGCGACCTCAAGTTCCGCCGCATAGAGCGCGTCCTGGGCAGCCAGCAATGTTGCGAATGGGACGGTGCCGACTTGGTACCCACGAAGCGACGCCTCGGCCATAGCCTGGGCCGCCGGGACGATGCGGTGCACCAGCAGCGTCAGGCGACTCTCACCAGCGCGCAACTTGGCCCTGATGGTTCGCAGCTCCTTGGTCAGGCTTGCCCGCTCCTGCTCCAGTGAGGCGCGGGCGGCCTCTGCCTCCAGATCGGCCGCTTTGGCTGAGGTGATCTGCTTTCGACCGGCCCAGATTGGGAGCCTGATGCCAACCGCGAACGAGGCGAAGTCCGCGCCCAGCGGCCGAGCACCGTAGCGTGCCATGACCTCGATGTCCGGCCGAGCCTGCAGCCGTTCTGTGCTGGCGTCCTGTTCGCGAGCCGTAATCATGGCCTCCATGGCCGCCAAGCGCGGATGTCCCTCGACAACGTCGCTCTGGAACCGGTCCGAGGCAGCCAGATGACGGGACAAGGAGTCGGCGGTGACGATCAGGGGTTCGACGGCGAGTACCTCATGCTCCGACTGCCGACGCACGGCGGCCAACTCGGCCCGCAATTCGGCACCTTCCGCATCGAGAGCAAGAGCCTGTGCGTCCAGACGGGCTTGCGCAACACGGGACTGTAGGGGGTCCGCCTGGGGAATGCGGCCGGTGCTGTATCGGGCCAGCGCGACGTCTGCTCCGGCTTCCACCAGCCCGCGCTGCTTGGCCAAAATGAGCTGTGCCGACGTCACGTACCGCAGCCGGTAATAGAGCGCGGCGACGCGGGTGGTCAGGTCCCTCCGCGTACTCGCAACTGCCGCTTGTCGCTCTCGGGCTTCTGCGGCGGCCGCCAGACTCCTGGAGCGAAGCGTGCCGGGCCAGGGCAGCTCCTGGCTCAGCTCCACGTCGACCTCGGTGAAGTCGCTCTCCCGGAAGCCAAAGCCGGGGAGCGTCAGGTTCATGATGCCAAACGTCAGCTTTGGGTCTGGGAGGGCTCCCGCCGCACGGACGCGCCCTGTTGCGGCGTTCGCGGTAAGCTCCCCCGCCTTGAGCGACGGTGCCCGCGATAGCGCCTCGTGAGTCAGGCGGGCAAGCAGGGAGTCAACCTGCCCTTCCCCCTGAGCCACCAAACCTGGCGCGGCGAGCAGGTGGAGCACGCTCACTAGGCACCACATCGCATACTGTCCAGCCATTTCCCCTCCTGATCTCTGTGGACCAGCAGCCAGCACCGAAAGCGTTGGAGAAGACTCCAGCGAGCGCACGGAGCCGCCCGCCGAGGCTTTCCACGGCGGTGAGTTCACGGATGACCAGCTACGCGGGCTGGCCCTGTGCTAGGCGCGAGGTGGGTGGAGAGGCGGCGCGGGTGCTTCTTGGGGGGCTAGAACGAGGGGGGTAGCAGCCGGAAGGTGTTCAGTGGCGTCGCCGACAGCCAGACTCACGGCGGGTCGAGGAATTGCCGGTGCGCTCGGTGCGCAAAGGGCAGCAAGCGGGCAAGCTGCTGCGTGCTCTGGGACATTTGAGGTATCACGGCTGCGCCCGGTCGAGTGGTCCGGCATCGAGCACTCCTGCTCCACCTCAAAGGAGGCAGTCAGGCAGATCACCGCACCGGCGAGCGGCTGGAGCTGGAGGATCAGGAAAAGTACGGTCGCGATAGCCCGCATGGTGCGAAGCCTACCCGCTGTGCAACCTCGCTTCAAGAGAGGAGCGAAGCCGGGGCGTCCATCGCTCAGCCCCCCGCGTGATGGGGAGTGAGGTGTTCCGCGTCACTACGGGGAAGGGCATGGGCGCGAATGGAGGCAGGCGCTGACGCACGATATGGTTAGCGCGCTTGCCTGGGCGCGGTCTTGGCGCGAGCGCGTCGGCTACGATGGTCCGTGGGTGTTCTCAGTCGCGACCTCCGACGCGGCTCACGCGCTGACGGAAGCGCGCAGCCCGGCGTTTACCGGATTCAGTCGTTCCTGGTCGCGCTGGTGAAGGCGGAGGCTCGCGCTGGAGTGGAGCACCAGCCCTCCGAGGGGCCCACGGGATGCGAAGGATGGTGGCCGGAGAAGTCAACGCGAGGACCGGAGACCCAGTGCTCGCCATGCACTACATCGGCGACACAGACATGAAGACGATGAAGCGCTACCTGAAGCGGCGGGACGACCGTCTCCGTGCGGTAGCCGACTCGTGGACGTCCAAGTAGAGGTACGGGCGGCTTCAGGTCGCTGCTCAACGACCGCTCGATTTTGCCCTTGGCGGGCACGGGGCAGAGCCGTATGAACAGAGCACGCAACAGTCACCTGCCCGCGGCTTCACGAGGACCCCACAACCTGGGCACTCCCAGAAGTACCGCAGGCGTTCTCCGGCACCTCCAAGCCGGCTTCCGCCCCACACTCGGGGCACTTGATCGTGGCGGTTTCGACCATGCCGCCCTCCCGCCTGTTGAGTCCAGTATACCTGTCCGACCACCTCGCGGATCGTCAGGATGGCCTAGTGCGCGGGAAGAGTGCCATCCAAGTGCCACGGACGCGAACGCCCGCCGGGGCTGGGCGGGCGAAGCAGCACCTTGCAAAGCTTTTAACGAGAGCCACTGGTCGGATTTGAACCGACGACCGCTCGATTACGAATCGAGAGCTCTACCCCTGAGCTACAGTGGCTGGCCAGCAATGAGGGGCGCGTGTGGAACGCGCCCCCGATTCGCGATGCCCTGGCGCGGATTCGAACCGCGACGCCTTTCGGCACTACCCCCTCAAGATAGCGTGTCTACCAGTTTCACCACCAGGGCGTGCGGCGAGCAAGATAGCGGCCGGCGAAGGGGGAAGCAACCCCCGCGGCAGGCACGATAACTTCTTGCACCCCTTGAGACTAGCTCACCTCAAGGGAACGTCACCGTCATGCTGTATGGGCTGCCGCTGATGTGGGCGCCGCCCAGTGTCACCGTCACCTCATGGGTCGCCACAGATAGCGTGAACGACGAGATGCCGAGCGTGTACGTCCCGTTGCCCTGGTCGGTCAGACCCTGCGGCACGCCGTCGATCCGAAGCTCGACGGGGTCGCCGCCATGCCCCACCACGTTGCCGAACTGGTCGCGGATCACCACCGTGATCGTGAAGCTCGAGAATATGGACACCGACGACGGCACATCGGCCGAGCTCTGCGCTGCCGCCGAGGGGCCCGGCTGCACCTGGCTCGCGAACGGCGAACCCGCCAGCGCGGCGCCCGCGACCACGACCGCCACTTGGTCCGTGCCCGCGACCTGCGGCGTATAGGTCGCGGTGTAGCGCCCGCCGCCCGCATCGCTCGCGCCGATGCCGCCCACGTTGTTCGCGCCGCCAATGGTCACCGCGATCGCGCTCGCACGTCCCGGGACCAGGGTCCCCAGCGCGTCCTTCAGCTGACCCTCGATCGTGGTCGGCTCGCCCGCGCGTCCGCTCGCGGGCACCGTCGCCGTGCTGGTCGTCGCGGAAGGATTCCCCGGCTGCACGGTGACCGTGGCGACCTGCTCCAGCTGGACTCCGTTCGCGGTGGCTGTCACGCGGCGCGCCCCCGCGGCGGTGGCGCTGAGTCGGCCGGTGGCGACGCCGTTGGCGTCGGTCGGCGCGCTGGGCTGGGTGAGCGTATTGCCGCTGCCGTCGGCCGCGAGTGCCACCGGCACGCCGGCTACGGGGTTCCCGAACTGATCGCGGACCCGGACTATGATGGTGGCCGCGCTGGAGCCGCTCGAAGCGATGATCGTCGCGGGTGACGCCTCCACCCTGCTCTCGCTCGCGCTCACACCACCGGCGGTCGAGGTGGCGCTGAACACCACCGGGCTGCCGCTCAGGGACTGGCCGGAGACTTCGGCCGAGAGCTCGTTCTCCCCCACGGCCGGACCCAGTCTCCATTCGCTCACCGCCGCGACGCCGTCGGCGTTGGTCACCGGCGACTCTCCCACCAGCGTCCCCTCGCCCTTCGTCACCGTAAACGCGACCGGGATCCCGGGGAGCGGGGTGCCCTCGGCATCGCGCACCCGGACCGACGGCGGGATCGGAACCGGCTCACCGACCGTGGCGGTCTGATCGTCTCCCGCGACCAGCTCGATGCTGGCCGGAGCGCCGGCGCCCAGGGCGATGGGAGGGCTGGTGGCTGGAGCGAAGGACTCCGCCGCGAAGATGAGCTGCCGCGTCCCCGGCGAGCCGCTGAGCGCGAGATCGGTGAAGGCGACTTCGCCGGCGGCGTTGCTGGTCGCCGTGGTCGTCCCCTCCAGCGAGCCTCCGCCCGAGGCGATCGCCACGCTGACGACGACGCCCTCGCGCGCGATCGGGGTGCCGTCCGCGTCCTGGAGCTGGAGCGTTGGCTGAGGATCCAGGGGAACGCCGGAGACCGCAATCGCCTGGGTCCTCGAGGTGATCACCAGACGCGCGGTGAGCGCGGTGCTGGTGAAGAACACCTGGTCCGCGATTCCCTCTACCGCGGCGACTGTGACGTACGTTGTCGGCGCAGTCCCGAGGATGCGCCTGGTGCCCGCCCGTCCATCCGCGTCGGTCGTGCTCTCCCCCGGATCCACGCTGCCCCCACCCTGGGCGGTCCATTGGACCAGGACACCCGGGACGGGATCGCCGAACCGGTCGGTCACCCGGACCACGAGCAACTCGCTCAGGGCCTGCCCAACGGTGCCGTTCTGCCGGTCGCCGTCGAACATCTCCACCGCCGCCGGCTCGCCCTGATTGGGGAGCGTGAGATCGTCGCCGCCACAGGCGAAGCCGAAGGCGGAGAGCGACAGCGCGAGACACAGCGAGGAGAGCGAGCGCGGCATCAGTCCTCGACGTCGAAGGTTTCGCTGTCTACCGAGCCCAGCTCCGGGCGCTCGGGTACAGCTGCGCGGAGCCGGTAGTCCCTGTCGTCGCGGTCCACCCGCAGGTCGGCGAACACGGCGACGCCATCGGCGGTGATCTGCGTGGGGTCACCCTCCAGTTCGTCCGAGCCCTCGCCCCTCTCCCGAATCAGCTCCAGCCTGATCTCGACCCCCGAGAGCGGCACCACGTCCCCATCGTCGTCCACGATCGCTACCGCTACCGCGGGCGAGATGATGGCGTCCTCCTCGGTGTCGGTCGGCTGCACCAGGAACACCAGCCGGTCCGCCGTTGGGGTGACGACCACCTCGATGGTGGCGGTTTCGTCGATGGTGATGGCTCCGTTCACTACCGCCGAGATCACCTTCGTCCCCGGCGTGATCGCCTGCAGCGAGCCTTCCGCCACGCCATCCTCGCCCGTCGGCCCCGAAGGCTGGGTGAGGACATTGCCGAGGCCAGTCGCGGCCAGGGTGACGGTAGCGCCCGCGATCGGGTCGCCTCGCCCGTCGCGCACGGTGACGCGGATGACCGAGAGGCCCGTGACGGCCTCGATGCTCTCGGGTGACGCGGCGACGGAGGAAAGGCCGGCATTCGGCTGCGGTACGTCCTCCACCGCGGTTGCGGTGAAGCTTACAACGTCGAGCCCCGCCCCCACCACCTCCGCGTGCACCTCCTGCTCACCCAGGCCGTCGCCCAGCACCCACCTGGTCGAGGCCTCGCCGGCCTCGTCGCTGAGCGCGGTGTCCGGGGTGGTCACGCCACCCTCCGCGCCGGCACCGAGCTCGAACGCCACCCTCACGTCGGGCAGCGGATTGCTATCGGCGTCCGTCACCTTGACCACGATGGGTTGCGGCAGCTCCTCGCCCGGCGGAGCGGTCTGCCCGTCCCCGCGGAGGGCCTCGATCGCGATCGACGGCGTGTCCCCCGGGAGCACCAGATCATCACCGCCGCAGGCCGCGCCCAGGAGGCACGCCGCCGCGACGCTCGCAGTTATCGGACGCAGGCGATCACCCCACGGAAGGAGGGGGAATTGCGCTGATCTCGGAGGGTCTACCTTAGCACTCGCCCGGCCCGGCGGATAGGGGCTGGATCACATGATTCGACCCCGCGGCGGTGAGTACAAGAATCAGCAGTGCAATGAGTTGCGTGATTCGAAGCAGCCGGATCAGGTCACGATGATGGTGACCGTGGCGGTGTCGGTCAGGCCTCCGGCGCTCACCTGGTAGGTAAAGGTGACGCTCCCAAAAAAGGTCGGCGAGGACGTGTACACGAACGACCCGTCCGAATTGAAATCGAGCGTACCATTGGCCGGCCCGCTCACCAGCGAGGCCGTCATGGTATCGCCGTCGGGATCGGAGTCGTTGGCCAGCACGCCGTCGGCTGCGCTGACCGTGAGCGGCACGCCCCGGGTAACCGAGTAGTTGTCGTCCTGGGCGGTTGGGGGCTGATCCGGCGCCACGACGCTGTGCGACGTGTTCCCGCTGCTGGACAGGAACGTACTGCTGCCCTGGTAAGTCGCGGTCAGGGTGCGGCTGCCTTCGGCATTCAGGGTGATCTGGCACTGGCCATCGGACACGCTGGCGGAGCAGCTCTCCGAGCCGCCGGCGGCAGTGACCTGTACCGTCCCTGACGGGGTGCCGCCTGGCGAGGTGACCTCGAAGACCACGGTGACTGCCGCACCCGGCGCCGAGGGATCGGGGGCGTCGGACGTAATGCGGGTCGTCGTGCTCACCGGGTCGACCGTGAAAGGAGCTGAGGTCACCGATTGCAGGCCTGGAGCGGCGAAGATCAGCGTGTGCGGGCCGACTGCCCCGGTGATCTCCAGGTTGTCGAACGCGGCGCGTCCGTTGTCGCCCGTAGTCGCCGTCCTGGTCCCGCCCAATTGACCCGCCCCGCTCGCGATGGCCGCTGTGATGGTCACGTTCGCCACCTGCACCGGATTGCCGGAAGCGTCCCGGATCTGGATCTCAGGCTGACGGTTGAATGGCACGCCCACCAGGACCGTCGGCGAAGGCTGCCTCCGGATGCCCAAGACGGCGGCAGCGCCCGCGGTCGCCGTTGCCTCGAACCGGGCGGTGCCTGCCCCCGATGCGGATGCCCGAGCCCGTTGGGTTCCGGTAGTTGGTCCCAGGGTCCAGGTGGCAGCGGCGCGACCCTGAGCATCGGTTTGCCCCGAGCCCGGTGAGACCGAACCTCCGCCCGATTCGATACTCCAGGTCACCGTGGCGCCGCTCACCGGATTGTCCGCATCGTCGAGCACCTGAACCACGAGCTGAGCGCCTAACGCGGCTCCGGCCTCTCCGCTCTGGCCGTTGCCCGACACGATCCGGATCACGCTCGGCGTGCCCGCCGCAGCCGTTGCAGTAAACGCCGCCTCGCCCACCCCCGAGACGATGGCCTGCGCGGTGTTGGCCCCCGCCGTGGAGCCCAGGGTCCACGTGGTGGACGCTCGACCGTTCGCGTCGGTGGGGCCGGTGGCCGGATCGAGTGACCCGCCTCCGCCGGTCACCACCCACGTGACCGCGGCTCCAACGACCGGGTTGCCACCCTCATCCACGACCTGCACCACCAGCGGCTCCGGCAGCGTCGCACCCGGCGCGGCGATCTGCCCGTTCCCCGAGACGATCAGCACGCCCGAGGCGCTGCCCGCGATGGCGGTGTGGTTGAACACGACGGGCGAGCCGGCGAGGCCCGCGGCGCTGGCGAGTGTGGTCTGGGGCCCCGCTGTGGGGCCAAGCGTCCGGGTGACCGAGGCGTGGCCCTCTCCGTCAGTCACCGTGGAAGGCGCACTCACACTCCCGCCGCCCTCGGCTGTCCAGGTGATGGTGACTCCCGCGATCGGATTGCCGAACGCGTCGGTCACTTCGACCACGAGCGGCGCCGGCAGCTCGGTGCCGACGGCGCCGGTCTGGGCGTCGCCGGACACGCCCGCGAGACCATTGGCTGTGGATGCTACGGCGGTCACCGTAAAGCCGGCCTCGACTTCGACCGGAGTCTCCGGGGCGATCACCCTGGCGGCTCCGGCGGTCTGGCCCACCTGGTTCCCCAGGGTGATCTGCGCGCTCCCACGGCCCAGCGCATCGGTCGTGATGGTGTCGGGCTCCGCTGTCCCGCCGGCGAGCTCGATCACCACGGTGGCGCCCCGCACGGGCAGGTCGGTACCGTCGAGCACTTCCATGACCAGCGAATCGGCGAGCGCCTCGCCGACTCGGCCGCTCTGACCGTTGCCCTGGAGGATGTTGATGACTGCTGGCTCACCCTCGCTGGGGGGCACGAGGTCGCCGCCGCCGCAGGAGAGGAGTGCGGCGGCAGCGAGAGCGGTCGAGCCGAGCTGGAGGGTTCGCATCGAGCGGACGATAGCGCGGCGCTCCGGCGGACAACTAGGACCTAGGTCACAGGAGCTCGTAAGTGGCTACCTCGACTCGCCTTCGGCCTGGACTACGGGTTGATGGTGATAGTGAAGTTCTGGGCCGCGCTGGTGGGATTCCCGGGACCATTGTCCTGGGCTACCACGCTCGCGTTGACCGTAACCTGCACCAGGGTCGGCACAGGGGTGAATGTGAGCGTGCCGGCTCCATCGACTTGGGGCGGTACCGCGAACGCCGCGTCGTTATCAGTGGACACTTGGAAAGTCACCACTTGACCGCTCTCGTCTGTGGGTCCGGCGCTGATGTCTGATGCCCAGGAATCATCGGTGAATCCGAGAGCGGTGGCCAGGGCGGAGACCTCGATGTCCGGGCCGGCAGTGAAGCCCGGAGCGTCGTTCACCGGATTGACCGTGATCGTGACCGTGGCAGGTGCGCTGAGGTTGCCACGCCCATCGCTCGTCTGATAGGTAAACGAGTCCGTGCCGTTGAAATCCGGGTCGGGCATGTAGGTGAACGAGCCATTCGATTGAAGAGTGACCGATCCGTTGGCCGGATCACTGGCGTTGGTGGCCGTCAGGTTGTCGCCATCGGGATCGGTGTCTCCCACCAGGACGCCGCTTCCCGCAGGTACACTGAGCACGTCGTCCTCATCGACGGTATATCCACCGTCATCATCGGCCGTCGGCGGGTTGTTCACAACGGCGATGACCCCTGACTCCGCCGGTTGAAGCGTGCCGGACCGGAAGATGAGCGTGTAGCTCCCGGTCGACCCTTCGATGCCCAGGTCAGTGAACGTGGCCGTCGAGCCGCTGCCGGTCGCGACGGTCAAGTCTCCGGTCAGCTCCCCGTCGCCTTCGCCCTGGCCAAGCTCGACCGCGATCGTCCGGTTTCCATTGATCGGGTTGCCGCTCCCGTCCTGGACCTGCACCACGGGCTGCTGCGCGAACTGGTCGCCGCTTTGAGCACTGGTGGAGGGCTGCTGCAGGATGACAAGTCTGGCTGCGGCCCCGGCGGTGACGGTGATCGGGTTGGAGTTGACCGGCGTGAGGTCGACCCCGCCCACGGTCGCGGTGAAGGTCAGCACGTAGTTGTCGTCGGGCGGCCCGCTGATGGTGAGGTTGGTGAAGTTCGCCCGGCCGTTCTGGTTCGTGAGGCGCTGGTCGTTCACACCCAGACTCGCTCCATCCGGGCCCGAAACCGTCACGTTGACCGCGACACCGGCCAACGGGACCGGATTCTGTTGATCGTCCTGTATCTGGATCGACGGCGCCGGGTTGATGATACTGCCGCTGACGATCGGACTTCCGGGCTGGGTGATGATCGCGAGGCGATCCGGCGCGCCGACCAGCGCGGTGGAGGTGAACGTGACGGGCGAGCCGCTCAGCCCCTCGACCGTGGCGGTGGTGGTGTACGTCCCGGGCAGCACGCCGAGCGTCCGCGTCACCTGCGCGAGCCCGTTCGCGTCGGTTGCTGTAGTCGCCTCCGACACCGAGCCGCCGACCTGGGCGGCCCAGGTGACACCCACGTTCGCCACCGGATTGTCGCTCGCGTCGGTCACCCGGACCACCAGCGGGTTCGGCAAAGCGGTTCCGACCGTCGCGCTCTGGTTGTTTCCGCTCGCCAGCTCGATCGTGGTGGGAGCATCGGGCGTTGCCATCGCCGTGAACTGGACCGCGGGCAGGCCCGAGAATACCGCGCTCACGGTGTAGTTGCCCACAGCAGCGGGCAGGGTCCAGCTGGTGGCCGCCAGGCCGTTGGGGTCGGTCGTGACGGTCGTCGGACTCACCGACCCGGAGCCACTGGAGACGATCCAGCTGATCGAGCGGTTGCCGATGCCGTTGCCGTTGTCGTCCTCCAGCCTGACCACGAGACTGTCCGCCAGCGCGAACCCGCCGGGGCCCGTCTGATCGTCGCCGGCCACGAGCACCAGCGCGGCAGGATTCGCCGGCACAGCGGTGTGGCTGAAGATGACCGGCGAGCCGGTGAATCCTTCCACCGTAGCGCTAGCCGATTGCGCGCCCGACGAGGCTCCCAGCACCCGCTCCGCCGCCGCCAGTCCGTCGGCGCCGGTGACCACCGTGACAGGCGAGATGGACCCTCCGCCCGTCACGCTCCAGGTCACTTCGACATTGGGGACGGGATTTCCCACCGCGTCGGTCGCCTTCACGACCAGCGAATCCTGCAGCGCGGAATTGACCGGCCCGGTCTGATCGTCACCACTCACGCCCACCAACACACTGCCGCTGCCCGCCACCGCCGTCGCCGTGAACGGCACATCGAGCCGCGTCCCGGTACCGCCCTGGATAGTGCTGGCCCGGAGCTCCTGAGTGCCGGCACTAGTGCCGAGCGTCCAGGACGCGGCGGCGATACCGTCGGCGCTCGTGGTGACCGCCGGGGGCTCGACCGACCCTCCGCCGCTCAGGACGGTGAAGGTGACGGCCTGGTTGGTGACCGGCCGTCCCTCGGTGTCCAGCACCCGCACGCGCACCGAGTCGGCGAGTGCGGTCCCCACGGGCGCGATCTGCTCATTGCCGTCGACGAGCTCGAGCTCGGCCGCCTCGCCGGCGTCGGGCAGGGTCACGTCACCGCAAGACGCGGTGAGCGCGGCGAGGGCCAAAGCCATCGGCAGGACAAATCGGGAGCGGTGCGGCTGGGTCACGTCTGCTCTGGGCCGGAGACGGGAAGGAAGGAAGCAGGTTGCATGCCGGAAGGCGAGCCCTTCCCCCCGGGCTAATGCCTTGTCGGACTGCGACTTCATCGCGGCTGAAGGAGGGTTGTTGTGGCCCCGCAACGGCCGCGCGCCCGCGGGCTAGAACAGCACCAGCGCCAGGAAGGTGAGGGGTGACCCGTGGGCCCCCTCGACCCTGGCTACCAGTTTTTGCGCGCCCCGCGCGTCGCCCAGGGTCCAGGTGGCGGTCGCCTGGCCGTTCGCGTCCGCCGTCTCTCCTCCGGTCACCTGCCCACCCCCGGTGGTGACTTCCCACTCGACCTCGGCACCGGCGACCGGGTTGCCGAAGCGGTCGAGCACGATGACGGTCGGAGGGTCCTCGACCTCCTCCTCGCGACGACCCGGCTGATTCACCGGGCTCAGCGCGCGCAGGGTGTCTGGTTTACCCGCTACGGCGGACCCCTCGAACACCGCCGTCGGGGGAGGGTCCGCCACGACGAGCGTCGCCACGATCTCGTAGGCGCCCATCTCGGAGCCGAGCACCACGCGGGTGGAGGCGCGGCCGTCCCCGCCGGTGACGGCGGTGTCCGGGTCCAACTGCACGCCGGCCGGCGCCGAGACGATGGAGAAGGCGACGACCTGGTCGGCGACCGGAGCGCTATCCTGCTGGACGCTCACCACGAGCTGTCTCGGGAGCTCCTCGCCCACCCTTCCGGTCTGGTCGTCGCCGTCAACGATCGAGAGCACGACACCCTCCCCCGATTGGCTGGGCAGGGTGAGGTCGCCCCCGCAGCCGACGAGGCTCGCGAGCGCGAAACCGAGAAGTGTCCTGGTAGCGGTCATGCTGGAGAAATTAAGCCCGGTGCCGGTTATGTTGGTCGAGAACCGCGGACGCCCGGTGGCCCATGGCAAACCTCGGACCGCGTGACCCAGCTCCCGAAATCCCTGTCCGCAGCCAACTTGACGATACCACCGTAGCCAATTGCCACGGGTCGCGTCCTCCCCTACAGACAGCCCGATGCCCCCCCTTGCTCGCCGGCTCACCCTCCTCGCGCTGGTCCTCGTCGCCGCCGTCTTCGTGCGGCTGGGCTTCTGGCAGCTGAGCCGTCTGGAGGACCGCCGGGCGGCCAACCGGGCGGCCGCGGCGGCCCGGGCCGAGCCCCCGCGCGAGTTGGGGGTCGGTGCCGACTGGACGGCCGCGGAGCTGAACGAGCGGTGGGTCGAGGCAACCGGCGAGTTCGACCATGCGCACGAGGTCGTGCTCCGGGGCCAGGCGTTCCAGGGCGCGCCGGGCGTGCTCGTGGTGACGCCGCTCAGGCTCGCGGCGGGCGACTCGGCGGTCCTGGTGCTGCGCGGCTTCGTTCCCTCGGCGGACGCGGTGCGGGCCGAGATCGACTCGCTGCGGGAGCCCGGACGGGTGCGGGTGCGGGGTCTGGCCACCTCGATCGCCAGCGGCGGCGGCCAGCCTCTCGAGCACGCCGGCCGCACCACCTGGGCTCGCTTGGACCTCGAGGCGCTGCGCGCGCGGCTGCCGTACCCGGTGCTCCCCGTGCTGCTGCGTCAGGCACCCGACAGCGGGCTGCCCGCGCTGCCGCGCCGGCTCCCGCCGCCCGAGCTGAGCGAGGGGCCGCATCTCAGCTACGCCATCCAGTGGTTCGCCTTCGCGGTGATGGCGGTGGCGTTCGGGGTGCTGGTGGTGAGGAAGCGGGGGTCAGGGTGACATCGGGGTCGCCACCGGCCCGATCGTCATGGTGCTCGGCTGCCGCTCCTTCCGCAGGCGCTCGGCAGTCTGCTCCGTAGCCCGCAACACCCGCAGCAGATTCCGTCCCGCGAGCTTCTTCAGGTCGTCGTCACTCCACCCCCGCCGGACCAGCTCGGCGAAGAGCTGCGGGAAGGTCGAGACGTCCTCCAGTCCGACGGGCGTGTGGGTGATACCGTCGAAGTCGCTGCCCAGCCCCACGTGGTCCACCCCCGCCACCTTGCGGACGTGCTCGATGTGATCGGCCACCTGCGCGAGCGTCGCCTGGGGACGCGGATTCGCCGCGGTCCACGCCTCCATGCGGCGCCGCACTTCGGCGGTGTCGGCCACCTCCATGGTGATTCTCTTACTCTCTTCCTCTTCGCGCTTCTCGTACTGCGCCACCTCGTTCGACACGAAGGCGGGCACGAAGGTCACCATGACCACGCCACCGTTCTTGGGCAGACGCTGGAGGATGGAGTCGGGCACGTTGCGCGGGTGCTCAGTCAGCGCCCGCGCCGAGGAATGGGAGAAGATGACCGGGGCCTGGGTCGCGTCGAGCGCGTCGCTCATGGTCGCCTGGGACACGTGGGACAGGTCCACCAGCATGCCCAGGCGGTTCATCTCGCGCACCACTTCGCGGCCGAAGTCGGTGAGGCCGTCGTGCCGGGCGCTGTCGAGTGCCGCATCCGCCCAGTCCAGAGTGACGTTGTGGGTGAGCGTCAGGTACCGGGCGCCCAGGTCGTAGTACGCGCGCAGCGCGCCGAGGGAGTTCTCGATGACGTGCCCGCCCTCCATGCCCAAGAGCGAGGCGACCCGGCCGCGCTTGAACTCGCGCTCGATGTCGTCGGCGGTGAGGGCGAGGCTGAGCCGATCCGGGTAGCGCGCGATGAACCGGCGCGCGATGTCGAACTGCTCCAGCTGGATCCGGGCGTAGCCGCTGTCCTTGACCTCACCGGGCACGTAGATGGACCAGAACTGCGCCCCCACCTGCCCCGCCTTGAGCCGCTCCAGGTCGGTTTGCCCCGGGGTACGGGTGCGGAGGTCGTAGGCGGCGACGTCCATCGGCGCCGTCTTCGACTGCCGAATCTCCCACGCCAGGTCATTGTGGCCGTCGATCAACGGGACCGAGCGGAGAATCTTCCGGGCCCGCTCCAGTGCGGGATCGCTCTGGGCCGCGGCGCTGGAAGCCGACGTCACGAAGAGTGTGAGCAGGATGAGGCCGGAGCGGTAGACCGGGTGCATGGGCGGACTCGGAGGAGGGGTGGAGTAGGCGACAACGTCAGGCGGACCGATGGATGCTCACCAGCTCGGGCCGCAGGATGAATTCGGGGCAGATGGTGCGGTCGTACTCGTAGGGACCGCCGGTCTCCGCATCGGTCCAGGGGAACCCGCGGCAGACGGCCGGGTAGTACGGCCGCGAGTGGATGGTGCAGACGTTCTCGCGGAGAAAGACGCAGCGGCCACCCTTCACCCGGGTGCGCCACTCGCCCCATCGCGTGCGGTAGACCATAGCCGGACCGTGGGCCGCGGTGATGGCGGCGGCTTCGTCCTCACTCAGAGTGACGCCGTAAGCGCAGCACGCGGATTGGTGGGGACAGGGGTAGCACGGCAGCGCCGGGAATTCGCGCATGCGAGAACATAGTTGGGAGGGAGCCTCGCTGTCATGGCGTGAGCAGCAAGCTGACGATCTCGTACGGCCCCGCCGTGAACCGCACCCCGGTCCCCCCGGCCTCCAGCGCCAGCCTCTCCCCCTCCCGCTCGTCCGCCAGCGTCCGCTCGACCGAGCCGAGCGCCGTCCCTGCGACGAGCCGCCCCTCCACTCGGCTTCCCGTCGCGTTGTAGCACCGGAACACGAGCCGCCGAGCGTCGCCTTCCGCAGGCTTGAGCGCGGAGAACACCAGCCCATCGCCCTCGAGACGAAGATCGATCGCCGCCGGGTCCAGCGGGCTCGCCTGCCGCAGCCAGATCGCGCGGGGTGAGACGAACGCGTCCTCCCAGAGGGCCGCGATGTCCCCCGTGCCGACCGGCGTCAGCGCGAGCTGGATCCGCTCCCGCCCCAGACACTGCGCGCCGGGTGTGGGCGTAGGCCAGCCGGCGTGTCCTGGACGGGTGGACAGATCGTTGCGGGAGAGCTGACCCACGCAGCGCAGCAGGGTGACGAGGAGATCTCCGCCAGACTCGTGCTCGTACTCGAAGAACCCCGGCGCAAGCACCGCGAGCCCGCCCGCCTCCACGAACCGGTGCGCCGGCGCGGTTGCGACGGGCGTCTCCCGGGGGTAACGCGCGGGATCGAACTCGCGGCGCTCCCGGTGCACGGCCTCGAACGGAGCGCCCGCCGTCGCCACGCCGCCGGTCACTCCGGCCGGTATCCGCAGCCGGAGCCGGTGATCGCCGATGCCGTTCTCCAGCTCAAGCGTACAGCGCAGCAGCGGACTGCCGGCATACAGGGCCAGCGTTAACCGGGCGCGCACTCGGCCTCCGCGCAACTCGGCGCTCATCTCAAGAGCGCCGACCAACGGACCCGCGGCCGTAACCCGCGGTGCGGACCAGCCGACCCGCTCCGACGATCTCCCCGCGACCGGAGCAAAGGTGTACGTGTCACCGCGGTCGTCTTCTGATTCCAGCGCGAACAGCCCCCGGAAACGATTTCGGCCCTCCGCATCGGTCAGCTCGACGAGCCCATCGGAGCCCACCGCCACTTCGCGCAGGCCGTTCGTCAGGCGCCCGCCCTCGACCTGCACGGGTGCCGGCGCTTCGCTTTGTCCTCCGACCCGGATCGAAAAGCCTCCCAGCTCCGGCAGGGCGAGCGCCACCCGCACCAGGTCCACCTCGTCCTGGTCGGGATAGTGCCGCGCCGAGTCCAGCCGCTCCGATCCCGGTCGGCGGCCGATGATCTGATGCGGGACTCCGCCGAGTGCGGCCGCTACGTCACGATCAGTCGGCGCACCCGCGCGTCGCGGCGCCCGTCCGCCGGGCGGTCCGACCAGTACGTCGCGCCGGAACCAGCTCAGCTCCGTGACGACGACGCCGCCTCGCGCGCGTGGGGCCGGGTTGTAGAAAACCAGCGCCGGCGCGCCGCGAGCGTGCTCCCGCACCTCGTCGGGATCATTGCACGTGAGCGCGTCGAGCGACGCGCGCGCGATCTCGCCGGCGCTCGCCGCCGCGTCACCCAACCGCAGCGTCACCCGATCGGCCACCGCGTCCGAGGTGCAGCCGCCGATGGAATCGTGGAACTGCGATCGGAGCAGCGTCCGCCAGGCGTGACCCAGCAACGGCCGCGCGTCGTGCCCCCGATGCCAGAGCGCGAGCGCCGCGAGCGGCTCCGCCACCCGCTCCAGCGCCAGCTCCGCCTCGGCATGCAGCCGCTTGAGCGGGGCCCGGGTGGCGTGCACGCCCTGGAGCGTCCAGGTGTAGCCGTACGACCAGCGGAGCTCGCCGTTCAGCCGTGGCACGTCGGCGGCGGTGGCCGACGCGGCGGCGAGATACTCGTCCAGCCTCGAGACCCGTACCTCGGCCTCCGGTTCCAACTCGGCGAGGAGATCGCGCAGCAGTCCGACTGCGGGGTGGGCCGCATGGTGATCCGCCCCGACGAACAGGGCGACGTGCGGCGAGCGCGCCCGCGGCACGAGCTGCGCCTTCACCTTCGGCCATGCGGCGGCGAGCCTCGCATGATCAGGGGGAAGCCCGGCGCCGACCTCGTACCCACCGGGAGAGAGATGGTGCAGCAGGACTTCGCGCCCGTCCGGAGCGCGCCAGCGGTAGAGGTCGCCTTCCTGCCCCGGCTCCCCGCCGAGCCCGCGCCAGAGCACACCCCAGGCGATGCCGAACTCCGCACCGAGCGCGGGCCAGACGGCGGGATGACCGAAGGCGTCCGGTGAGTAGAGCACGTCGAGGCGGCCGCCGTACCGCTCCGCCTGCGCCCGGCCCACGAGGAGATTGCGCACCAGCGATTCGCCCGAGGGGATCAGCTCGTCGGCGAGCACGTACCAGGGTCCGACCTGAAGCCGCCCCGCCTCCACCAGCGCGTGGACTCGCGGCTCCATCTCCGGCCGCACGCCAAGGTAATCCTCGAGATGAACGGTCTGCCCGTCCAGCACGAACGCGCGAAACCCGGGCTCGGACTCGAGGCGCTCGATCAAGTCATCCAGTGCGGGAACGAGGCGGGCGCTGAAGGCCGCGCGCGTGAGATACCACTCCCGATCCCAGTGAGTATGGGGAATGAGGTGGTACGTCCGGATCGGCATGCCAACAAGCTAACCGTAGTTCTCAAACGGCTCGGTCTCTTGGCGTGCGCCGGTGGATTTTCTCTGGAAGACGTGGGTGAGTCGGACGGTCTTGTCGAGTCGCTCGACCCGGCTCTCGACCAGGCTCAGATCGGGATCGTCACCGAGGCCGAGGCCGTTGAGCCGCTCGGCTTCGGCCCGGCAGATGTCGCCGGGCGTGGGGCGGCTGGCGGGATAGGCATCCTCGTGGTGGTCGATCAGCGCCTGCCAGTGCTCGTCACCGGCGCGCTCCACCGCTTCGCGGACGCGCTCCCTGGTGAGCGGCACGTCAGATCGCGGGGTGCTGCCCCGACGGTCTGAGCGACCTCGCCTCCCCAGTGGCGGACCGCGGGGCGTAGCAGACACCGGCCAGAATGGCGAAGCCGGCCATCAGCGGGAGGAACCGCACGTTGGCGAAGTGGTAGCCCATCATGCCCAACGCCGCGACCAGCATGAGACAGAATCGCCCGGCCCAGCGCTGCAATTCTTCGCTCCGAAACATGACCTGGACTCCCGAGCAACGTGACGTGACCACAATGGCCGTGCCACCAATGCCGGGCTGTAGTGCAGGTCACGCGCCAGGGGTGATCCCCTAGAGCCCCCGGAACTTGAATGCCCAAGTCACGAAACGAAGCACGATTAGACCAAGGACGAGCCACCCCACCAGCTCCCAGTTGACGTGGGCGAGCCACACTTCTGCCGAGCTGACGAACGTCCCGAAAGCGCCCAGACCCATGTGCGCCACCAGGACCGCATACTCGACCATGGTCCCTCCGACGGGCTAAGCCGGCATCCCGGAAGCTTCTACGATGAGCCGCGAGGCCGAGGTGAAACGGCCGGCATCCAACAGTGCTGCAATTGGCACGCCGGGCACGCGCATCCGGCCGTCGGAGGTCATCGTGAGCTTGATGACGTCGGCGTTGCGGCCGAACCAGCGGGCGCTGGGCTCCAGATCCGAAGGATAGACGAATTCCGGCATGGCTGCGGCCGCGAGCGCCGCCTGGGAGCCGAGTCCCGACTCAGGCATGGTCCCCGCCCAGAGCCTGGCGCCGCACCCGCGGGCGACGCGGATGATGCGGCAGACCTCGGACAATCCCCCGACGCGGTGGACCTTCACGTTCCAGACCAGCGGTCCGCCGAGCTCCGCGATCTGGCGTGCGGCGCGGGCGTCCCGCAGCGTTTCGTCCACGCACACCTGGGTCCGGAGCCGCTCGGCGAGGCGCGCGTGGCCCACCAGCTCGTCGGGATGGAGCGGCTGCTCGATGTAGAGCAGGTCCGCCTCGTCCAGCGCGCGCAGCTCGCGCTCGTGTTCCGGCCACTCGTAGCCGCCGTTGGCGTCCACCGTGAGCGGCAGCCCGGTCCCGGCCAGGACTTCGCGCGCCGCTCGCACCGGCACTTCGTCCCAGCCGGGCGCGACCTTGATCTTCACCCGCCGGTACCCGGCCGCGACCGCGTCCGCGATCCATCGCCTCAGCGTGTCGGCCGAACGGTCCACGGGGATTCCAAGGGCGACGCCGCAGGGCACCGCGTCCGCCGGCTGCACGCCGAGCCGCTCGGCCAGCAGCATGGCCAGTCCGGTGTTCCGCCGGTGCGCCTCCAGATCCCACGCCGCCGTCTCGATCGCGGCCCGGGCGAAGCTGTTGCCCCGCACGCCCGGGCGCAGCGCAGCGTCCACCGCCTCGGGCGACTCGAACGCCATCCCGACCACGCGCGGGATCAGCACATGCTGCAGCAGGTGCCGCGCGCCCGCCAGGGTCTCGTCGGAATAGAAGGGCAGCTCGAACGGCGGGGACTCGCCGTAGCCGCGGTGGCCCGTCTCGTCGTGAAGGATGACCACCAGCGAGCGCCGCTCGTGCATGGCCCCGCCCGAGATCACGAAGGGCTCGACCAGCGGCAGCGAGAGCTCCAGGAGCTCCACCCGGATGATCCGCATCAGGAGTGCTGGACGTCCAGGAAGTGCAGCTCGCCGCCCTGCCGGTGGAGCCGACCGGACTCCTCCAGGTCCAGCATCCCCGCGATGAGCCCGCTCTCCGGATGGAAGAGCAGGGCGTGCAGCGCCCGCTGAGTGCGGGAGCCCGCGTTGGCCGGGTACTCCGACAGCGGCAGCTGAAAGAAGGTATGGAGCTGGACGCTCTCGCAGCCGAGCTTCGCGTACTCGAGGATCATGCGCCCGGAGGAGACGTTGCCGGTGCCGGAGAGGGGCGGCCGATGCACTCGGGCGGACTTCACCGCGGCCAGCGCGCGCAGGTTCCGGTCGCTCAGGTCGTACCCTCCATACGCCACGCCGCGCTCGGCAGACCAGAGGCGGTTGAAGCAGACCAGGGCATCCGCGCCTCCGGCCGCCTCGACCATGTCGAGCTGGAAGGACTCGCCGTGCCGGGCGTTCATCAGCTTGAGCGCCACCTTTACCGTCGCTCCGCCGGCGGAACGGCGGATCAGCGCGGGTACTTCCAACAGCCAGCGAATGATCCGGCCCCGCTCGTCCGACAGGGAATCGCCCGCCAACGTGGGCGAGAAGTCCTTCTCCAGCGCCAGGATCTCGCCGCCCCAGGCCTGGGCCAGGCGCTCGGTGGTGTGGCGGTACTCGCCCTCGCGGAAGCTCTCGTCGACGCGCGGCAGATGGTACTTGACCGAGGGCACCGCCACCATCCCGCCCGAGCGCGTCATCTCGCCGGCGGTTCGAACCAGCTCGAGGTAGTCCTCGAACGAGCGATCCCAGCCCCTGCCCTTCCACGTCACCGTCCACCCCTCGAGCCCCGACGCCGAGCGGACGGTCTCGACCTTCATCCTGGTCTCGTGGATGGCCCACGCCTCCATGGCGCGGACGCCGGCCGAGTCCTCTGCGATCACCGTCTTCAGAACAACGAACGCGAGACCGGCCGCGCGGTCGTTCTCCAGCTGCTCCTGGTTCAGCGAGAGCTGGCCCGAGCCCTTGCCGATCGGGTGCGGGAGGGGAAAGCCGAGATAGCGCGCGGCGAGGTCGATGCGGTACGCCTCTCGGATGTGGCCGGCGAAGTCGCGAGGAAGTCCGCCGCCGAAGCGCTCGAAGTCACGGGCGAGCTGCGCGCGCATCCGCTACGACCTGCTCCACGATCTCCCGCTCCCGCTCAGGCAGCGCCGGACCCCAGGGATCGTCGCATGCCTCCCGAGGGATCGCGCCCTCGGCCGCCACCGCCCAGAGCATGCGGCGGATGTAGCCCTCCATCGGCTCGACGAACGTCGCCTGCGCGAGCCGGTCGCAGAGCGCTGAGAGCGCGACGAAGCGCTCCCACTGCCGGTCGCGGAAGGCGTGGAGCAGCTCGGCCTGGGCGTCCGGGAGCGCGGCGCCCATCCCGATGAGCGCGGCGGTCGCGCCGGCCATCACCGAGTAGCCGTAGAAGCGGTCCTCGCCGGTGATCAGCACCTTGTCGGGGTGGTTCCGCATCAGCGCCACGATCCGCTGGAACGTCATCACCGAGTCGAGGGTGGCGACCTTGATGCCGACCAC
The DNA here is from genome assembly GCA_046729675.1 of Gemmatimonadota bacterium. Classification (GTDB taxonomy): domain Bacteria; phylum Gemmatimonadota; class Gemmatimonadetes; order Gemmatimonadales; family GWC2-71-9; genus CAVVWJ01. The sequence continues at coordinate 10,668 of JBKPGZ010000015.1, read as the reverse complement.
CTCCGGCAGCTCGAGGATCGCGTGCAGCGTGGCGTCGTCGTAGGCCACCCCGCCGGCGGCCTCGTAGAGGTAGAACGCGATGATGGGCAGCTCGCGGCCCAGCCGCCGGTGGTGGGCGACCGGGTCGTTGTGCTGGGGAAACGCCAACAGCGCGTCCGCCCGCCCGCGCCGCGCCTCGATCGCCATCGTGATGTCGCGCGCTCCGGCGACGATCACCCGATCCGGCAGTGCCTCGCGCCAGGTCTCCAGGACCTCATGCCGCTGCTCCGCGCTCAGGTGGGGTCCGCGGCCGGTGTGGGCCCACACCGCGACCCCGGCGACCGGGTGCGTCGCCATCCACCTGGCGTAGTCGCGCTGTGCCTGGCCGTCGAGCCGGTCCCCGCGGAACGGCACCGGGACCGCGGGGAAGAGCCCCCACTGAATCCGCTCCGCGAGCCCGCTCATGCGCCTGCCCTGACGCGAACCCCGACCGCGGCGGCATTGCCGGACACGATCGCCTCACGGTCCGCGGCGTCGATATCGAGCAGATCGAGCTTGGCCACCGCGTTCTCGGGAATCCGGAGCGGCTGTCCGGTGCCGAACAGGAAACGCGCTGCGCCGATGGTGCGCAGCAGAATCTCGAGGTGGTCCTCCGGCGGTCCCCAGATCCAGGAGATGTCCCACCAGATGCGGCGGGCCTCCTCGGGAGTGGCGCCGAAGTGCACTTCCTCGATGAACGGCCGGTCCGCGTGGGTCACTACCAGCCGGACACCTGCGTCCGACCGCACCAGCGCGCGCACCCCGGCCGCGGGCAGCTCGGCCGCGTGGTCGTTGGGGTGGCGCTGGCGTCCATCCTCCAACCGCACGGCGAGCATCAGCGCGACGCCCGCGCGAGCGCATGCGCCCGCCAGCGCGCGCATGGACGGACCCGCGGTCCCGATGCCGTAGTAGGTGGGATCGCAGCGCACCGCCGGCGCGCCGACCTCCGCGGCTGCGCGCGGCACGCCCTCCCAGCCGGCCATCTCGGGATGCACCGCGAGCACGGGCCGCAGCCTGGGATGGATCCGCGTCGTCTCCAGGAGCCATCCGTTCCCCGCGGCGGGGTCGCGCCAGAAGATCCCGGGCAGGTGGCTCACCCAGGCCTCGTCGATGCCGGTACGGTCCATCGCCTCGAGCAGCGCCTCCGGCCTCGTGCCGGGCACCCGACGGTAGGGATACGACCCCAGGAACGCATTGACGTCGGTGCGCATCAGTCGGACGGGAAGGCGCCGGGAGGAAAGATCCGCACCGCGTTCCGCCGGCGCACGTGATCGAGATCGGCGGGCGAGAGCAGGTGCTCGAGATAGCGAAGCTTGGCCCAGCCGGTCTCGATGGTGAGATCGCAGCCCCAGAGGAGCCGCTCGACCCCGACGGCCTGCAGGCAGGCCTCGAGCATCCCGCCGTCCACACCGCTGCCGGAGAGATCCACCAGGATATTGGAGAGCCCGCGGACGACCGGCAGCGTCTGGAGCCAATCGCCCCCGCCGCCGATATGGGCGAGGATGAAGGGGACCGACCGATGGCGCGCTGCGAGCCTCCCCAGCTCGACCGCGTCCGACGCCTCCTGCCCCGGATAGTCGCGGCGCCGGCCCTGCCAGATGTGGTGCAGCACCGGCACCCCGCGCTCAGCGGCGAGCGCGCAGATCGGATCCAGCAGCGGATCGTCGGCGCGACGGCTCGCGGCGAGCTTGATGCCGATCATCCCGGCGTCGAGGCAGCGACGGATCTCCGCCACCGCGTGATCGGTGTAGTTGGGGTTCACGGCGACGTAGCCGCGGATCCGATGGGGATGCTCCCGCTGGAGCCGCAGCAGGTAGTCGTTGCCGTAGCGAAGGTCGTCGGGTGAGGGGAAGTACGTCGGCGACGTCAGCCCCCAGCTGCCGAGTATCGAGGCGATGTGGATGGTGATGCCCACGCGCTCGCCGGCGCGGAGCCGGCTGGCGTTGCGCTCGCGCCAGTCGGCCCGCGGGGTGCGGTCGTGGAGGAAGTGCGCGTGGACGTCGATCAGCACGTGGGCAATCTAAGAGGGGGCATCAACCGATCGGAATTGGCCGCGGATGAACGCAGGTGAACGCAGATGGCCTACTGGGCGCACTGGCCTCCGTCGCCTCATCGGTGAGGCTCAACAGCACACCAACCAACTCTGAAAGAACGAAGCCCGCCAGGGAACCGGAGCAATCTGCGTTTCTTCTGCGTTCATCCGCGGCGTCATTAATCCCTCACGCTCGAGAGCGCGTCGTCGAGCATATCGAGCGTGCGATCCACGATCGCCTCATCATGTGCCAGGGAAACGAAGTTGTAGGCGCTTCGCTTGAAGAGGAGTCCCCGCTCCGCGCAAGCCACCGCAACCCGACCCGACAGCGGCTCGTCGCGGTACTCCAGAAAGCACATCTCCGGTAGACCGGCAGCACGGGCGACCAATCGCTCGTGTCGGGCGGCCAGGGCACGAAGTCCAGCGAGGAGCCTAGTGCCCACCCGCGTGATGTGCGCCGGAACCTTCGCCTCCTTCATCACCGTCAGGGTCGCGCGGGCCGCCGCGAGCGAGACCATCTCGGTCGCGAGCGTCGAGGAGATCCAGGTGCGGAAGACGGCATCCATCACGTCGGCGTGTCCGCCGACCGCGGCGAGCGGGAAGCCGTTGGCCATCGCCTTCCCCATGACCACCAGATCCGGCCGGATCCCGTACCGCTCGCAGGCGCCGCCGATGGCCAGCCGGCAGACCGTCTTGATCTCGTCCGCGACCAGGATCGCGCCGGAGCGGAGCGTCTCCTCCCGCAGCACCGCGATCCACTCCGGACTCGGGGGGTCGAGGATCACCGGCTCGAACACCACCGCGGCCAGGCGGTTGCCCGCGGCGCGGATCATCTCGCGGGTGCGCCCCGGATCGTTGAACGGGACCTCGCCGTACAACGCGCGGGTGGACGCCGGCACACCCCTGCCCGCCGCTGTCTGGCACCAGTCCTGCCAGCCGTGGTAGCCGCAGCCCAGCACGGCGTCGCGACCCGTGACGACCCGCGCCAGTCGTACGGCGGCCGTCACTGCCTCGGCTCCGGTCTTGAGAAAGCGGACGCGCTCCAGCCACGGAATTGCGCGACAGAGGTCCGCGGCCACCGCCTCTTCCAGCACGGGCGGGAGGGGTCCCACCACTCCCTGCTCGGCGGCCTCGGCCACCGCACGCGTCACCGCCGGATTGCCGTAGCCGAGTGCCACCGCGCCGAGGGCCATGATGAAGTCCAGATACTCGCGGCCTTCAGCATCCCACACCCGGCAGCCGGACGATCGCGTCATCCTGATGGGGAGCGATTCGCCCGCCGCGCCGAAGAGCGCCGCGGGACGCTTGCTGCCGGTGGACGTGATGCCGGCGACGTGATCCATCCTCAGCGCAGCTCCAGCACGCCGAGCGCGGCGGGATCCTGGCGGTCACCGCGGAGGTAGACCCAGCCCCCGCCGCCGCTCCACGCCAGCTGCCCGGAGCGGCGCTCGCGTCCCTCCTCGATCCGGTTGACCAGGAGGTCGAAGCCGATCTGTGCCTCGGGCCCCGGGCTCCACTCCGGCAGCGCGATGCCAAGGGTCAGCGTGTATCCCGCATCGGTGGGCTGCCACCCGCCTCGCACCATGGCCGGATCGCCCGCTGTGCCGGCGGCGCCGTGCACTCGAATGCTGCCGTCTTCTTCCGACGGCACCACGAGGAACCCGTAGACCGGGCGGTCGGCCGCGGGCCGCACGTAGACCTGCACGCCGTCGGCATGGATGTCGTCCGGCTCGTTGTCGAGGCGGAGCGGCGGTGCCGCGGCGCTCCGGACCCGGAGCTCTGGCTTCCGCACATCCACGCCGACGTAGATGCCGTGCTCATCCCAGTGCACGGCGGCGGTAGCGGAGAACTCCTCCGGGCCCGCGTATGGCTCTTCGCTCCGCCGGTACTGGTCCTCGTGATCCAGCTCCAGCGGCTGGGAGAAGTCGAACCCGTCGAGCGCGCCGTCGAGTGCCGGCGGATCCAATACCCGGAGCGCCTCGCCGGTCATCGGCGTGCGGCGCGCGTGGTCGATCAGCGGCCCCGACGCCTTCGCCGTGGATCGCCGGAGGCCGCGGAGCTGGACGGTGTTCCCCTGCGCCGTCACGTCCCACCCGTCGCTGGTGTTCACGTGGCGCTCCACCCCGCCGGCCGTCTCCACCTCGATGAGGTCTCCGCTTGCCCGCCAGCCGCGCACGGCAGGAGCGGAAGGCGACGCCTCGACGACAGAGACCAGCCTGACGCCGGAGCCCCGCGCTCGCTGGAAGTAGAACAGCGCAGGCGCCCCGCTGCCCGGCAGCCCCGGCGCCTCTGCGCGGAGCAACTCGGCCCCCGGATCGAGATGGAGCGTCAGCGTGCCGCCGTCCGGCGCGCTGGCATGGAGTCGTACGGAACCGGGGGCCACCGGCACGAACCGCTCCAGCCGGCGGGTGAACTCGCCGGTTCCTGCCGCCTGCGGCTCCCATCGTCCCGGCGGCTCGGACACGGCTCCGTTCGGATGCCACGGCAACTCGACCGTGTGCGTCTCCGGCGCGGAGTACTCGAGCACGTCGAGGAGGTAGCGAGGGCCCGCCACGACGGTGCGGAGGAACTCGCCCCAACGGCCGCGCGCCCAGGCCCAGTCTCCCGACTCACCGAAGGCCGCGCACTCCGCGTCCGACGGCGGCTGCGACGCGCCGTCCACTCGCGGGGCATTGTGCGCGAGGGTGGAGCGGTACCAGAAGAGGTCGCGAGCCACGTACGAGCCGGTCCCGGGATCGGGCAGCCAGTGCCGGCCGTTGGCGTGCAGCGTAAGGTGCAGCCGGTCCGGGTGACCGTGCCCGCCGCCGTACGGGCCGCACTCCAGGCTGGCGTAGCGATCCCTGCGCCGCAGGATCGCTAGCCCCTGGCTCTCGAGCAGCAGGTTCCCCGGCTGCCACGTCCCCTTGCCTGCGGGCAACGCCGGCACCATCTCCAGCAGCGCCCACCAGGAGAGGTCCGACCGCGAGCGCGACCGGGGCCGCTCGGACCCGGTCTCGTGCAGGTAGGAGTCGAACCGCTCGGCCGGTGGCGCCGGCGAGGCGTAGAGCGCGCGGAGCCAGTCCCAGAGATCGAGATCCGGCTTGCCCAGGCGCGCGGCGCCGACTTCCCACAGCTCGAGGTACATCGGCTGGGCCAGCGACACGCCGTACCGCGAGTCCTTGCGGGCGGGAAAGGTGAAATCGGGGAGCGCGGTGAGGGCGGGCGCACGCAGCGCGCCCTCCAGCCTCGCGGCCAGCCGCGGGTCTGCGAGCACGTCCACGCCGGCCTGGCCGGCCCAGCCCATCGCAAGGAGCTGGCCCCGGAGCGCGAACAGGTGATAGTTCTCGCCCTCGTACCACATCCCGTCGCCGCCGAAGCCCCGCACCAGGTGGGCGATGACGCCGGTGGGGCCTTCCACCGCCCGGCCCGCCAGCTCCTCGTCCTGGAACCACACGGCGATGGCGGTGAGCGCCGCGTTATGCCATGTCTGCCGGTTGGAGAAGCCTTCGTCGAACTCGCCGATGATGTTGGCGGCCTCGTCGGCGACCGCGTTCACACCCTCCTCGACCGAGGAATCGAGCGCGCCCGCCTCCCGCAGCAGCCACGCGGCCGCGAGATAGTTGGTGAGCCAGATGGAGTCGAGATAGGTGGAGAAGAACAGCCGGCTCGGGCCCAGCACGTTGTCGCGGTTCGGATACTCCGCGTAGCGCTCGGCGTACGCCGCGAGCAGCGCAGCCGCGGCCTCGCCCGCGTCCTCTCGCTCGCCGATGGCACGGAGAACCGCGAGCTCCGCGGCCCGCTCCGCGAGCCAGAGGTGCTGCCACCGAGCCCAGGCGCCGTCGTGGCGCGGGCCGGCGTGCTCCTTCCCACAGGAGGGGCAGCGGTGTGAGCCGGGGCGCCAGGGATCGAACAGCAGCGGGGATCCGTCAACCGGGCAGATTCCACCGTCGGCGGTGAGCTGCGCCTTGAGCGCGGGCGGCTGCAGGGGCCGGCGCAGCATCGGCTCGGCCCGTCGCGCGAGCTGTTTCACCAGCGCCGCGAGATCCGCCGAGCCGCGCAGGGCATCGCGGCGGACCTCCAGCTGGTCGAGGCTCAGCACGGGCGCACGCCCGTCGTCGCCCAGCGCACCGGGAGGAGCCGCATGCCCAGCCGCGCCACGGCCTCGCGCGCGGGCGCGGGATCGTCGGGCGCGAGGAAGAACATCGATCCGCCCGCACCCGCGCCGGCGGCCTTGCCGCCGAGACAGCCGGCGTCGCGCATTGCCGCCTCGAGCCGCCGCATCTCCGGCGTTGACATGCCGGCATCGAGCCGCTGCTGGAGTCGCCAGTTCTCGCTGAGCAGCGTGCCGATCCGAGCGAAGTCGCCGGCGCGGAGCGCGTCGCTCATCGCCTCCGCGGCGCCGCGAAGACCGTCGAGCGCCCCCGCGATCGTAGGTTCGCCATTCTCATAGGCGTGCATTACCCGTCCGATGGTGTCTCCCGAGAACCGCGAGTCGCCCGTGTAGCAGAGCAGCATCCGTCGCTCCAGCTCCGCGGCGAAGGCCTCGTCCAACCCGATCGGCTCGACGGTCGCGTCGGGGTCGCGGAAGCCGAGGCGGAGGAAGCCCCCGTAGGCCGAGATGAACTGGTCCTGCCTGCCGCCGGGGATCCTGGCCTCCTGTCCTTCGAGCCGGCAGGCGAGGTCGGCGATCTCGCGGGTGGACAGCCGGCGGCTCTGCGCTTGAGCGAGAGCCGCGACGATGGCGACGTCCATCGCGCCCGAGCTGCCTAGCCCGCTGCCGTGAGGCGCATCGGAGTGGGTGCTCAGCGAGCAGGGCTGCGCCTGGAGCAACCTGAGCCCCGCGCGCAGCAGCGGGAGCGGGCCGTCTCCGGCCAGTGCCGACAGATCCGGATACTCCAGCGCCTGCTCCAGCTCCTTCGAGGCCAGCAGATATCCCCGCTCCCGCGGCCGTACCTCGGCGTAGGCGTAGAGCTGCACCGCTGCCGCCACCACCACGCCGCCCTCTCGGGCGGAGTATGGCGGCACATCGGTCCACCCGCCCGCGAGATCCAGGCGAACCGGTGCGGCCGCGCCGAACGCGGTCATGGCGCCACCGACCACCGCTGCACGCTGGGAAGCTCCCCCCGCAGATCCATCTCCACCCCTTTCACCCTCCGATTGGCGCCCTGCAGGCCGGCCGCATGGTAGAGGAAGGCCACCGGCGTCGAGTCCGCGAAAAAACGCTGCGCCGCGGCGGGATCTGCCGGCGCCGCGAGCCCGGCGGTCTCCGCCAGCGATTTCAGGTAGCCGAGCCCGAGGTCGCCGGAGATGCCGAGCACGGCGGCGTCGAAGTCGCGCTCGGGTCCGTACACCCGGGCGAGAAAGGTCGAGAGCTCCAGCTGCCGGATCACCACGTCGAAGCCCGCCGCGGCGAGCCGCGCCTGCACCATCTGCTCCAGCGCCGCCTCGCCGCTGCCCACCGTCAGCAGCTCGAGTCGCGTCGCCTGCCCGCCGACGGCGGGTGACGCCGAGGCCGGGGGCTCGGGCACCGGAAGATATCCGGGCACTCCTGGGGGCACCGGCCCGGTGGCCGGCGTGCCGAACCCGTAGAGGTAGCCGTCCACGATCTCCTGCCGGTCGATCGCCGCGCTCACCGCGCGCCGGACCGCGAGATCGTCGAACGGCGCGCGCCGGGTGTTGAAGACGATGCCATAGGTCAGAAACAGGGGAAAGGTGCGCACCTCGAGCGCGGGGTCGCGCCGCACGAACGAAGCGTGCGCCGGCTGGATGCCGGCGAAGTCGAGCTCGCCCGAGGTGAGCGCCGCGAGCTTGGTGGTGGGCTCGTCCACGACGACGACGATGAGCCGCTCGAGGCGTGGCGGACCACCCAGCGCTGCGGGAAAATCGCTGTCGGCCGCGAAGACCCAGCGGCGGTTCGGCTCATGCGCCACGAACCGGAAGGGGCCGTTGCCGACGGGGCGCGTGTTCCAGGCCGCCTGCCGCAGCCGGCCCGCCGGCACGGTGTCGAGCAGGTGCGCGGGCAGGACCGCAAGATCGGTGAGCACGTCGGGGAAGCGCCGCTGCGGCGAGGTGAAGTGGAGCACGAGGATGGTGTCGCTCGACGCGGCCACCTCCGCGATCGGCGCGAGGTCGGTGAGCCGCGGATAGCCGGTCGCGGGGTCGCGTGCGGCGTTCAGGGTCCACGCGACGTCGTGTGCCGTCGTCGGCGCACCGTCGTGCCAGCGGACGCCGGGCTGGAGCACGAAGGTGAGCGTGCGCCGGCCCTCGCCCCACCGCCACTCGCGCGCGAGATACGGTTCCGGGGCGAGCGCGCTGTCGTAGCGGGCGAGGGTGGTGAGCAGCACGTACCGCTGCACCTGCCGGGCGAGCGGGTGCTGGGTGAGCAGCGGATTGATGCTCTGCAGGTCGGCGCCGGACGCGTAGAGGACCGTGGCCCCGCGCCGGCCGGCTTCCGGCTGGCAGGCCGGAAGACACGCCGCGACGAGGAGCGCCGGGAGGAGGCGGCGAGGCACGCAGGAAGGTATCTCCCTGGCGGCACGGATGGGGAGGCAGGAAATTTCCGCGATGCTTCTCCTCTTGCTCCGGCGGGCGCTCAGCGGCGTGGCGGTGGTGCTCGGCGTGCTGACGCTCATGTTCTTCCTGCTGCGCCTCGCACCGGGCGACCCCGCCCGCCTCCTCGTCGGCCCGGCGGCCACCCAGGACCAGGTGGAGGCGCAACGGCACGGGCTCGGCCTCGATCGGCCGCTGCCCGCGCAATACGCCTCGTGGCTCGGCCGCTTCGTGCGGGGCGACTGGGGCACCAGCATCGCCACCGGCCGGCCCGTCGCCCGCACGCTCGCGGAGGCGTGGCCGGGCACTGTGCGCCTGGTGGGGATCTCGCTGGTGCTGAGCTACCTGCTCGGCATCGCGGTGGGCGTGGTCCAGGCGGCACGCGGCGGTCGGCTCGACACCGCGCTGTCGGTGGTGACCGTGACGCTCTTCGCCCTGCCAGGCTACTGGCTCGCGCTGATGCTGGTGATGGTGTTCACCTACCAGCTTCGGCTGCTGCCGGCCTTCGGCGCGGCGGGGTTCGACTCGGACTTCCTCACCGGTTGGGAGCGCGTCGCCGACCGGATCCGGCACCTGACCCTGCCGCTCGCGACCCTCACCCTCATCGGCATCGGCGGCACCGCGCGGTACGTGCGCGGGGCCATGCTCGACGTGGCCGGCTTGCCCTTCGTGGCGATCGCGCACGCCAAGGGGCTCTCGCCCGCGCGGGTGGCGGTGCGTCATGTGCTTCGCAACGCGCTGATCCCGGTGGTGACGCTGCTCGGCCTCTCGCTCCCGGCCCTCTTCTCCGGCGCGGTGTTCATCGAGGCGATCTTCGCCTGGCCCGGCGTGGGCCGGGTTCTGGTGGAGGGCGTGGTCGCGCGGGATTACCCCGTGGTCATGGCGGCCACGGCGGTGAGCGCCGCCCTGGTGGTGGCGGGCAACCTGCTGGCGGAAATCCTGGTGGCGTGGGTGGACCCGAGGGTGCGGCGGTGAGGGAGCTCTGGCGCGACCGCCGCGCCGCCTTCGGCCTCGCGGTGCTCCTCGGCGCCGCGCTGGTCGCGATCCTCGCGCCCGCCCTGGCCGGTGATCCCATCGCCCAGCGCGACATCGTCGCCACCCGCTTCCTCCCGCCGCTCGCCTCGGACATCCACGGCAACTTCCACCTGCTAGGCACCGATCGCTTCGGCCGCGACGTGTGGGCAAGGCTCGCCTACGGCGCGCGGGTGTCGCTCGGTGTCGGCACCCTGGCGGTCCTCGTGTCGGTGATCGTGGGCGTGGCGATCGGCGCCGCGGCCGGCTTCTGGCGCGGCTGGACCGGGACCTTGCTGCTCGGGCTCACCGACTTCGCGCTGGCGCTGCCGCGGGTCGTGCTGCTCCTGCTCCTCGCCTCGCTGTGGCAGCCGAGCGCGGTGCTGGTGATCGTGGTGCTGGGGCTCACCGGCTGGATGACGATCGCAAGGCTGGTGCACGGGGAAGTGCGTGCGCTCGCGGTGCGGCCGTTCGTGGAGGGAGCCGTCGGCCTTGGCGCCTCGGACCTCCGCGTGCTCATCCGTCATGTCCTGCCCAACGCGATGACTCCGGTGATCGTCGCCGCCGCACTTGGCCTGGGCAATGCGATCATGCTGGAGGCGGGGCTCTCGTTTCTCGGCTTGGGCGTCCAGCCACCGACACCCTCGTGGGGCAACCTGATCGCCTCAGGCAGGGATACGCTGGTCAACGCCCCGTGGGTCGCGGCGGCGCCCGGCGTGGCCCTGGTGCTGGTGGTGGTAGGAGCGACGCTCTTGGGAGATGCCGTGCGAGATCGGCTCGACCCTGCCTTAAGGCGGTAAGTCGGACGAGCACCCACTGTCATCCCGAGCGAAGCGAGGGATCTTCTCCGCGGGTCACCGAAGACCGGGTGAGAAGGTCCCTCGTCGCTTCGCTCCTCGGGATGACAACCGCCGCCTACCTCCCCACCCACCTCCCCGTCTCCGCCACCTCATCGATCCGCTGCTCCAGCTGCGACAGCTCCGGCGGCGCCGCCGAGCAGCCGCGATCGTGGCGGACCGTCTTGGTCTCGCCGCCACGTGTCGCACTGGTAATCACCGTCGGGGAGTCGGTGGCGTACA
>JBKPGZ010000014.1:0-4032 GCA_046729675.1 Gemmatimonadota bacterium | reverse complement strand
GGGCCCGCCCTGGCAACCGACGCGGGCAAGCACCTCTGATAGCTGATAACTGATAGCTGATAGCTCCCCGCTTCTTTACACTCCCACCCCTCTCCCATAGCTTCCCATCGTGTCGCCCTCCGTGGCATCCCGTGTCGCTGCGCGGGACGGGTTCGTCGCGCACGTAGGCCGCCGCAGCCTCGAGACCGCCCGCGCACTCGCCGATGTCGGAACCTGGGGTCCCCTCCTCGTCGGGCAGATGCGCCGACTCGGGGTGGACTCGGTCCCCATCGCGCTGTTCATCGCCGTCTTCACCGGTATCGTCCTCTCGCTGCTCTCCTCCTACATCTTCACCGGCACCGTACCCCTGTACTTCGTGGGCGCGCTGGTGGGGAAGACGGTGATGATGGAGCTGGGGCCGGTGCTCACCGGCATGGCGCTCGCCGGCCGGGTAGGCGCCAGCATCGCGGCCGAGATCGGCACCATGAAGGTGACCGAGCAGGTGGACGCGCTGGAGACGCTGGCCTACGACCCGAACTCCTACCTGGTCGTTCCCCGCGTTCTGGCGGCCGCGCTGATGTTCCCGGTGGTAACCGCGTTCGCGATGGCCGTGGGCGTCGGGTCCGGGTGGGTGACCGCGATCAACCTGCTCGACCTCTCCACCCCGGAGTTCCTCAAGGGGCTCAAGCAGTTCTACCGGTTCAAGGACATTTGGTTCGGGCTGGTGAAGAGTGCGAGCTTCGGCGCGGCGGTCGCGCTGATGGGCTGTCTCCGCGGGCTCGACGCACAGGCCGGCGCCGCGGGCGTGGGGCTGTCCACCACCCGGGCGGTCGTGCTGGGGTGCGAGGCGATCCTGGTGCTGGACGCGTTCTGGGCGCTCGTACTCCTGTGATCGTGCTCGACCGCCTGACCAAGTCCTTCGGCGCGAAGCAGGTGCTGCGGGGCGTCTCGCTGGAGGTTCCCGACGGCCAGAACACGGTGATGATCGGCGCGTCGGGCAGCGGCAAGAGCGTCACCCTGAAGCTGATCGTGGGACTCATCGAGCCGGACGCCGGTGCCGTGTTGGTGGACGGCGAGGCGGTGCACGAGCTGGATCGCGGCGCGCTCGCGGAGCTGCGGGGGCGGATCGGCTACGTCTTCCAGTTCGCCGCACTGTTCGACTCGATGACCGTCGCCGAGAACATCCGGCTCGGTCTGGTGAAGCGAGGGCACGGCGAGGCCGAGATCCGGGCCCGGATCGAGGAGAGCCTTGCGGTGGTGGAGCTGTCGGGCGTCGAGGACAAGTATCCGGCGGAGCTGAGCGGTGGGATGCGGAAGCGGGTCGGCATCGCGCGCGCGATCGCCCTCAAGCCGCACTACATTCTCTACGACGAGCCAACCACAGGGCTCGATCCCGTCACCTCGGCCGTCATGGACCAGCTGATGATCCGCACCCGCGACCTCGGGGTCACCGGGCTGGTCGTCACCCACGACATGCGCAGCGCCTTCAGCGTCGGCGACCGCATCGCCATGCTGCACGAGGGGGCCATCCGCCAGGTCGGCAGCGTCGCGGAGATCCAGGCGACGGAAGATCCGGTGGTGCGCCAGTTCATCGAGGGCCGTCCGGGGTCCCCCTCTCCGGCGCCGGCGTGGAGGTATGAATGAAGCGAAGCAACGAGTTCGCGGTCGGCCTCGCGGTGCTCACCGCGCTGGCGCTGGTGATCGGCGGCGCGCTCTGGCTGAGCGAGACCGACGTCAACCAGAAGGAAGCCACCTACACTGCCCGGTTTCGCACCGTGGGCGGGCTCGGCGTGGGCGCGCCGGTCACCCTCCGCGGCGTGCGCGTGGGGCGGGTGGAAGCGATCCGCCTCGCGCCCGAGGACTGGGTCGAGGCCGAGCTCACGGTGGACCGCTCCGTGGAGCTGCCCGCCAAGCCCGCCGTCATCTCCGCCTCCGCCAGCCTCTTCGGGGAGTGGAGCGCCAACATCGTCTCTTTCGAGCCGCTCCCCACCGATCCCATCGTCCGGAACGCGCTGGTCGAGTCCGATCTGGCCGGCGGCGAGGCCTGGCCCGGCGCCACGTTGCCCGACATCGGCCAGCTCACTGCCCAGGCGAGCCGCATCGCGGGTGACGTGGGTGACATCACCGCGCGCATCGGTCAGGCCTTCGACAGTACCGCGCTCCAGGACCTCCAGCGGAGCGTGAAGGACCTGGCGGAGATCTCGCGGCGGATGGTCAAGTTCGCCGACGCCCAGACCAGCCGCATCGATCGCGTGAGCAGCAACGTGGCCACCACCTCCGACGCGTTCGCCGGGGTGGCGCGCACCTTCCAGCAGGCGGTAGCCCGTCTCGACACCGCGACGGCCGACGGCCAGCTGGAGGACATCCTCGCCAACGGCCGGTCTTCCAGCGCCGACCTGCGGCAGGCTGCCGCGGACATGCGCTCGGTGATGGCCGCCGCCAGGGCGAACGAGGCCAGCCTCGTGCGGGTGATGCAGCAGGCCGATTCGCTGATGACCCGAATCCAGCAGGGGAACGGGACCCTGGGTCTCCTGGCGACGGACTCGACACTCTACCGCGAGGCCACCGCGACGGTGGTCCAGTTCCGCGCGCTGCTGACCGACATCCAGGCGCAGCCCCGCAAGTACCTGAAGATCTCGGTGTTCTAGATGAGCAAGCGGAAGGCGGATCTCGAAGTGAGCGCGGGCGGGATCGTGTTCCGCCGGGCGGTCGACGGGCCGCCGCGCTATCTCCTGATCAAGGACTCCTACGACAACTGGGGCTTTCCCAAGGGCCACCTGGAGAATGGGGAGTCACCGGCGGAGGCCGCGCTGCGGGAGACCGGGGAGGAGACCGGTCTCGGCCGACTGGTGCTGCAGGGACCAATCCGGGTCATCGACTGGCACTTCCGCTTCCGCGGCCGCCACATCCACAAGTATTGCCACTTCTTCCTCTTCGAGAGCGCGGAGGGCGAGGCCTGCCCCCAGGTGGACGAGGGCATCACCGCGTGCCAGTGGCGGACGCTGGAAGAGGCGCTGGACGTGCTCAGCTACGACAACGCGCGCGGCGTGCTCAAGCGCGCCGGGGAGATGGTCCGCACCCTGGTCGCGACCGGCGCGGGAAGGCCGGCGCGGCGGACGGACTAGCGCGTGGCCGCCGTGGCCGCGCTGCTGGAGAGTCGTACCGCCGTAGCCGCGCTCCGGCGCACGCTTCCGCGCGGCGGCCCGGGACTGGTGAGCTGCCGTGGCTTCGCGAGCCTGCGCCGGGTCCTGGAGAGCCGACTGGTGGATGCGGTCGTGCTCGCGCTCACGCCCGCGCTCCTTCCCGAGCTCACGGAGCTGCGTGGCCAGCTCCCGGGTGTGCCGGTGGTGGCCTACGCGCCGTTCCGGCCGGACGACGGCGAGCTGCTGCTCGCCTGCCGCCGTTACGCGGTGCCGGTGGCCGTGGAAGGTGTAGACGATGCGGTGGTAGGCGAGATGGTGACCCGGGCCTCGGTCACAGCCGAGCGGCGCCGCGCCCTGGCCGAAGCGCCCCGGATCCTCCGCCTTACCGAGCCGCTGCAGCGGTCCGCGTGGACCGTCCTGCTCGGCGAGGTGGAGCGGCCGCTCCGCACTTCCGAGCTCGCGCGGCGCCTCGACGTGAGCCGCGAGCATCTCTCCCGCCAGTTCGGCGCCGGCGGGGCGCCCAATCTGAAGCGGGTGATCGACCTCACCCGCATCGCCTGCGCGGCCCAGCTGCTGGCGAACCCCGGCTACTCGATCCCCACGGTCGTCCGGCTGCTTCATTTCGCATCGTCGAGCCACCTGAGCGGCACGGCTCGCCGGATCGCGAACGTGTCCACCAGCGGGCTGGGAGGTCTGGGGCCGCGGGGGGTGCTGCAGGCGTTCGCGCGGGGGAACACGCGGAGCAGGATGTAGGCGGTCGGGCGGTCGGGGGAATAGGGGAGTGCGCACTGTCATCCCGAGCGAAGCGAGGGACCTTCTTCGGGGTCATCGAAGACCAGGCGAGTAGGGGCCCCGCCTGGGGCGGGGTTACACTGGGCCCAGCCCCCCATGACCCCCCCCGCGACCCGGG
>JBKPGZ010000013.1:0-5001 GCA_046729675.1 Gemmatimonadota bacterium | reverse complement strand
ACCCGCGGCAAGCCGAGGGTGAGGAGTTCCTGGAGCAGGCGACCCAAGTGAAGAACATCTGGATTCCGTACGGGGAGTAGGAACAAGACAGTCATCCCGAGCGAAGCGAGGGATCTTGCCAGCCTGGCAAGATCCCTCGCTTCGCTCGGGCTGTCAGTGATTGACTCCTTCTTGTCGTCCACGATCTCGTAGTCGGCCTCGACCACGTCCTCCTGACCCTTGGCCCCTTCGCCGGAAGTCTCCGGCCCGCCCTGGGCTGTTCCGGCCCCGGCGGTCTGCTCCTGGGCCTGGCCGGCCTGGTACATCGAGGCGCCCGCGGCGGAATACGCCGCATTGAGCTCATCCAGCGCCTTCCGGATGGTGTCCGGATCGCCGGTCCGGAGCGCCTGCTTGGCGCCCTCGACCGACGAATCCAGCCGGCTCTTCGCGTCGGTCGGCAGGCGGTCCACCCACTCTTTGCTGTCCTTCTCGACCCGGTAAACCAGGCTGTCGAGCTGGTTCCGCTGCTCGATCTGCTCACGCCGCTGCTTATCCTCGCCGGCGTGCGCCTCGGCCGCCTTCACCATCCTGTCGATGTCCGTCTCGCTGAGCCCACTCGACGCCTCGATCCGGATCTTCTGCTCCTTGCCGGTCGCCTTGTCCTTGGCGCTCACGTGCAGGATGCCGTTGGCGTCGATGTCGAATGCGACTTCGACCTGCGGCATGCCACGCGGTGCGGGCGGGATTCCGGTGAGCTGGAACTTGCCGATGGTGCGGTTGTCCTGCGCCATCTGGCGCTCGCCCTGGAGCACATGGATCTCAACCGTGGTCTGGTTGTCCTCGGCGGTGGAGAACGTCTCCGACTTCTTGGTCGGAATCGTGGTATTCCGCTGGATGAGCACGGTGGTGACGCCGCCCAGCGTCTCGATGCCGAGCGAGAGCGGGGTGACGTCCAGCAGCAGCACGTCCTTCACCTCACCGCCGAGCACGCCGCCCTGGATCGCGGCGCCGATCGCCACGACCTCGTCGGGGTTGACCGACTTGTTGGGCTCCTTGCCGAAGAAGTCCTTCACGATCTGCTGGATCTTCGGGATACGGGTGGAGCCACCCACGAGGATCACCTCGTCCACCGCCTTCGGATCGAGCCCGGCGTCCTTGAGCGCCTGCTTCATCGGCGGGATGGTCCGCTGGATCAGGTCGTCCACCAGCTGCTCGAACTTGGCCCGGGTGATGGACAGGTTCAGGTGCTTGGGACCGGTCTGGTCCGCCGTGATGAACGGCAGGTTGATGTCGGTCTGGGTGGTGGTGGACAGCTCCATCTTGGCCTTCTCCGCGGCCTCCTTGAGGCGCTGGAGCGCCATCGGGTCCTTGGAGAGGTCGATGCCCTGGTCCTTCTTGAACTCCGTCACCAGCCAGTCGATCACCCGCTGGTCGAAGTCGTCACCGCCCAGGTGCGTGTCGCCGTTGGTGCTCTTGACCTCGAAGACGCCTTCGGCGAGCTCGAGCACGGAGATGTCGTAGGTCCCGCCGCCCAGGTCGAAGACCGCGATCTTCTCTTCCTTCTTCTTGTCGAGGCCATACGCCAGCGCCGCCGCGGTGGGCTCGTTGATGATGCGGAGCACCTCGAGGCCGGCGATCTTGCCGGCGTCCTTGGTGGCCTGGCGCTGCGCGTCATTGAAGTACGCGGGCACCGTGATGACGGCGCGGTCCACGGTCTGGCCGAGGTAGTCTTCCGCCGTCTGCTTCATCTTCTGCAGGATCATCGCCGAGATCTCGGGCGGGCTGTAGCGCTTGCCGCTGATCTCGACGGCCGCGAGGCCGTTCTGCCCCTCGACGACCTTGTAGGGGACCTTCTTGATCTCCTCC
Source organism: Gemmatimonadota bacterium (assembly GCA_046729675.1). Classification (GTDB taxonomy): domain Bacteria; phylum Gemmatimonadota; class Gemmatimonadetes; order Gemmatimonadales; family GWC2-71-9; genus CAVVWJ01. Next base: position 3,156 of record JBKPGZ010000013.1, on the reverse strand, counting down.
TGGACCTCGTTCATCCGACGGCCCATGAAGCGCTTGATCGAGAAGATGGTGTTCTTCGGGTTGGTCACGGCCTGGCGCTTCGCCACCTGGCCGACCAGGCGCTCAGCATCCTTGGTGAAGGCCACCACGGACGGTGTCGTCCGACCACCCTCGGCGTTGGGAATCACGACGGGGTCGCCGCCCTCCATGACGGAGACCACCGAGTTGGTGGTGCCCAGGTCGATGCCGATGATTTTCGACGCCATGTCCACTCCATTCTGGGTAATGCGTTTGGCTCCAGTTGCCCTTCTGGCGCACCGGAGGACTGACAGAGGGGACGGGCAAGTCCCATACCCTATATTGCTGCCATATTGGCAGTAAAGATCGCGTGTAATTGGGGTTAGCGGAGGCGCGTGACCCGTCTCACGACGGCTCCAAGAGAGCTGCGCTATGCTGAGCTTGGAGCCCCGTGGACCGGGATGGGCCCGGCGGACCTCCACGGGTGCCCGACGAAGCGCCGGACACCGAACTCAAGGGAGGCAAGTCATGCTGTGGACGATCTTCGTGATCCTCCTGGTCCTTTGGCTGCTGGGAGTGGTCTCGTCCTACACGCTGGGTGGGTTCATTCACGTGTTGCTGATCGTGGCGGTCATCCTGGCGGTGATGCAGCTGGTGCAGGGGAGAAGGGCGTTATAGCACAGGCAAATGACGGGCAGGCCGAGGAAGGGCTTCAGGTGTCCGCCGTCCTTCCTCAGCCTGCCCGTGGTGTGTCCGGCCAGTTCTTTATGAGGCGGGCCCCACGACCGCCACGGGGAAGGAACGTCGGGTCGTGGTACCGTCACCCAGCAGTCCGCCACGGCCCCAGCAGTAGGCGCGGTGACCCGTCGTGACTCCACACGTATGGGCCATGTTGCTCGCCATGACCTGTCCTAGGTCCAAGGTGACCGCAAGAGGTACCGGCCTCAAGCGACTCTCGAGCGTGCCGTCCCCGACTTGACCGTCGCCGTTGAGGCCCCAGCAGTAACCCCGGCCTGACAAGGTCACACCGCAGGTATGGTTGGCACCCGCACTCACGTGAACGAAGCGCCGCAAGCCCGCTACTGCCCCTGGTGTGAGTCGGTCCGCGAGCGTACCATCGCCCAGCGCTCCCTGGAAATTGCGCCCCCAGCAATAAGCCAGGTCGCCGGTTGTCACCGCGCAGGTGTGCTCGCCCCCGGCGTCCACCTGCCGAAATGCTCGCCCACCGGAGACCGGAGTCGGCTTGGCTCGGTTGGTCGCCCCCCCGTTTCCGAGCTGACCGTGCTCATTCCAGCCCCAGCAAAAGAGCTGGTCGGTCTGGGTGACCCCGCAGGTGTGCTCACCACCGCCACTGAGCTGGGCCCATTCGTGACCGCCGAGTACCCGCACCGGGGCAGGACGATTCACGCCGCTGGAGCCGTCCCCGATCTGGCCGTAGATGTTCTCGCCCCAACAGAAAGCCGCGTCAGTGGGCGTGATCGCGCAGGTGTGGGAATAGCCAGCCCGCACCTGACGGAAGCGGCGGCCCCCGACGACCTCCGCCGGCGTCGCAACCTGAAAGTGATCACTGCCTTCGGTCCCGTTCCCGAGCTGCCCCCAGAAATTCAGGCCCCAGCAATAGACTCGGTTCTCGGTGGTGACCCCGCAGGTGTGCTCGTATCCGGCGCTTACGTGACGGAAGCGAAGCCCTCCGATCACCGCGCTTGGGGTGTTGCGCGTGGCATTGAAGAACGTGGTTCCATCGCCCAGCTGGCCTTTGTCGTTTCCACCCCAGCAATACGCGCGGCCGTCCTCCGTCACCCCGCAACTGTGGAATGCGCCGGTGCTCACCTGGACGAACGCGAGTGGTGCCGCGACCGCGGCAGCCCCCGTCGCTGTGGAACCCGGGCCGGTAGGCGATTCGTCGGCGTCGCAGCCGAGGGCTGCGATCACGACGATGACGAGAAGCGGGGATAACAAGGCCTGTAATCGCATGAACCAACCCTCACTACTCCTGGAAGCGGCGTGGAGGACCAGGCACGGGGTCCTGCTCTCACGACGGTTAGCCTGCCTTGGTCGCGTCAAGCCAGTGTCAAGCGGCGACGGGGTGAGCCGGCCCTCGGCCACGGAGACCCCACCGGTCCGTCCTGACGCGCCTATATTGCCAAAATGTTCCCGTACCGCGACGACAACCCCACCCTAGCAACCCCCGCTGTCACCTACCTGCTCATCGGCCTCAACGTGGCCGCATGGGTGCTGCTCCAGGGCATGGGCGCCGAGCCCTACCTGTCGAAGTCGGTTTGCGAGCTGGGCCTGATTCCGGGCGAGTTTTTGGGGCGGCTGCCGGCGGGGTACTCGGTGCCCATGAGCGACACCATGGCCTGCGTGATGGACGACAGGCAGGAGTGGTTCGCGCCGCTCAGCTCCATGTTCCTCCACGGCGGGTGGCTGCACCTGATCGGGAACATGTGGTTTCTCTGGCTCTTCGGGAACAACGTCGAAGACTCGATGGGCCACGGCCGGTTTTTCGTCTTCTATCTGCTCTCCGGCCTTGCGGCCGCCGCGGCACAGACCCTGGTGAACCCTTCCAGTGCCATCCCGATGGTCGGCGCTTCGGGCGCCATCAGTGGCGTCATGGGCGCCTACATCGTGCTCTATCCGCGGGTGCGGGTTCACATGCTGGTGATCCTGGGCTTCTTCATCACCCGGATCGCCGTCCCGGCCTACGTCATGCTCGGCTACTGGTTCCTGCTCCAGATCCTGGGCGGGCTGCCGAGCCTTGGTGAGGAATCGGGGGGCGTGGCGTTCTGGGCGCACGCGGGAGGCTTCCTCGCCGGTGCCATTCTGATCTCGGTGTTCAAGGATCCTGATCTGGTGGCGAAGCACCGGGCGCTGGCGCGGACCATGGAACATGGGCTGGTCTATCGGGAGCGATACTAGGGGCTTCCTCGCGGCGCCTTGTCAGGCCCCACTCCGCCACCGCCTCTTTCACCACAGAGCCACGGAGGCCGCAGAGGGCACGGAGGCTCCGCCACCTCACCCCAAAAAAGAAGAAAATGTTGCGGACTCCTATGCTGCCACGGACATCGGAGTCCTTCGTGTCCTTCGTGTCTTCGTGGTGAATCTTTTGGGGGTGGTGCGGTGCGTCTTCGTGGCGGGGCGGGGGGCTCCCTGGGTCCT
>JBKPGZ010000012.1:0-7171 GCA_046729675.1 Gemmatimonadota bacterium | reverse complement strand
AGGTAACTCGGCCTGCCGATTGGGAGCCGGAACAATCTGAGCACCTCGAGACCAATGCTGGCGAGGGATACGCGGTAGGTACCGTGCGCCGGGCCCACCAGATAATGGCGCACCACAAGTTCGCCATCGTCGTCGCCCGCGCAGATATCGGTGATGCGGCCCAGGACCTCGTTGTGGCCGTCCCGCACCTCGCGGCCGAGGAGCAGCTCCGCCGACAGCTCGGTGCTCATGCTCCGGGCAGCCGTTTCACGAATCGGCCGACCCGGTCCTCCCAGTACAGGACCGGAGTGTCACGGGCATCGAGGTCGACGGTAATGCTGACCCCGACATCTCGCACTGCCGACCACGGAATCCGATAGGGCTCGCCGCGTCGCACTCCGTAGCGCCGAGCGAACCAAAGTACCAGCCACCGGATCGGGTTGCTCAACCGCCGGGCCAATGTGACCCCGCCCACCAGCAGATGGGTGACTCTCGGTGGCCGGTCGTCGCGCACTTCGAGGACCAGGCCGTCCACCATGCCCATGGGCCGCTCCTGCCGATCCAGGAGCTGCTGGTCGAGAATCTCCCCGAGCAAGAGGTCCGGTCGGCGGCCTTCCTCGCGGCGGTCGCTCACGTCATTCACCGAGGATCTGGAGCGGGATCGAGACCACCGCGAGCACGAAAGCCAGCGCGATGATCGCGAGGACCACGACGTTGCTCACCAGCCCGTTGCGGTGTCCGCCCAGATATCTCTCGTCGTTCATGAGGATCACGAACGGAACGATCACGGCGGGCAGGATGAGGGCGGTGAGGGCCATGGAGAAGATCGTGAGCTTGAGGGGATCGAGACCCAGCAGGGTCGGCACGACCGCGGCCGCGACCACGATGGTATAGGACAGTGCGAATCGCGATGCCTCCCGCGGGGCCAGGCTTTCACCCCAGCGCCAGCCGAAGCCCTGGGCAAGCTCATAGGCAGTGGACAGGCTGGCCTCGAGTGTCGCTCCCAGGCAGGCGATGCCGAGCGACGCGGCGAAGAGATAGAATCCCCACTGTCCCAGCGGGACATGCAGGACAGGCACCGCCTCCTCGAATCGTTCGACCCCGATCCCGCGCGGCAGAAGCACCATCGCCGACCCGATCAGCACGCCCATCGCCACGACGCTGCCGAAGCTCATGCCTGCGCTCGCTACGACGCGATTGACCCCGAGGTAGCTCTCGTCCCACCGGTCCTCGACTCCCCCCGACGAGTAGAAGTAGAACAGGTAGGGACTGATGATGGCGCCGAGCATGCTTACGGCGATGAACCAGTACCGGGCGGGATCGCCACCTGGTCCGGGTCCTCCGGGCATGAACCCGTGCATCACCGTGTCCAGCGGAGGGTGCGTCGCGAACGCGCCAACGACGAACGCGATCGTCACCAGGCCGAGGAGGGCAATGCCGCGCTCCAGGAACCTGAAGGTCGCCTTCCACAGCAGGACCCAAACCACCAGTCCGACCGGCACGGCCCACCACCGGCCCGGGATGCCCGAGACGAGCTGGAGCGCGAGGCTGAGCCCGCCAATCTCGGAGGCGATGACGAGAAAATTGACCAGCACGCTCAGAATCAGTGTGAGGACGAAGAAGTTGGCGCCGAGGCGCTCTCGCATGGCGCCCCGGATCGTGTGCTTGCTCACGGCCGCGAAGCGGCCCGACATCTCGACCAGGAAGATCGTGCACAGGGTGCCGAGCGCGATCACCCACAGGTGCCGGAATCCGAAGAGCGCCCCGGCCTGGCTGGCGGTGGCGATCATCCCGACATCGAGGAATCCGCCGATGCTGGTGATGATCCCGAGCGTGATCTCGAGGGCCTTCTTGATCTTCAGGAGCTCCTCGACTGTGACTTGTCCGGTACGGTGATTCCACCAAGGTCCAATGTCGTGCCTGTCGCCCCGGCCCTACAATGGAGGGCTCTCACCCCCAGGAGGCGGCAATGAGCACCACCGCAGCACCAAGCAAGGAAGCGACCCGCAAACCGGGCGTCGGAAAGGTGGACCTGAAGCTCGAGGTGGTCACCATCCCTGTCTCGGATGTCGAGCTGGCGAAGCAGTTCTACGAGAGCCTCGGCTGGCGGCTCGACGCCGACTTCAACCAGGGCGGCCGTGGCATCCAGTTCACGCCGCCGGGCTCCCCGTGCTCGATTCACTTCGGCACCCATCTCACCTCCGCCGCTCCCGGCTCCGCCCAGATGCTCCTGATCGTCTCCGACATCGAGGCCGCGCGCGACGAGCTGCTGCGGCTCGGCGTCAAGGTGAGCGAGGTGTACCACTACGCCGGCCTCAACCGTATCGCCCCCGACGCACGGCTGAGCGGGCCCGCGCCGGACCGGAGCAGCTACCGCTCCTTCGTGTCGTTCAGCGATCCGGACGGCAACGTCTGGCTGCTGCAGGAGATCACGACCCGGCGGCCCGGCCGGATCGACCCGGGCTCGATCTCGTTCAGCTCCGCCAGCGACCTGGCGAGCGCGTTTCGACGCGCAGAGGCCGCCCACGGCGAGCACGAGAAGCGCACCGGGCAGCGGGACGCGAACTGGCCCGAATGGTACGCTGCATACATGGTGGCGGAACAGGCCGGGACGGAGCTGCCGACATAGAGGAGCCCAAACTACTAGGAAGGAGACTCACATGCCGGTCACGACCGCAAAGCCACCGGCCGCACCCGCCATCCGGCCGATGGCGAAGATCGAATTCCCCGAGGCGGAGCTCAAGGCGCTGCGCGCGCGCATCGAGGCCACCCGCTGGCCCGAAAAGGAGCCCGTGTCGGATACGTCCCAGGGCGTACAGCTCGCGACGATGAAGAAGCTGGCGGCCTATTGGGCGAAGGAGTATGACTGGCGCAAGTGCGAGGCGAGACTGAATGCCCTGCCGCACTTCCTCACCGAGATCGATGGGCTGGACATCCATTTCATCCACGTGCGCTCGAAGCATGACAATGCGCTGCCGCTCATCGTCACGCACGGATGGCCCGGCTCGATCATCGAGCAGTTGAAGATCGTCGAGCCGCTGACCAACCCCACGGCCCACGGTGGGAAGGCATCGGACGCCTTTCATCTGGTGATTCCCTCGATGCCGGGCTACGGGTTCTCAGGCAAGCCCACCGCGACCGGCTGGGGCCCCGTCCACATCGCCCGCGCCTGGGTCACGCTGATGAAGCGTCTCGGATACACGCGATTCGTGGCGCAGGGCGGCGATTGGGGCGCGGTCATCGTCGACCTAATGGGGGCAGAGGCGCCTCCGGAATTGCTCGGCATCCACACCAACATGGCCGGCGCGGTTCCGCCCGAGATCGACAAGGCGGCCTTCACCGGGGCGCCGGCGCCGAAGGGTCTTTCGAGCGACGAGAAGACGGCGTACGACCAGCTCGCCTTCTTCTATAAGGTCGACCTCGCCTACGCGCTGGAGATGGCCACCCGGCCCCAGACGCTGTACGGGATCGCCGATTCACCGGTCGGCCTGGCCGCCTGGATCCTCGACCACGATACCCGCAGTTACGAGCTGATCGCGCGTGTCTTCGACGGCAAGTCCGAAGGCCTTACGCGGGACGATGTGCTCGACAACATCACGTTTTATTGGTTGACGAATACCGGGGTCTCCTCCGCTCGTCTGTACTGGGAGAAACCCCCCGAGCTGGCCTTCTTCGCCCCGAAGAATGTCAGGATCCCGGTGGCCGTGAGCGCCTTTCCCGATGACATCGACGCTCCACCGCGGAGCTGGGCCGAGAAGGCGTATCCCAAGCTGATCCATTACAACAAGCTCGGCAAAGGCGGGCACTTCGCCGCTTGGGAACAACCGCAGCTCTTCGTGGAGGAGGTGCGCACCGGGCTTCGGTCCCTCCGCTAGATGACCGTGGCCGAGCGGCGCGGAGTCGAGCCGCTCGGCTCGACATCGTTCGACGGATACGTCCAATGAATCGGCTATTTCTCACCGCCATCGCGGCCACCGCCATGACCACACCTACCAGAACCTCGGAGCTGGCTTCGCTTCGCCAAGCGACCGAATGGGTCAACTCGCCCCCGCTGACCGAAGAGGGGCTGCGGGGGAAAATCGTGCTGGTCCAGTTCTGGACCTATTCCTGTGTCAACTGGATCCGCACGCTTCCGTATGTCCGGATCTGGGCCGAGAAGTACCGGGACAACGGACTGGTGGTGATCGGCGTGCACGCGCCCGAGTTCGGATTCGAGAAGCAGCTCGCCAACGTCCGCTGGGCCGCGGCGAAGTTCCGGGTGGAGTATCCCGTCGCCGTGGACAACGACTTCACGATCTGGCGCGCCTTCGGCAACCAGTACTGGCCGGCCCTCTACATCCTCGACGGCAAGGGCCGCGTCCGACACCGTCACTTCGGCGAGGGCGACTATGAGCAGTCAGAACGGGTCATCCAGGAACTGCTGGCCGAGGCCGGGGCTAGCGGCACAGAGCAGGACCTGGCGTCGGTCGCTCCCCGCGGTGCCGAGACGGCCGCCGACTGGGACAACGTCAAGTCGCCGGAGACTTATCTGGGCACCGATCGGGCTGAGAACCGGGTGTCGTCGGGCGCGCGGCTGAAGCTCAACCAGTGGGCCCTGGAAGGCGATTGGACGGTGCAGAAGCAGCCCGCGGTGCTCAACAAGCCCAACGGGCGGATTGCGTATCGCTTCCACGCCCGCGACCTCAACCTTGTGATGGCACCCCGAGCGCGAAGCGGACCTGTGCGCTTCCGGGTGCTCATCGACGGGAACCCGCCGGGCCCGGCTCACGGCATCGACGTGGACGAGCAAGGCAATGGGACCGTCGCCGAGCCCCGGATGTATCAGTTGATTCGGCAATCGGGACCCGTGGCGGACCGCCGGTTCGAGATCGAGTTTCTCGATCCAGGCGTGGAGGTCTTCGTCTTCACCTTCGGCTAGCAGGCGCTCAATAGCCGCTCGGCGCCGACGGCATGGGCCTTGACGGCGCTTGCGTCGCGGAATCCGTCGCGGCCAGGACCACGATGATGCCGGTCATCAACTCCCCGTGAAACGCGCAGTCATAGTCGTAGCTGCCCGCCGCCGTAAACGTGGACTGGTAAGTGTTTCCGGGCCCTGTCATGATCGAGCTGCTGGTGAAGCTCGGAGGCTCCCGTGCTGATGCTCTCCCGCTACTGGTGGATGGTCGCCCTCCGCGGCCTGCTGCTCCTGCTCTTCGGCCTGGCCGCCATCCTCTGGCCCGGCGTCACGCTCACGGTGCTGGTCCTCTGGATAGGAGCGGGCTTCCTGGTGAACGGCGCCTTCGTGCTGGGCGCCGCGATCGTCGGCCGCGACGTTCAAGGTCGCGGCTGGCTGCTGCTCGACGGCCTGCTCGGCATCGCCGCCGGCATCCTCACCTTCCTCTATCCCGGGATCACGGGGCTGGTGCTGCTCTGGCTGGTGGCCGGCTGGGCGATCGTGAGCGGCGTGCTGCAGATCGCCGCGGCGGTGCAGTTCCGGAAGGTGATCCGCGGCGAGTGGATGCTGGCGCTCGCCGGCGCGCTCGCCATCGCGTTCGGCGTGCTGCTGATCGCGCGGCCCGGCGCCGGGCTGGTCACGCTCGCCCTGTTGATCGGATGGTTCGCGATCTTCTACGGCGTGGTGCTCATCGCGCTTGGGTTCCGGCTCCGGGGTGTCGCGCGCCTGCTCGCGGGCGAGCCAGTGGGCGCCCGCCGCTAACGTCAGCCGCCGCCGTTCACCACGGTCCCGTCGCACGCTACATAGCGCTCGGTCACCGCGGCGAAGAGCCGCTTCAGCGACAATCTCCGGAACATAGATGCCTCACCGCAGGCGATCCGTTGGCGGTAGGTGGTTCGGGCTATTCGAGCAGGTGCTCGCTACCTGCGTGCCACTCTTCGCACTTCTCCTCGGCCCGACGTTGCGGCCGGGTCGTCGGTCGCAACACACTGCTGCAGAAGCACTTGGCGGGAGGGAGTGGATTCCGGGCCGGACGGCAGGCAGGGTGATCCTTCAGAGACCTGCGAAATCTCGGGCGGAGTGCGGGAGACAGCTTCGACGCTGGCCGCTTGCAGCCTCAGGTACCGGTTCCCATACTCGTCCCCACATTCCGTTATCTCCGAGATCCGCTTTGCCGAGGGGAGGTGTTTCCTATGGCAACCGGCTCAAGCGTCACCGGCATGCCTCAGCTTGGGGTGGAGGCACTCAAAGAGTTCGAGACCAGCCTGACCGGAGACGTCCTCCAGCCCGACCATCCCGCCTATAACTCCGCTCGAGCCCTGTACAACGCCATGATCGACAAACACCCGGCCCTGATCGTCCGGTGCCGGGGAGCATCCGACGTCGCACGCGCCCTCGAATTCGCACAGCGCCAGCAACTCCTCGTCGCCGTGCGCGGTGGCGGCCACAACGTGGCAGGCAAGGCGCTCTGCGACGGAGGGATGGTCATCGATCTCTCGGGCATGAAGGGAATCCGGGTGGATCCCGCGACCCGTCGCGTCAGAGCCGAGGCCGGGTTGACCTGGGGGGAGTTCGACCGGGGAACCCAGGAGCACGGCCTTGCCACCACCGGCGGATTCATCTCCACAACAGGTATCGCCGGTCTCACTCTCGGCGGCGGTCTCGGCTGGCTCATGCGCCGGTACGGCCTCACTTGTGACAATCTCCAGGCGGTGGAGATCGTCACCGCGGATGGGCGGGCGCGGACCGCCGATGCCAACGAGAACCCGGATCTCTTCTGGGGAGTGCGAGGCGGTGGGGGGAACTTCGGAGTCGTCACCTCCTTCGAATATCGGCTGCACCCGGTCGGGAAGATGTTGGCCGGCGTAGTGTTCTTCCCGTTGGACCGCGCGAACGACGCTCTGCGTTACTACCGCGATCTCATGGCCAGCGCGCCCGACGAGCTGATGGCCTACGCGGTCTTCCTCACCTCGCCCGAGGGCGCCCGGATGTTCGCGCTCCCCGTATGCTATGTCGGGCCGGTCGAGGCCGCCGAGTCGGCGCTGTTACCTGTGAGAAGCCTCCCGGGAGTTGCCGCGGATTCCGTCCAGCCGATGACTTATCGCGAGATCCAGAGCATGTTCGACCCGGGACTGCCGGGTGGTCGCCTCAACTACTGGAAATCGAGCTTCCTCCGGGAGCTCAGCGATCGGGCGATCGAGACCCTGGTCGCGCATTTCGCGGAGGTAACCTCCCCCTTCTCGCTAGTCGCGCTTGAGC
>JBKPGZ010000011.1:0-7959 GCA_046729675.1 Gemmatimonadota bacterium | reverse complement strand
GATAGGTGTGCGTGTGCGGCGACGTCAGGTGCCAGCGGCCGTCCTGCTTGAGCCGCTGGATGATGAGGTCGTTGGTCTCCTTGTCGGTGACCAGCCGTCCCTCGATCTCGGGCCAGGTCGTGCCGCTGAAGGTGCCGTCCGCCCCGACCGGCCGCGCCAGTGCCAGGCCATGCTCCTGGCCCGCCTGGTAGTCGTCCGCACCGAAGGCGGGTGCCATATGGACCAGGCCGCTGCCGTCTTCCGCGGTCACGAAATCGCCGGTGATGACGACGCGCGAGGCGCGGTCCTGCGGCAGCGCGACGACCTTGAGCGGGCGGTGGTAGCGCAGCCCGGCGAGCTCGCGCCCAGGGAAGGTGCGCCGGGCGCCGAGGTCCGCGAACGAGGGCGCTCCCTTTTCGGCGCTGCTGGGAAGCCCGGCCCTGGCCGTCGCCAGAATCAGGGTCCGATCGCCGACCCGGTACTCGCCGTATTCGAGCTCGGGATGCACCGCCACTGCGACGTTGGAGAGCAGCGTCCAGGGCGTCGTGGTCCACACCAGGAGCTCGCGCCCGGAGCCGTCGTCCAGCGGGAAGGTGACGTACACCGAATTGGTGGTGACGTCCTCGTATCCCTGCGCCAGCTCGTGGCTCGAGAGCACCGTGCCGCAGCGCGGGCAGTAGGGCAGCACCCGGTGACCACGGTACAGCAGGTCGCGCTCGTGCAGCTGTGCCAGCAGCCACCACACCGACTCGACGTAGTCGTGGGTGAAGGTGACGTAGGGGTGCTCGTAGTCGAGCCAGTACGCGATCCGGTCGGAGAGCGACTCCCACTCACCCTGATACTTGAACACGCTCTGGCGGGCGCGGGCGTTGAACGCCTCGACCCCGAAGGCCTCGATCGCCTTCTTTCCGTTGAGCTTCAGGTCCTTTTCGACCTCGATCTCGACCGGCAGCCCGTGGGTGTCCCAGCCCGCGATCCGGGTGACGGACTGGCCCTGCATCGCATGGAACCGGTTGATCAGGTCCTTGATGGTGCGCGCGAAGACGTGATGGATCCCCGGCCGCCCGTTGGCTGTCGGCGGGCCCTCGTAAAAGACGTACGGGGGCCCCTCCCGATTGGCTTCGAGCGTCCGCCGGAAGAGGTCCTCTTCCTTCCAGCGTGCGAGCAGCGCCCGCTCCAGCTCGTCGGGCGAGCCGTCGGGCAGCGGGGGGTAGGCCATCAGGTCAATCGCTCCACTACAGTCGTCACCAGTCTCGTCAGCTGCGGCTCGGCGCGGGTGGCGGTCTCGATGATGCGACCGATGTCCGCCGGCTCCAGGGCGTCGGGCAGGCACTGATCGGTGATGATCGAGATGCCGATCACCCGCATCCCTTCGTGCACCGCGACGATCACCTCCGGCACGGTGGACATGCCGACGACGTCGGCGCCCATCGCACGCAGCATCCGGTATTCCGCCCGGGTCTCCAGGTTCGGCCCGGGCACCGCCACGTACACGCCTTCCCGCAGCACGATGCCCAGCTCCAGCGCGGCCGAGCGGGCGAGCGCCCGCAGCGCCGGATCGTACGGAGCGGACATGTCCGGAAAACGCGGACCCAGCCGATCGTCGTTGGGACCGACCAGCGGATTGTCGCCCAGCAAGTTGATGTGATCGCTCAGGAGCATCAGCTCTCCCGGCGCCCAGAGCGGGTGCATCCCGCCGCAGGCGTTCGAGACGACCAGCGTCTTCGCCCCCAGCGCGTGCAGAACCCGCACGGCAAAGGTGACCTGCCCGAGGTCGTACCCCTCATAGCGGTGGAAGCGTCCCTGCATCGCGACCACCGCCCGACCCGCGAGGCGGCCGAGCAGCAGCCGCCCGCTGTGGCTCTCCACCGTGGAGAGGGGAAAGCCGGGGATCTCGCCGTAAGGGATCGCCGTCTCCACCTCGATCTCCCCCGCCAGCGCGCCGAGCCCCGTCCCCAGCACGATGGCCACTTCGGGTCGGAGCTTCGACTGGCCCCGGATCACCTCGGCGGCACCGGCGACGCGGTCGTACAGCGAAACGGTCGCGCTCACGCCGTGCGCTCGCCGAAGAGAATCGTGCCTAGCCGGATCATCGTTGCCCCCTCCTCCACCGCGACCGGGAAATCGCCGGACATGCCCATGGACAGCTCGGGCAGCCGGTGACCCGCCCGCTCCGCCGACTCGCGCAGCTCGCCCAGCCTTCGGAAGGCGCGCCGCTGCTCCTTCGTATCGTCAGTCAGCGCGCTCATCGTCATCAGCCCGGCTACGTCCAGGCGCTCCAACTCCCGGAGCCCGTCGAGCAGCCCGGGCAGGGCGTCGGGCTCGACCCCGCCCTTCTGCGGCTCGTCCGAGCAGTTCACCTGAACCAGGATCCGCTGCCGGGCTCCCGGGGGCGTCCGGCGGTTCAGCTCCGCCGCCAGGTCCGCGCGGTCCACCGAGTGGACCACGGCGAATCGGCCGACGACATGCCTCGCCTTGTTGCGCTGGAGTGTCCCGATGAGGTGCCAGGTCGCCGGCACGTCACCCACCTGCTCCTGCTTTGCCAGGGCCTCCTGCACCCGATTCTCGCCGACATCCTCGACGCCGGCAGCACAGGCCGCGCGGACCGCCTCGGGCCCATGACCCTTGGTGACGGCGATGATTCTGACCGCGTGCGTCCATCCCGCGACCGCCTGGTGCCGGGCCACCGTCTCGCGCACCCGGGCGAGCCGGCCGGGCAGGTCCGGGAAGTCCATAGCCTTGCAATTTAAGCCGATAGCTGGCTGGGGTGTAGGTGGCCACATCCCGGCGCGGCCCGGTCAGGGCCAGGAATGCGCGGGTTGAGCGACCCCGACTTGTGGAGGAGCGGCAGGCTACTCCTGCGGGACGAGGCTGTCCTCCGTCAACTGCTCCGGGAGGTGGAGCAGGGCCTCTTTCAGCTGGGCGTTGGGCGTGAGCTTCGAGGCCAGGGAGATCGCCTGCTTCATGCGCTCGCGATCCCCGCGAGACTCGTAGGCGTAGACCAGCTGAACGGGTGGGAGCGCGAGGCTGGCGGCCGCGCTGGCGGAGGTGGGATCGAGCCCGGTGGCACCGTGGTCGAGCAATCCGGCGTAGCGGTAGGTCCCGTGGACCAGCGCCTCCGTGTCGGGGAGGTGGAGCGGCGCGCCGGCGAGACGCCGGAGGTCGAGGTCGGGGCTCGTGGTGTCCGGGCGGCTGGTCTGCAGCTCGAACCCGAGCCCGTGCTGCACGACGTAGTCCCGCAATCCAGCGAATCCGGTGCCCGCGGTGACCGACCAGACGACCGGACGCTTCCCCGCGTTGTGCTGGACAATGCTCATCGAGACGATGTCGTTCGGATAGAGCACGCTTCCGGCGGCCAGTCTTCGAGTCACCGGCCCCAGCCGCACCTCGGTGCTGTCCTTCACCAGGTAACCGTTCATCGCGGACGAGATCATCGAGTCCGTCATGCCATGAACCGGCCAGTCCGGCGGAGCGGCCGGGATCCGGTCGCGCCAGAGCGCCGGCACCTGCGCGGGGTCCACCGGCCGGACCGGGTTGTCGCGCAGCTGGCGCATGTACCAGTCGGTGTTGGCCAGCGCCAGACAGACCACTGTGACGTCCTGCCGGATGCCCGCCACTTCCTGGGCCCACCAGAGCGGGAAGGTGTCGTTGTCGCCGTACGTGAAGAGGATGCCGTAGGGCGGCGCGCTGTTCAGCAGGTCGTAGGCGAAGTCGGCCGCGAGAAGGGCGTCGGGACCGTGCCGGCGTGAGGCCTTGCTCCAGTTTAGGACCAGCGGCACGACGGCGACGAGCAGCAGCGCCGGCGCGATCGCTCGCGATGTCGCCCGCCGTGCCAGGTCGGCGGCGAAGGCGGCGGCGCCGATGCCAGCCCAGAGCCCCCACACGATGAAGCTCACCACGAAGAAGTAGTCCCGTTCCCGCACCTCGTGGTCGTCCGCCTCAGGCCAGCGATGGAAGGCGAGGCTGAACCCCGGCCGGAAGTTCATGTAGGCCACCAGCCCGAGGCCGGTGACCATGAAGATGCCCAGAAGCAGCCACCACGCCGGACGGTCGGAGCGTCGCTGCTCCCACAGGCCTCGAAGACCGAGTGTCAGGAAGCCGATGGTCACGACCTGGCGAAGGCCATCGCCCAGGGACCGGGCCCACTGCCAGTCGAAGTACTGGAAGTAGTTCGCCAGCTGCCAGCCCACCAGCGTGAGCGTCCGGCCGGGGTTGTCGGGGCCGTGCAGCTCGGTGGGATCGTCGAACGGCGTCCGCGGGGGATACTGGGCCCGCCGGATCACCGCGAGCAGTGCATCCAGGGTGGAGGGGTCGGCCTCGTTGATCAGGGGATGTTGCGCCGAGCGCAGGTAGAGGAACAGGTAGGGCGTCACCCCGACTGCGGCGAGGGCGAGCGTGGCGCCGGCGAAAGCCCCTGCCCCACCCAGGGCGGCGTAGGCGGCCGCGGCGAGGAAGCACGCTGCGCCAACCGCGGTGAGCCCGATACTCCCCAGGCCAGTGCCGACCAGCAGCGCCCAGACTCCCGCCAGCACGGCCACCTGGCCCCACTCGGTCCGCCGGCGCTCGGCCTGCGGCGCGGGATCGTGACGAAGGGTGGCTACCAGGAACAGCAGGACCCCGGGCACCGCGAGCAGGGCGAGGAGGTGGTTGCCGATCGAGATGCCGGCAAGATAGACGATCAGCAGCAGGAAGCGCTCGCCGCGCCCGGTGTGTCGCCGACTCCGCCACAGCATGGCAGCCCACGCCATGGCCGCCGTGGTGAACGTGGCGACCGTGTACACCTCGGTCTCGTTCGAGTTCTGCCAGTTGGTGAAGGTGAACCCGCCCAGGAGTGCGGCAGTCGCGGCGCCACCGAGGCGCAGGGCTCGCGCGCCGCCCTCGGGCAGGCCTTCGACCACGCCACGGATGGACTGGTGCACCACCAGGAAGAGGAAGCCCGCCGCCGATGCGCTGAACAGGGCGCTGAGCAGGTTGGTGCGGTAGGCGAACTCGCCCAGCGGCACCAGCAGGCCCCAGGTGTGTGCGATCATCACGAAGAGGGGCGTGCCCGGCGGGTGCGGGATCCCGAGGGTCCGGGCCGCCGCGATGAACTCACCGGCGTCCCAGAAGGTCACGGTCGGCGCCAGGGTGAGGACATAGACGGCGAGCACCGCCGCGGCAACGGCGAGCGCCGCGCGATACGGCGGGCGATCCTCGGCGGCGGTCATGGCACGAAGGAATCGTCGAGCGCGTGCGCGAGCGCCAAGGCCTCACGGGCAGCCGCCACCGCGTGCACCCGAAAGAGGCGAGCTCCCCGCTCCCAGGCGAGGGCGCACGCCGCTGCAGTGGCGCGGTCCCGTGCCTCCACCGGCAGCCCGGTCACCGCGCCCAGGAATCGCTTGCGGGACGGCCCCACGAGCACCGGGCGCCCGAGCGCCTGCAGCGCCTCGAGCTGATCGAACAGCTCGACGCTCTGCTCCACCGTCTTGGAAAAACCAAGGCCGGGATCGACCACGATGGCAGCGGCCTCGATGCCCGCGGCGGCCGCCGTGGAGAGGGAATCCCGCAGTTCGGCGATCACACCGCCCACGACGTCACCGGCGTAGTCCGCGTGGTCGTAAGAGGCGATCTCGAGCAGACCGCCTCGGGAGTGCATGAGGATCACCCCGGCACCCGAGGCCGCGGCCACCTTCGCCATGGCGGGATCGAGCCGGAAGGCGCTCACGTCGTTCATGATCGCGGCGCCCGCGTCGAGAGCCGCGCGGGCCACTTGCGACTTCACCGTGTCCACCGAGATCAGCAGATCGGAATGGCGCCCCACCAGCGCCTCGATCACCGGCATGACCCGGCGCAGCTCGTCGGCGGCGGGCACCGATTCGGTGCGGCCCGGCCGAGTTGACTCGCCGCCGACGTCGATCACCGTCGCGCCGTCTTTCAGCAGCGAGTCGGCGTGAGCAAGCGCCGTATCGGTGTCTGAATACCGTCCGCCGTCACTGAAGCTGTCCGGCGTGACGTTGAGGATGCCGAGGATGACAGGCCGATCGAGGGGAACGGCGCCTCGCGCGGTGCGCCACACGGGTTCGGGCTCGGCCGGCATCGCGAGCCCGACCTGGAGAGCCACGTCGACGAGTGGCTCGGGTGCGGTCCAGGGCCGGGCGAAAGCGCTGAGGCGGGAGCGGCTGCCGGCGACGATCGCCCAGTCGTCACCGGTGACGACCTCCAGGCCGAGGCCGCCACCGAAGCGGACCAGCGCCTCGAGGGTGTCGCGGTCCAGGCCGGTCAGATGGAAAGCGAGAGGAGAGACGCCGGAGGCGGACGCCCGGGCGACCCCCTCCTCCCACCCGTGGGAGCGGAGCGCGCCGCGCACCGCCCCCGTCGAGTGGAGCGCCAGCGGCGTAACATTCACGCGCCGGCGGGTTCGGCCGGGGGCGCTCCGAGGATGGGCGCCCGTGCCGGCGTCGGGCCCGGCTTGCTCGCGGGCGGGTTGGCGGCCGGCGCGGGCTCCGGCGCCAGGTTCCGCGGCGCCAGCGGAAGGCCCTTGACCAGGCGGTCCAGGTCCTCCCGGTCGATCGTCTCGCGGTCCAGCAGCGCGAGCGCGATCCGGTCGAGCAGCTCCCGGTTCTCGGTGAGGATCTGAGTCGCCCGGGCGTAGGCCTCGTCCACCAGCCGCTTCACCTCGTCGTCCACCATCTGGGCCGTGCGCTCGGAGATCTCGCGCCGCTGCGCGAATTCCCGGCCCAGGAAGATCTCCTGCTCCTTGTCGCCCACGGCCAGCGGCCCGATGACCTCGCTCATGCCGAACTGGGTCACCATCCGCCGGGCCAGCGCGGTGGCGCGCTCGATATCGTTCCCCGCCCCGGTCGTGACCTTGTCGGCGCCGAAAATGATTTCCTCGGCCACGGGGCCGCCGAAAAACATCGCGAGGCTGCCGATGAGCCAGTCCTTGCTGTAGTTGTGGCGATCCACCTCGGGAAGCGAGGCGGTGAGGCCCAGTGCGCGCCCGCGGGGCACGATGGTGACCTTGTGCACCGGATCGCTGCCCGGGATCTTGAGCGCCACGATCGCGTGTCCCGCCTCGTGGTACGCCGTGAGCTTCCGCTCGTCCTCGGTGAGCACCAGGCTCCGGCGCTCGACGCCGAGCATCACCTTGTCCTTGGCGTCCTCGAAGTCCAGCATGTCCACCAGCGACTTGTTGCGCCGCGCCGCCAGCACCGCCGCCTCGTTCACCAAGTTCGCGAGATCCGCGCCGGCCATCCCCGGCGTCCCCTTGGCGATCACCTCGAGACGCACATCGGAGGCGAGCGGGATCTTCCGCGTGTGGACCCGGAGGATGCCCTCCCGGCCGCGCACGTCCGGCGCGTCCACCACGATCTGTCGGTCGAAGCGGCCGGGCCGCAGCAGCGCGGGATCGAGCACGTCAGGCCGGTTGGTAGCGGCGACCAGGATCACGCCGTCGTTGGACTCGAAGCCGTCCATCTCCACCAGGAGCTGGTTGAGGGTTTGCTCCCGCTCGTCGTGCCCGCCCCCGAGCCCGGCCCCGCGATGGCGGCCGACGGCGTCGATCTCGTCGATGAAGATGATGCAGGGCGCGTGAGACTTGCCCTGCTCGAAGAGGTCGCGGACCCGGCTCGCGCCCACGCCGACGAACATCTCCACGAAGTCCGAGCCCGACATCGAGAAGAACGGCCGCCCCGCCTCACCGGCCACGGCCTTGGCGAGGAGGGTCTTGCCGGTGCCGGGAGGGCCCACCAGCAGCGCCCCCTTGGGGAGCCGCCCGCCGAGCCGAGTGAACTTCTGCGGGTCCTTGAGGAACTCGATGATCTCCTGCAGCTCGACCTTGGCCTCGTCGGCTCCGGCGACGTCGGCAAAGGTGACTTTGGGGGTATCACCCGCGAGCAGCTTGGCCTTGGACTTTCCGAACGCGAAGGCACGGCTCCCGCCCGCCTGGAGCTGCCGCAGGAGGAAGAACCAGAGGCCCAGGATCACGATCCAGGGCAGCGC
>JBKPGZ010000010.1:0-5889 GCA_046729675.1 Gemmatimonadota bacterium | reverse complement strand
TCTCGGGGCTGCTCAAGCGGATCGTGCCCGGCGCGCGCAGCCTGACGCTGGGGACGGCGGACGAAGTGGAAAAGTTTCTCGCATGAGACTCTGTCATCCCGAGCGGAGCGAGGGATCTTACCGGCCCGGTATCGAAGGCCGGCAGGATCGCTCGCGTTCGCTCGGGATGACATCGGGCTGCCCATGAACATCGACCTCACCGGCAAGACCGCCTTCGTCACCGGCAGCACCCGCGGGATCGGCCTCGCCATCGCACGCGCCTTCTACGGCGCCGGCGCGAAGGTCGCGGTCGTGGGGCGGGACGCGGAGCGCGCGAAGTCAGTCGCGGCCGAGCTGGGAGACCGTGCCGCCGGCGTCGGCTGCGATGTCGCGGTGGCGGAGCAGGTGGAGGCCGCGATCACGGCAGCGGAATCCGCGCTCGGGCCGGTGGACATCCTGGTGAACAACGCCGGACTTACCCGCGACAATATCCTGCTCCGGCTCACCGACGCCGACTGGGACGCGGTGCTGGACGCGAACTTGAAGGGCGCGTTCCACACCACGCGAGTCGCCATCAAAGGGATGATGAAGCGCCGAAGCGGGCGCATCATCAACGTCACCAGCGTGGTCGGCCTGTCCGGCAACAAGGGGCAGGCGAACTACGCCGCCAGCAAGGCGGGTCTGATCGGGTTCACCAAGTCGGTGGCCAAGGAGTATGCCGGACGCGGAATCCTGGCCAACTGCATCGCCCCCGGCTACATCGAAACGGCCATGACCAGCGGCTTGCCCGAGGCCGCGAAGGCCACATTATTACAGGGCATCGCCTTGGGGCGCCTGGGACGGCCCGAGGACGTGGCCGGTGCGGCCCTGTTCCTCGCTTCCGATCTCGCTTCCTACATCACCGGCCAGGTGCTGGTGGTGGACGGCGGTCTGGTCGTCTGACGTGACCCTGAATCCCCAATCGAGGACCACATGAGCAACGTCGAAGAGAAGGTTAAGGACATCATCGTCGAGGAGCTGGGCGTGGAGCGCGAGAAGCTGACCAGCGAGGCGAGCTTCATGGAGGACCTCGGCGCGGACAGTCTGGACACCGTCGAGCTGGTCATGGCCTTCGAGAAGGAGTTCGACATCGACATTCCCGACGAGGATGCCGAGAAGCTGCGCACCGTCGGCGACGCCATGAATTACCTGCACGAGAAGATCGGGAAGTAAATTGACGCGTCGTGTTGTCGTCACCGGCCTCGGCCTGGTGACACCGGTGGGGAATGACGTCGAGTCCACGTGGTCCGCGCTCCTGGCGGGTATGCCGGGAGCGGCACCGATCCGCAAGTTCGATCCTTCGCAGCTCTCCGTCCGCTTCGCCTGCGAGGTGAAGGGCTTCGATCCCCTCCTGTACATGGACAAGAAGGAAGCGCGGAGGTACGACCTCTTCGCGCAGTTCGCGCTCGGGGCGGCTCACCAGGCGGTCACCCAGGCCGGGCTCGACCGGGACGTGCCGGCACCCAACCGCACCGGTGTCGTGATCGGAAGCGGCATCGGCGGGATGCAGACCTATGAGGAGAACTGCAAGGCCTACGTCACCAAGGGGCCGGACCGGGTCTCCCCCTTCTTCGTCCCGATGTTCATCCCGGACATCGCCGCCGGGCTGGTGTCCATCCGCTACGGATTCAAGGGACCCAACTTCGCCACCGTGTCCGCCTGCGCCTCGTCGGCGCACGCGATCGGCGAGTCGTTCAACCTGATCCGGCACGGCCTGGCGGACGTCATGGTCACCGGCGGTGCCGAGGCATCCATCACCGGCCTCACCGTAGCGGCCTTCTCCAACATGAAGGCGCTCTCCAGCCGCAACGACTCGCCCGAAACGGCGAGCCGGCCCTTCGACCAGGACCGCGACGGCTTCGTCCTCGCGGACGGTGGAGCCATCGTGGTGCTGGAGACCCTGGAGCATGCGGAGGCTCGCGGCGCCCGCATCCTGGGCGAGCTGTTGGGCTATGGCGCGAGCGGCGACGCCTACCACATCACCTCGCCCGCGGAGCACGGCGAGGGTGCCCAGCGGGCCATGCGCGCGTGCCTCGACGACGGCGGGATCGAGCCCGGCCGCGTGGACTACATCAACGCCCACGGCACCTCCACCGAGCAGGGCGACATCGCCGAGACCGAGGCGGTGAAGGCGGTCTTCGGCGACCACGCGCGCGAGCTCATTTTCGGCTCGACCAAGTCGATGACCGGTCATCTGCTGGGCGCGGCTGGCGCGCTGGAGTTCGGGGTCTCGCTGCTCTCGGCCACCTGCGGCACCATCCCGCCCACCATCAATCAGTTCACGCCAGATCCCCAGTGCGATCTCGATTGCGCGCCCAACCGGAAGGTGGACCGGCAGATCGACGTGGCGCTGTCGAACTCGTTCGGGTTCGGCGGGCACAACGTGACGCTGGCGCTGAGCGCCTTCCGGTCGTAATCGGGAGTTGTTACCCTGAGCCCATTCGCTGCGCTCAGGGTAGACTCCGCGAAGGGGACCATGGCCGCCATGGTCCCCTTCACTTCGTTCAGGGGGACAACGTACATTTGAAGCGATCGTTACCTACGTAGCCGCAAGGAGATAGGATGTCCGGTCCCCTCGCTGAGGTGCGCCTGCGCGACCCCCAGCTGCGTCCCATCGCCGAAAAGGTGGCGGGAGGTGAGCGCCTCTCGTCGGCAGAAGGCGTAGCGCTTTACCAGACCACCGATCTCCTCGGCCTAGGCACCCTCGCCGACTTCGCCAACCGGCGGAAGAATGGCGACCGGGTGTTCTTCTCCGCTAACCAGCACATCAACCCCACCAACGTCTGCGTCCTCCGGAACACCTGCGTGTTCTGCTCCTTCGCCCGGATGCCGAAAGAGGAAGGCGCCTACACCCGCTCCCTGGAGGAGGTATTCCAGGAGGCCGAGCAGGCCCGCGGGATGCCCACTCGCGAGTTCCACATCGTCGGCGGCCTCCATCCGAAGCTCCGCCTGAGCTATTACACGGACATGATCCGGGGGCTCAAGGAGCGGCACCCGCAGGTGCACATCAAGGCGCTGACCGCGGTCGAAATCGCCCACCTGGCGCGGATCGAGAAGATCTCCGAGCGCGAGGTGCTGCTGGCCATGCGCGAAGCGGGGCTCACCAGCCTGCCCGGCGGCGGGGCCGAGGTCTTCAGCACGGCGGTGCGGGCCACCATCGCGGAGCGGAAGCTCACCGGCGAGGAATGGCTCCGGGTGCATCGCGTCGCCCACGAGCTTGGCATCCCGACCAACTGCACCATGCTGTACGGCCACGTGGAGACGGCGGACGACCGGATCGCCCACCTCTCGCAGCTCCGGGCCCTTCAGGACGAGACCGGCGGTTTTCTCACCTACATCCCGCTGGCCTATCACCCCGATCACAACGAGCTGGGTGAGGAGATGGGGCGGGTCGGCACCGCGACGACCGGCTACGAGGATCTCAAGAACATCGCAGTGGCGCGTCTGTTCCTCGACAACGTTCCGCACGTGAAGACCCACTGGCCGATGGTGACGCCGTTCCTGTCGCAGATCGCGCTCGATTTCGGTTGCGACGACGTGGAAGGGACGGTGGTCTACGAGCGGATCTACCACGAGGCCGGCGCCCTGACCGACATGCACATGCCCTATCTCGAGCTGGTGCGGCTGATCCGCGGAGCGGGGAAGCGACCGGTGGAGCGCGACAGCCTCTACCAGCCCGTGCGCGAGCAGTTCGACGATCCTCCGCCCGAGCCCGGCCTGCGCCGCGGAGCCTCGCTGCCGGTGGTGCACGCCGCATGAAGCTCGGACGCATCCCCTGGATCAACTGCTATCCGGTTTACGCGGCGATCGACCGCGGGCTGGTGGGCGTGCCCGCGGAGCTGGTCTCCGGCACGGCGGCCGAGCTCAACGACCTGCTCGCCGCGGGCGAGCTCCAGGTCAGCGTCGTCTCGGCGGTGGAGTATGCGCGGAACGCGGCCGAGTACCACCTGTTGCCCGACCTCGCCATCACCTCGGACGGCCCGGTCCACAGCGTGGCGCTCTTCTCCCGGCGGCCGTTGGCGGAGCTGGACCACCGCACCATCCTGATCACCGCGTCGTCCAGAACCTCGGTGCTGCTGCTCGACCTGCTCTGCCGCCACCGCTGGGGCGTGCGGCCCAACTTCGCGACCGCCCGGGCGGAGGCGGCGGACCTGGAGAGTCTGGCCGGGCTGCCGCACGAGGCCGTGCTCGTGATCGGCGATGCCGCATTGTTGCTGCGCGCCCAGGGACGCTATCCCGTGCGGGTGGATCTCGGCGAAGCGTGGAAGGAATGGACCGGACTCCCGTTCGTGTTCGCCGTCTGGGCCGCTCGGCGGGACGCCGGTGGCGCGGCGGTGCAGGCGGTGCATCGCGGGCTGCTGGAGTCGCGAGCGTGGGGGCTGGCGCACCTGGACGAGCTGGCTCGAGAGGCCCATCGCAAGACCGGGGTGGCGGAGCGGACCTGTCGCGAGTATCTGGGCGACCTGGACTACGCCCTCTCCTACCGGCACCTGGCCGGGCTCACCGACTTCTTCCGCCGGCTGGCGCAGGAGGGCCTGGTTCCGGACGGGTCGCTTTCGTTCATCTCGGCGGCATGAGCATGTCATCCCGAGCGGATGCGTGGGATCTTTCCAGGGCGAGCAAGACCCCTCGCATTCGCTCGGGATGACAGAACCTAAGAGGCTGTAACCATGAATCTTGTAGACCGCACCTCAAGTGAGTTCAAGGCGCTGCTCGAGCTCTACGAGCGTGCCCCACTCCTGGAGCTGGGCCAGCTGGCCGACGAGGAGCGCTGGCGCCAGCACCCGGAGAATGCGGTCACCTACATCATCGACCGCAACATCAACTACACCAACGTCTGCGTCGCCGACTGCAAGTTCTGCGCGTTCTATCGCCGCCCCCGTCACGCCGAAGGGTACGTGCTGAGCTTCGAGGAGATCGGCGCCAAGATCGACGAGTGCAAGGCGATCGGCGGCGTGCAGATTCTCCTCCAGGGTGGTCACAACCCTTACATCCCGTTCGAGTGGTACCTCGACCTCATGCGCTACATCAAGCGCAACCACCCGATCCACATCCATGGCTTCTCGCCCAGCGAGGTCGTCTTCTTCGGCGAGCGCTTCGGGCTCTCCGTGTCCGATGTGGTGCGGGAGCTGCGGGAGGCCGGGTTGGACAGCATTCCGGGTGGCGGCGGCGAGATCCTGGTAGACGAGATCCGCGAGCGAGTGGCGAAGAAGAAGGCGCAGACCGAGGAATGGCTCGGGGTCCAGGAGGAGGCCCACCGGCAGGGCATGAAGACGTCGGTGACGATGATGTACGGACTCGGGGAATCCAACGCCGACCGGGTGGAGCATCTCTTCCGCGTGCGCGAGCTCCAGGCGCGCACCGGCGGCTTCACCGCGTTTATCTGCTGGCCGCTCCAGCCCGAGGGGACGCCGGAGATGTCGCATTACCGGAAGACCGATGCGGTGACCTATCTCCGCACCCTGGCGCTGGCCCGAATCGTCCTGACCAACGTCCCCAACCTCCAGTCCTCGTGGGTTACGATGGGCCACAAGGTCGGGCAGATCGCCCTGCGCTTCGGTGCCAACGACTACGGGAGCCTGATGATGGAGGAGAACGTGGTCTCCGCCGCAGGCACCACCTACCGCACCACCCTGGCCGAGATCGACCGCATCATCCGGGACGCGGGCTATCAGCCCCACCGCCGGCGGCAGGACTACTCCGTGATCGAGGAGGTTGCGGCGGCGTGAGCGGTCGGGCGGTCAGGCGGTCAGGCGGTCAGGCGGTCAGGCGGTCAGGTGGTCGGATCGTCGGACGGCAAGCTCGTACAGCGGCAGGACGGAATGCAGGTACGCCTGAGCATCCGCGGCGACCACCCGACCACCTGACCGC
>JBKPGZ010000009.1:0-7584 GCA_046729675.1 Gemmatimonadota bacterium | reverse complement strand
GTCTGGAGTCTAGACCCGGACCCACGGCGAACTCCAGCGCTCGAGCCATGGCCAACGACAACCGCACGTCCCGCTTCAACCGCATCTGCGTCTTCTGCGGCACCAACGCCGGGGAGCGCCCCGAGTACGGGGCCGCCGCGCGAGAGCTCGGCAAGCTCCTCGCGGACCAGGGCATCGAACTGGTCTACGGCGGGGCCAGCGTGGGCATCATGGGGGAGCTGGCCGACGCGGTGCACGAGCACGGCGGTCACGTCACCGGCATCATCCCGCAGCAGCTGATGAAGAAGGAGGCCGCCCACACCGGCATTCCCGACCTGATCGTGGTGGCCTCGATGCACCAGCGGAAGTCCCAGATGGCCGACCTCTCGGACGGCTTCATCGCCCTGCCCGGCGGGATCGGCACCCTGGAGGGCTACTTCGAGATCCTCACCTGGGGCCAGCTGGGCATCCACGCCAAGCCGTCCGGCATCCTCAACGTCGCCGGCTACTTCGATCGCCTGATCGAGTTCCTCGACCACGCGGTGAGGGAAGGCTTCCTCACCCGGGAGCACCGGGAGATGATCCTGGTGGACTCTGACCCGCGGAAGCTGCTGGCCAGCCTGGAGAAGTACGCGCCGCGGCAGGAGGAGAAGTTGATGGGGAGGACGCATCGGTAGGCGGTCGGGCGGACCGACCCAACCCTGTCATCCCGAGCGAGCGAGGGATCTTCTCGACGGTCATCGAAGACCGGGTGAGAGGATCCCTCGTCGCTGGCGCTCCTCGGGATGACAGGCACCTTCGACCGCCCGACCGCCCGACCGCCTACTCTTTCACTGCCCGCCCGCCTTCCCCCACCTTCCCCCCCGTTGCCTCGGGCGCGAGATCCTTTGTGGCATGCGGCGACACCTTCGGGCGGGGGCCGCCGAAGCGCTCTACGTAGGCCCGGGTGAACTCCGCCCCCAGCAGCACGGTCTGTGCCGAGTAGTAGACCCATACGAGCAAGACCACCACCGAGCCCGCCGCACCGTACGCCGTCGCTACCCCGCTGGTGCCGAGATAGAGGCCGATCAGGTACTTGCCGATATTGAACAGTCCCGCCGTCACCAGCGCCCCTACCCAGACGTGCCTCAGCCGCAGGTCCACGTCGGGCAGGAACTGATAGATCATCGCGAACAGGAGGGTCACGACCCCGAGCGATACCAGCGCATTGACGCCCTGCCAGATATCCGCGATCTGGGGCATCAGCCCGCCGATGTAGCGGTTGAGCGCACTGAGCGCCGCGCTCACGAGCAGGGACACCAACAGCAGGAATCCGACACCGATCACCAGGCCGAACGACAGCAGCCGCTGCAGCAGCATGTCCTTGATGCTCGCGTCGGGCTTCGGCTTCACCCGCCAGATCGCGTTGAGCGCGGTCTGAAGCTCGAGAAAGGCCCCTGTGGATCCCAGGAAGAACGTCACCAGGCCAACCGCTGTCGCGATGCCGTCGCCGCCCCGCTGCGAGGCGCCCTCCAGCATCGCGCGCACGGCGTTGCCGCCTTGCTCGCCCACCAGACCGCTGATCTCGGCCGTCACCTGCCGCTGCACCGCTTCGGCGCCGAAGACCAGTCCCGCGATCGTGATGGCGACGATCAGGATGGGGGCGAGCGCGAACAGGGTGTAGTACGCCAGCGAGGCGCCGAGCCGCGGGACGTTGTCGTTCCACCAGCCCGCCAGCGCGCGCTTGAACAGCCAGGCGAGGTCGCGGACCGTCATGGCTCAGGGCGGGGTCGAAGGTGCGGGGCGGCCGCCCGGCTTCCAGGTCGGGCGGGGGCCGTCCGCCAGCACGCGTGCCGCGCGGCTCACGAGGTCCGCGGCACGGGCGAGGTGGTCGAAGTCGATCCGCTCCAGCTCGTCCGACGGCCGGTGGTAATCGTGGTGCAGGCCGAAGGACGACAGGGTGTGCGCCGGGATCCCGCGCAGGGCGAACACGATGTTGTCGCTCCGCTCGAAGAACCGGAATTCCGGTCGCGGGTCCGCCACCACCGGGAGACCCGCCGCGCTCAATGCTTCACCCATGGTGGACCGCTCGAAGCCCGTGAGCCAGAGCTTCCCCGCCCCGACCAGCGTGTCCGGCCGGCCGACCATCTCCACCTGCAGGTCCGCCACCGTCGAATCGAGCGGAAACCTGGGCAGCTCAAGGTACCACTGGGTGCCGAGCACGCCGTACTCCTCGCCGCTGGTGAGCAGCACCACCACGGTGCGTTTCGGCGGATCCTTGGCAAGGGCACGCGCGGCGGCCAGCACCGCCGCCACACCGGACGCGTCGTCGTCCGCGCCGTTGTAGATCGAGTCTCCCTCCACCGGCTGGCCCACGCCCACGTGGTCGAAGTGCGCGCCGAGGACCACGGCCTCGTTCCGGAGGGCCTGGTCGGAGCCGCGGATCGCCCCGACCAGGTTGTAATCCACCACTCGCCGGGCGGCGTCCGCGGAGTGGGCATGCGCGAGACGCAGGGTCTCCCCTTCGGGGCCCTGCGCGACCTCGTACGTCACCCGCTGGAAGTACCCGCTGTCGCCCGCCGGCTCCAGGCCGTAGCGCCGCATCCGCTCCGCCAGCAACCGCGACGCGCGGGCCGAGCCCGGCGTGCCGGTGCGCCGGCCCTCCATGGAGTCCGCCGCCAGCGCGCCGACGATCTCGCGGACTTCTTCCGCCGATGCGAGCGGAGCGGGCGAGGACGTGGGGGCGGCGGTGGGGCCGCAGGCGGCGAGAACGAGACATCCGGCCGCGAGGCGGACGGCGCAGGCGAGCGACATCGAGTCTCCCGGGGTCGAGGTGGACGTCAGCCGCCGGCGCGGACCTTGAGCTCTTCGGGGTCGTCATCGGCCAGCCAACGGGCATCCACCCTACGGAAATCGTAGGGAAACGCCGCAGGAGAGAGATACTGCTCGTCGCCCGCTCGGGGCAGGTGGGCCCCGAAGTAGTACCGCAGAACGTTCCCCAGGACGTTCACCACCGTGACGGTGTCGCCGAAGGCCTCGGCACCGCCCTCCGGCAGGTAGTAGGCACCGAACGCGCCGCTGCGCTCGCGGGCCGCGGCTGGCGGCACCTCCTCCGGCGTGAGATAGTCCGGGGCGTGGAGGAGCTTGGTGCCGTGGTCGCCCTGGAGGAGGATGATGGGTGGCACGGACGAGGTCGCCAGGATTCCGCGCACGGTCACCAGTAACAGGCGGTTCACACACTCCAGTTGCTCGAGGTAAGGCCCCACGTCGTCGTCTTCCTTCTGGCGGGCCAGCACCTCGCATTCCCGGCCGAACACGTAGGGGTTGTGCGGCTTGAGAATATGGGCGAAGACGAACCGAGGGCCCGTCCCCGTCCGGGGCAGCTCGGCGATCGCCTCGAAGGTGCGGCGGACGTGGTCCGCCTCCCAGTGGTGGCTCCGGTCGAAGTAGCTCAGGAACGTAAGCCCGCGCACCCTGCGCTCCAGCTCCCCCTGATTCATCCTCCGCATCAGGTCGAACCCGCGATAAGGATGGAACACGACGTCTGCCGTCGAGCTCCCGGCGGTGGAGGGCCACCAGTCGGATGGGAAGAAGACATACTCGTAGCCGTGCTGCTGGAGATAGCGGGGCACCCGGCCGTGCTCCAGCAGATGGTCGGGCAGCTTCGGATGGCCCGCCTTCCGACCGACCTCCCGCCCCAGCCGGTCGAGGTGCGCCGCGTTGAGCAGGGAGGGAAGCGAGATGAGGGTGTGGAGATAGTTGCTCCGCACCAGCCGGGGCACGTGAAAGCCCAGCGCGCGCAGGCTGTCCTCGAACGGCCGGTTGTCGTAGCCGAACCGCTCGCGAAGGACATCGGAGTTGGCGTACTCGTCGACCACGATCAGGTAGATGTCGCGCCGGGGCCCCGGCGCGGTCGCGGGTCCCTCGATCGGCCGCGCCAGCTCCCGGGCTAGGGTGCTCCCGGCGACCTGCTCACGACCCTGCAGCCAGCCGCGGCCGATCTGGAAGGTGGACCACCCCAGCATGAGCGCGCTCATCAGGGTGAGGAAGCGCCCCAGCCCGTCCAGCAACCCCTCGCGGCGACGGACCCACCACACCACCGCCGCGCAGAGCGCGAGCCCCACGGGCACGAGGACGAGGTGCATCGGTTCGGCCGCACTGTCGGTCAGCCTCCCCGCGATCGGCCGGTAGCCGAATAACCAGGCGACCCAGAGCAGCGTCACGAACGCCGGGAGCCCCGTCGCGGCCCGCCCGCGCGAAGCGAGCGCCGCCAGCCCGTACACGACCGCGCAGGTCGCCCCGGTGATCCCGAGCAGGAAGGCCAAGTCCCCTACCTCGTACTTGCCGGAATTCCTAGCGGCCCAGTAGAAGATGGGGACGAACGCGACGAGAAGGGGGTACGTCTTCGCCCACCGGGCGGTCATGCGTCGTGCCATGGCAGCGGGGTCATCAGGTACAGGGTGCGCTCCGACTCGGCCACCGGCACCGCGCGCTCGATGCGGAAGTGACTCCGGAAGGCCGCCTCGAAGCCATCCCGGGTGTAGTCCGGGAAGATGTCGGCCCGGTCGCGTAGGAGTCGGCGCACCTGGGAATCGCTCTTGGGGACGAACTCGATGATGAGGCTCCGCCCCACCCTGGCGAAGAAGCCCGCGACTCGCTCCAGCGGGAGATTGTGGCCGATAGCGAGGTGGTGCACCACGGCGAGGGCGAGCAGGACATCGGCCGGGCCGCGCTCCTCCAGGCTCAACCGCTCGCGGTGGGCCCAGCCGAGCGCCGGCGAAGGATTGGTGAGATCCAGCCGTAGAGGCAGGATGCCGGACTCATTCTCCGCCTTGATCCGGCGGTAGTTCCGCTCCACTGCCGCGGGATCGATGTCGAACGCGATCACGCTGGGGACCAACTGGCGCGCCGCCCGGCTGTACTCGCCGGTGTTGGCGCCCAGATCCCAGAGCGTACGGGCATCGAGCCCGCGCACCAGCTCGATCACGGTCTGCCGCTTCGACTCCGCCGCTGCGGTCGTGTAATTGTTGTCCTGGGTGTAGTCGGCCCACTCGGTGCCGGCCGGGGTCCAGTCGAGCGACTGGACTGCGCTCCGGAGACTGCGCACCAGTCCGGTCGCCGCAGCCGGGCTGACGCCACGTCTCGAGACGGCGCCCGGCTCCCCTCCCTGCACCGCACCGCTCCCGCGATCCGCGTACCGGCGCTGCGCCATCGCGTGCAGGTGGACGTGGAAGAGCAGGCCGGGCCGGAGCCAGGTGCGACGCGGCAGCAGCCGGCTCCCGAGGTCGAGCGGGATCCCTTCGAGGTGAGAGCGCAGCAGGGCGGAGAGTCGCACGTCCACCCGGCTCATGAGCGCCAGGGGCACCAGGAAATGCTCGCAGAACTGCCGGTACCCCACCCATGGGGCGCCGGGCTCACGCGGCTCGAAGGACAGCGTGTCAATGAAGAGGGGGCGGCCTGCAACGAACTGCACGTTGTAGGCGCTGGCGTCCCGGAGCGTCAGGCCGCGAGCCAATGCCCGTTCCTGCAGCTCGAGCGTCAGGAGGGCGGCGTCACGCAGCTGCCCGAACGACCACTCATAGGGGTAGGAAACGAACGGCACCCGCTCGGGCTCGAGCACGGCCACGGCCTCGGCCGAGGCCGCGAGATCGAGCGACATCTCACGGTGGGGCACCAAGAGCCGGCCCTCTACGAGCTCGGTGTAGAGCCCCGAGTCGAGGAAGGCCTTGTAACGCTCCTGGAAGACGCGATTGACCTGGCGGTAGAGCGTCCCGTCTCTGGTATAGACGAATCCGCTGGGGTCGCGGTAGGACGCGCCTAGCGCTTCTGCGCCCATCGGCGCGGCAACAGCGAACGAACGAACTGCTTGAGGCCTTCGCGGAGCCGACCGAACAGGGCGACGGCGGACAGGGCGCCCGCGGCGAGCACCTGAAGCACGAGGCTTCCGGTGGAAGGGTCTATGTACATGTGCCCTCTCGGGTTCCAGGATTCGGTCCGGCCCGCGTGCTAGTCACGGGCACGTAACAGATGGATCATAACCTGATAACCCGCCGAACGGGTGTGCGCCAGGTCACGCGACCCAAACGGTCTTCGCGCTCATGAACTCCCGAATTCCCAGGGGGCTCAGCTCCCGACCGTAGCCCGACTCCTTCACCCCGCCGAACGGTACCCGCGGATCGGAGGCGACCATGGCGTTGACGAACACCATGCCGGACTCGATCTCCCTGACGAACCGCTGCCGCTCCGCGTCGCTCCGGGTCCAGACGCTGGCGCCGAGGCCGAACGGAGAGTCGTTCGCCAAGCGGATAGCCTCCTCGCCGCTTCGGACCCGGAAGAGCAGCGCCACCGGACCGAACACCTCCTCGCGGAAGATCGGGGACTCGGGTGTGAGGTCGCCGAGCACCGTGGGCGCGTAGTACCAGCCCTGGCGATCGAGCCTGCGCCCGCCGGTGAGGAGCCGGGCGCCTGCCCGGGCCGCGCGATCCACCTGATCGGTGATCGTGCGGAGCTGCGCCTCGGTAGCCAACGGCCCGATGTCGGTTCCGGCCTCCATGGGATCGCCTACCGTGAGCCCCGCCATCCCGGCCGTGAACCCGCGCTCGAACTCGTCGGCCACCGCCTCATGGACGATGAACCGCTTCGCGGCGATGCAGCTCTGGCCGTTGTTCACGATCCTCGCCTTGACGGCGGTGGCGATCGCGGCCGGGAGATCCGCATCCGGCATGACGATGAAGGGGTCGCTGCCGCCGAGCTCGAGCACGGTCTTCTTGATCACCTTGCCCGCGGCCGAGGCCACGTGGCTGCCGGCGGTGTTGCTGCCCGTGAGAGTAACGGCGGCGACGCGCGGGTCCTCGATCACCTTGCGCACCTGGTCGGTCTCGATCAGTAGCGCCTGGAAGACGCCTTGAGAAAACCCCGCGCGGCGGAAGATGTCCTCGATCGCAAGCGCGCACTGGGGAACATTGGAAGCGTGCTTCAGGAGGCCGACGTTGCCCGCCATCAGCGCGGGAGCTGCGAAGCGGAAGACCTGCCAGAAGGGAAAGTTCCAGGGCATGATCGCGAGCACCGGGCCGATCGGCTGCCAGGTCACGTAGCTCCGTGACGCCGTGGTCTTCACTTCCTCGTCCGCGAGAAACCGCTCGGCGTGCTCGGCGTAGTAGCGGCAGCCCCAGGCGCTCTTCGCCGCCTCCTCCACCCCGGCCTTGAGCGGCTTCCCCATCTCGGTCACCATGAGCCTGCCGAGCGCTTCCTTCTCGCCCTCGAGGATGTCGGCGACCTTGGACATCAGCCGGGCGCGCTCCGCGAACGTGGTGCGCCGGTGTCGCCGATAGGCCTCCGCGGCGCGCTCGAGCCTGGTCTCGATCTGCTCGGCGGTGAACGGCTCGAAGGTGCGAAGGGTCTCCCCCGTGGCGGGGTTGATCGTGGCGATGGGCATGAGGGAAAGTAAGGCGGTCGGGCGGTCGGGCGGACCGGCGGGTGGGAGAGTGGCATCCCGAGGAGCGCAAGCGACGAGGGATCTTCCCACCCGTTCTTGGTAAACCGCGCAGAAGATCCCACGCTTCGCTGCGGTTGACAGGGGTGGCCTCCGGCCGCCGGTGCCCCGGTCCGCCGGGCCGCCGGGCCGCC
>JBKPGZ010000008.1:0-3779 GCA_046729675.1 Gemmatimonadota bacterium | reverse complement strand
ACGACGTTCCGCCGGTCCCGCAGTTTCCGGATCCCTGCTGGTCGGTCCAGACGAGCGCCAGCGCGCCCGTGACCGGATCGACGCTCAGCGACGGATAGCTGTTGAGCCGGAAGTGCATGTCAGACAGCGTCTGACTCCCCGCGAAGATCGGGTAGCAGTCCAGGTCGTCGTACACGCGTGCAAGTTCCTTCGTCTCGAAGCTCTGGCCGTCGTTCGTCGAACGTGCGACGACGAGCGCATCGGTCGCGTAGTTCGTCGTGGGCGAGCCAGCCTCGTAGGCGACATAGATCGCCCCGTCGGGTCCGTACTGCACCTGCGATCCCTGGTCGAACGGATGCGCGGCGTCGGACACCGGAGAGCCCTGGCGGTTCCAGGTCTTGCCGAAGTCCTTCGAGTACGCGGCGACGATCGGCGACTCGCGGTAGGCGGCGGCCTGCGGCCGAAGTTGAACCGCGTCCAGGTGACGGTCACCCTTCCGTTCGGTCCCGCGGCGATCCACTCCTTGTCGTGGATGAAGTTCGCCGCATTGGTATAGGTCAGGAGGTTCGGCTCGCTCCAGGTGCGGCCGCCGTCGCGTGACGTGCTGTCGTCGGCTCGAACTTGAACTTCCCTTTCGCGCCGGCAGCGGCGCCGGGGCTTCGGGGGAGGGACCGCTCGGCGCCGGCGGCGCCGAGCGGGTCAGTTGTACCAGCGGAACCGCCACTCGCTCATTCTCCGGAAATCGCGGATCGTCGTGTAACCGTGGAAAGCTAGCCCGGATGAGAAGGGGAATCCACTAAGTGCTGCCACGTTCGCTCAGTCGTTCTCGGTCAGATGTAGCGCCAGCGAGAGGCGGCTCCGCTCGCTGACTCGTCGGGCGTTACGTCAACTCCCGGAGCCAGACGGTGAGGCCGGCGGCACCGAATCGGGGCTGACGGGCACCGAGCCGCTGCATCGCGACCCAAGTTTCTGGGCGGCTTCCTGCACGTCTTTGCTGGTGGAGACAGGCTCGACGAGCTTTCCAGTTTGAGTGAAATACTCCGCCTCGGTTACAGATTGGATCCCAAGTAGAGCTCCCTTTTCGGCCTGCGAGACCTGAACATCGAGGCGATCCCAGGTCTTGCGCCATCTGGTATCGGAGAATGTGATCTTCGGGTTCTCCCTCCTGGCGCTGGTGCGCAGCTCTTCCTCGTCGTACATCGTCCGCTGAAAGCCAAGTTCCTGGAAGCCCTTCATGACGCAGCGAAAGGCTTCCGCTGGTGCAAGCTGGGTGGGAGCCGTGGAAGCCGTGCTCGCAGCTCGGCCGCAGGCTGTGAGGAGCAGGAAGAACACCGGAGGAACTCGGGATAGGGACAAGATCGTACCTCACAGCTCGGGTCGGTGAAAGCGAGCGACCCTCCGAAGAGGGTCGCTCGAAGTGCAAGGAACAGTACAAACCTTCGGTTCAGAAGAACAGCATGAAGCCTACAGCGGGAGTGATGCGGGTATTGTCCTCTGTCCCCTCGGTGGCATCGTGGCCCTTCGTCAATTCGTAATTGAACTCCCCGACGGCCTTCAGTGACTTGGTTGCCTGGTAGTATATGCCACCCGAGATCAGGGTGTTTTCCGTCTTGAAATCGAGCTCGTTGTCGCTGTTCGCGAGGAAGCTCGAGCCATAGCTGCCCGCCAGGGTCACCTTGCTGTTGGTGGGTGTAAAGGTCAGTTGGCCGATGTAGCCATACGAGTCACGGGCATCATCATTACCTTCGACGCCGCCGTCGGTGCCGTTGAGTCCGAAGAAGGTAGTGCCGAGGCCCTTCCCATAGTAGCCGGAGCCGGTCAGCGAAAAGGTCGCCGTTCCGTAGCGAAGTCCCCCAGACCCACCATAGGACGCAAGGCTGTTGGTGGTTCCCACAGGAGCCGTCTTAACGCTCTGGAGCGTCCCACCGACCCACAATTTCACCCGATCCGAGCTCCACACGAACTCACCCTCGACTCGGGGAAGACGGGTGTTTCCGAATCCCTCGAGCGCCGCCGCCTCGAACAGGCCGATAGAGAGTTGCCCTGGCTTCCCTGCGGGCGTCGAGTAGGTCATCTGGGCGCGGAACTGCGGGTAGACGTACCCATACCCGATACGGCCAAGGGTAGTGCTTCCACCTTGTTCACCGAAGTCCCCAGGTCCGACGCCGGCCCCGGAACCGCCAACACCGAAGAGAGTCTGATCGGTCAGAATGTTCTGGCGACCAAACAGCCCGAGCTCCCGGCCCACGAGCAGTTGACCCCAAGTTCCTCCGACGGTCAGGAATACCTGACGCATGTCAATGGTAGTGCCAAAGCAGTCGTTCACACCAATGCCGCACTGGACGGAAGGCGCGAACCCGAAATGTATGCCGAGATCTGTCTCACCTTCCTTACCCTTGGCATCAAACACTGCAAAGGCCGGAAGTAGGCCGACTGTTATACGGGTTACATTGGTGACGCCGGTCGCTGCGTCCGGTACGAGACCGCCTGGTGTGACCGTAGTGCCGTCGTCGCCGCTCTTGGTGTAATAGAGGAACGAGTTCACGTTCCCGGCAAAGGTGAAGCTCCAGCCGTTGCTCATCTGCATCGTGAGCTGGGCTTCGGCCGCGGTGGCCGCGCCGAGGACCAGACCCATGCACAACAGTGCGACTCGCTTCATAGGTGCGTCTCCCTCAGTGAAGAAATGACCGCCAACGACAGTCAGACTCCGGGACGAATTCCAGCACCTGCCACTCGGCCGCGCTCGGGCGCGGAGCCTCAGTTCGGGCGCGTCGGTATCGAGTTCACCTCCCCGAATGCGGGCCGGTCGACGATCCGGCTCGCGAAACGTTAGCGCCACAGGGGATTCGGATCCGCCGGGGTGGCGGCAATCCCCCTCGCCCGGTCAGACCGGCCGAGCGGCCGGTCCATTCGCAGCCCTGTCGCTGCGCTCGGAGCGCCTGCTGGGAGCAGTGTCGCTCCGCCGCCTGGCCAATGCCGTTCCGGCCAGGAATCCCTCCACGAATGCGGTCCGTACCTCGGGCCCCACCTGCCCCCGACCCAATGGGCCTTCTCCCACCAGCGAGTCATCCTGCGTACGACATGGCCGGAGGCCCACGAGCCCGCCGGCCGGTGCTACGCCCTACACGGCCCCAAGAAACCGTCTGCCCCGACGCGGCACGCCGTCGCGACGCGCGGAGGCGCTGCGACGGCGGTATGACCGTCCTGCCCGGCGGGGGGTATGCTCGAAGGAGGTTCGCCCATTCGGCTGGGCACTCAGCGGAACCACCGACCAACCCGGCCTCATCGCTACTCGCACTCTCCCTCGAATCTCAAGGTTCGCCCGCCGGCTGGAGGGGCCGGCGTGTGATCCGGCCGGCCCACGAGGCCGCCCGGGCGGTGTGCATGTACGATGTCGCTGGCGCGGCTCCACGGCCGCGGGATCGGCGCGTCTGTGGACGGCGCCGGGTGGTTCAGCGAAGTGCTAAGTGAATGAACGGCTTACAATTTGTTCGACGGGGTCCGGGCGTCAAGCCCCTAAAACCAGACACCGGCTTCACTTCGGTCCCCCTTACCTGACCCAACTTCATATGCTGCAAAAGTTTGCGCTATGGGTGCGGGGGCCGGCTACCGGAAAAGCACCGCCGATTTCGCGAGGGTGGTCCAGATACCCCAGAGCAGGGGAATTCCAACCAGCGCCCAACTGACACCTACCAGAACCCAGCTGCCCGGCGAGGGTGCCTGAGAGTAGGGATCGCCCATCGGACCTCCATGGAGCCGGGTTGCCGGATGAAACAATATTCGGAGCCGGGCGACTTTAT
>JBKPGZ010000007.1:0-4129 GCA_046729675.1 Gemmatimonadota bacterium | reverse complement strand
ACGTAGTCACGGCCGTGGCCAAGGAAGAGCTGGGCAACGAGTACTGGCTCCGCATGGTCGCGGACGTCAGCGGCCGAAGCTTCGAGGAGATGCGCGTCATCATCCTCGAGTTCCTGGATACCGACATTTTCCATCTATCCCGAGAACAGTGCGTCGCGTTCCTGGAGCCGCTGATCGAGTCCTGGGACATCGACCTCGCGACCTTTGCGCTGGACGTCGCCCTGAACCCCAGGGTGGTCTCCGGACATGTGAAACGATTCGAGTTCGTCGAGCGGGAACCTGGCCAGTTGGCCGGCGAAGAACCCGGGCTCACCGAATTTCTTCATGATCCCACCCTCAGCGGCGGCGCGACGGAGAGCGAAGTCGCGTTTCTCAAGCGGCTGAGGTTCAACGGCAGGAGGCCGACGCCCCTTTACTACTATCGGGAATGGCAGAGCCTCAGGGACCCGCTGCATTTTGGCGCCGTGGATCGCACCCCATAGATCGAAAGAGCGGACACATGACTTCGACAATTCTTGTTGCATTCCTCGCGGTGGCGCTGGCCGCCGCGGTTTCGGCCGTGACCTATCGCGGCTTCGCCGGCGTCCGCGCTCGGCGGCGGGCGGCCTGGGAGCTGGACCGTGCCCGGTGGCGGCAGTGGATCGCTCGTCAGTAGCAGGGCCGCACCTCCCGATTACACCATTGGTAAGGAGTAGGAACAATGCGCACTACAGGCACGGTCAAATGGTTCAACGACGCCAAGGGCTTCGGCTTCATCACGCCCGAGGACGGTCAGAAGGACTGCTTCGTCCATCATTCGGCGATCCAGGGCCAGGGCTTCAAGAGCCTGACCGAGGGTGACCGGGTAGAGTTCGACGTCGTGGCGGGCCAGAAGGGTCCGGCAGCTGAAAACGTAGCAAGGCTCGGCCCGGCCTCGGCCGGGGCAAGATCCGAATTGTCAGCCCAGCTATAGCCTCAACAGGGGGAAGATCATGCGAATTCTCAGGTCCATCCAGCGGATGTTCGAAAGGGGTCTGGCCCGCGACGTCTTCGAGCAGTTCCGGAGAAACCGGCCGGCTGCCCCGGCTCGCGTCTGCGAATTCGGACACGCGGTGTTCTCGGGGAACAACCTGTGCAGTTACGGCCATCATGCCAGTTGAGCAGCGGTCAAGGCTCGCGGTGGCGGGGCTGGATCGGGCGCTGGAGGAGTAGTCGTGCCTACCTGCGCGGAGGATGGCTACCCAATGGTACCGGTTCGCGATATCGGCGCGCCCTTTGACTGTCGGGGCGTTCGGCGGTTGCAAGACTCCATCTTCGGAGTAGAGGGCGGCCCAAGCGGTCCAATCGCCGGCCCGCTCGTAACGACCGCCGGTCCAACTGGGCGTCCGCCCGGTCTACTTCAAGAGTCCTCTGCTCGGGCCTGCAATTGAATCCCGTCTTGTACAACGGCTTCGCCATCACGGCGCGCACGTTTCAGATCCGTGGCTCCGGACGCTGGACCCTTGATCTCTTGATTGGCCGCCACACGGGCTTGCGGGCCTTCAGCGGCCCTAGGACCTACCCCACAGAAGAATCGGCCATTACCGGTTGTTGTGAGTTCGCGCGGCGCATCATCGACGGGCGAGTGCGGAATTGCTCAGTCGATGACTTGTCCTGAGACTGGCCCAGCGGCGGCCAGGCTGCAGGAGATCGTACACAGAATGGACGTTGTGCGGGGTCGGTAGGACCCGAGCATCCACGAGCGGCCTCTGCCTGCCGACCGGGCATTGGCGGCTGGCTGATTCTTCCCATTCTCGGACTGGTATTCACCTCTGTCTACTGCCTGCTCGGCCTCGCCACCATCCACTTGCCTCTCTTTACCCGGGGGTACTGGTCGGCGGTGACCACGCCCGGCGCGGCCGCGTATCATCCGCTCTGGGTCCCGCTCCTCCTCTTTGAAATCGTAGGCAATATCGCTGTCATCGGTGCCCACGCCGGAAGAGCTCCGCGATTGTACGCTCCTTGAAGTCCGTGAACTCGCCCGCGTCGAAGAAGGTGCCACGGCACACCGGGCAGGATTCCACCCAGATGTGCGGTTGAGCTGCGTCGACCATCCGAATCATCAAGGCCCCATCAATCGGGCAGAACACCCTCGGTTGAACGTCGTGCATCGCGGCTTGCCACGTGGGCCCCG
This sequence comes from Gemmatimonadota bacterium, assembly GCA_046729675.1. Lineage (GTDB taxonomy): Bacteria > Gemmatimonadota > Gemmatimonadetes > Gemmatimonadales > GWC2-71-9 > CAVVWJ01. Next base: position 1,977 of record JBKPGZ010000007.1, on the reverse strand, counting down.
TATCGATGGCCTCGGATCCAGCCCGCCCCCTCAGCTCTTCCTGTTCCAAGACGTCAAACCAGAGGCCGCCACACCGGACACAGCGATCCACTTCAATGTCTTCGAACCGAACCGCTTCCATTCGGGCTTGGCACTTGGGGCATTCCATGGTCGAAGCCTCCTACAGGAACCCGCCTCTCGACAGGCCGCATCAGCTACGGGCTATAACGGCGGTGGATCGTTTCGGAACTCGAGCCGTGAAGCCTCAACATGCAGCACCTTCCCGGGGGTGTCGACCCAGACGTAGCCCGGCAGCGGCTCCGGGGCATCGCCTCGGGGGGATAAATCACCCAAGGGTGAGTCTCGCGGTGGCGCGCACGACGATCTTGTGCTCGCGCTGGCAATCGGGGTCTGGTGGGGCTTGGCCTGGGGCTCCACTTGCCGGTGCTTCTCGGGACGAGCCGGTCGCCGAGCGAGAGTTTGGCGTAGGGATCTGGCGTGGGTGTGTTTATGCGGTATCATAGAGGTTGCAGAGGGCGGGCACGTGCATTCGGGCGCCTCCGCCGACAACCACGTGATCACGGTCACACGGAGAGCGACGATGCTTCGACCCCCTTGGTCCTGCGCCGCCGGCGCTGTGATCCTCGCGTTGGCCGTCTCGCATCCCGCAGCCGCGCAGGCCCCGGCACCGAGCCCGGCCGCAGCGGCTGCCCCCACGACCTCCTTGGCCCCCACGCTCGCCGCTACCCACCTCAGCTTCTCGGCCGAGGACCACGCACCGCTCACGGTCAACGCCTCCGCCGCCCGCATTAGCTCTAGCGAAGGCAAGGCCGCCGCCATCGTGGGCTGCGCCCTGATGATCACCGGCCTCCTGGTCGGCGGTGACGCCGGCACCGCGATCGCCATCGGCGGCGCCGGCCTCGGCCTGTTCGGCCTCTACATTTGGCAGCGGGGGGACTGAGCTAGTGGGAGCGACCGGCGAAAAGCGCGCCGAGTAGCCCGCAATTACGAACCGTTGTGTGACAGAACTCCCGGGAGGGTAGGCAAGCCATGATTCTTCGACACTTTGTGACGGCCAGCGTGCTGGCCCTGCTGGGAACGGCGTGCGCCCGTGGGTCCTCAGTCTGGGGCCGAATTACGATTGCGCGAACCTGCGGCATCTGCGCGGCTCGGGCTTGCTGCAACGGCCTCTTAATCACTAGGTTGTAGGTTCGATTCCTACGCGGCGCACTCGCCTGACGGCCTGGCCCATCGCCAGGCCGTTTTTCATTGCCCACGAGCGAAGCAGTCACGGAGTGAACATCGCGCTCTGATTGCCGGTGGCCGTGAAGATCCGTGCGATTCCGTTCAGGATCACTTTCGTGGCCGACCCGATCACCTCGGGCGGCGCCTTGGCCTTCCACTGGCCGGTGACGGGACTGTAGGCGTAGAGGCGAAAATCCGGAGTGGTCCCGTCATAGCGCACGACCAGGGCGTAGAACTGACCTCCGAGCGCCACCCCCCGAGCCGGTCCAGCGGTCGGGAGCGGAGTCAGGGTGCGCCAGCTGTTGGTCTCAGGGTCGTACACGTCGAAGTCGGCCACGCCGACCAATCCTGGTCCGAGGCCTCCCGCCACGTAGAGCTTGCCGGCGAGGACGGCCGCCGCGCCTCCCCGGTGATAGTGCGGAGCCGGCCGCCGGCTGATCCAGGTATTGGTGCCCGGATCATACCGGTAGAACCGTCGGGTGGGCTCCTCGGCGCAGTTGCCCGGGTTGGGATAGGCGTTGCCGGAGCAGGCGCCCGGCAGCACGTAGAGCCGGTTGTCAATGACGCCGGTGACGCCCTCGGCGCTGAAGATGGGCATGTCGGCCTTGCGGATCATCCGATCCTGGGTGTAGTCGTAGGCCCAGAGTCGATTGGTGAAATCCGGCAGGGTCCCCGCGCTGATCTTGCCGCCCGAGAAGTAGAGCTTGTTCCCGATCTTGCCGACGCCGTTCGAGGAGTACACGTCGACCGAAG
>JBKPGZ010000006.1:0-2785 GCA_046729675.1 Gemmatimonadota bacterium | reverse complement strand
CCGACGTTGATGATCGCCACGCCGCCGGAGAGCTTGGCCAATCGCTCCTGCAGCTTCTCCCGGTCGTAATCGCTGGTGGTCTTCTCGATCGCCGCCTTGATCTCGTTGATCCGGCCCTGGATATCGTCGGGCTTGCCCTTGCCGTCGACGATGGTGGTGTTGTCCTTGTCCACCACGATCCGCTTGGCGCGGCCGAGGTCGGTGAGGACGACGTTCTCCAGCTTGAAGCCGACTTCCTCGGAGATCACCTGGCCACCGGTGAGCACCGCGATGTCCCGCAGTACCTCCTTGCGGCGGTCACCGAAGCCCGGCGCCTTGACGGCGGCGACTTTGAGCGTGCCGCGGAGCTTGTTCACCACCAGCGTCGCCAGCGCTTCGCCGTCCACATCCTCGGCGATGATGAGGAGTGGCTTCCCGCCCTGTACGACCTTCTCGAGGATGGGCAGGAGCTCCTTCATGGAGGAGATCTTCTTGTCGTGGATCAGCAGATAAGCATCCTCGAGGGCGGTTTCCATCTTCTCCGGATCGGTGACGAAGTAGGGCGACAGGTAGCCGCGGTCGAACTGCGTACCGTCCACCGTCTCCAGCGTGGTCTCCAGGCCCTTGGCCTCCTCGACGGTGATGACGCCGTCCTTGCCCACCTTCTCCATCGCCTCGGCGATCAGGGTACCGATCTCCTTGTCGTTGTTCGCGGAGATGGTGCCGACCTGGGCGATCTCCTTCCTGCCGGCCGAGGGGACCGAGAGCGTCTTGAGCTGCTCCACGACGGCCTCGACCGCCCGGTCGATGCCCCGCTTCAGCTCCATGGGGTTGGCGCCGGCGGTGACGTTCTTGAGGCCCTCGCGGAAGATCGCCTGCGCCAGCACGGTCGCCGTGGTGGTACCGTCGCCGGCGAGGTCGGAGGTCTTGGTGGCGACCTCCTTCACCATCTGGGCGCCCATGTTCTCGACCGGATCCGACAGCTCGATCTCTTTGGCGACGGTCACCCCGTCCTTGGTGATGGTCGGTGAGCCGAACTTCTTGTCGAGGACGACGTTCCGGCCCTTGGGACCGAGGGTGATCTTCACCGCCTCGGCCAGGACATCGACGCCTCGCTTGAGCCGGGCGCGGGCGTCGACGCTGAATTGCAGTTCTTTCGCTGACATTTGAGTTCACTCCCCTGAGATGGCCGCCCTCAACCGATCCGGGCCAGAATGTCGGACGCCTTGATGATGATCAATTCGTCATCGCCCACCTGATAGGGCGTCCCGCTGTACTGGCCGTAGATGACATGATCGCCGGCCTTGACCTCCATCGGGATGCGCGCGCCCTTCTCCATTCTGCCGGGGCCGACGGCGAGAACCTCACCCTGGGTGGGTTTCTCCTTGGCAGTGTCCGGGATGTACAGCGGTCCGCGCATGGACTCCGCCTCCTCGGCCGGCCGGATCACCGCGCGGTCCTCAAGGGGTTGGATCTTGATCTTGGGTCTGGCCCTGGTGGCAGTGGACATTGGTACCCTCCCCGGCTGGGTTCGGGGCTTGGCGGTTTCAAACGGAGCCGCGCCAGCGTGCAGCTAGGGGGCGACTGGTGCCGTCCCCCTAGCTGCAAGCCGGGCAGCCGGGCTTAGCCCTCCGAGGCGATCTTGTGGAACGTCGAGTTGCCGACTTCATACGCCTGCACCTCGGGCGTGCCTTCAACCAGGCTCGTCAGGCCCTTGAGCACCTGGGGATACGTATCGCGGCTGTACTGATCCGCGCTTTCCTTGCGATCCCACAAGCTGATGGCGACCGCATCCCGGCCGCCCTCGGCGAGGAACGTGATCTCGTCCGTGAAGCCCTTCTGCTTCCGCAGCAGCGGCAAAATGTCCTTTTCGAACGTCCGCGTGAACTCGCTGACGCTATTGGGTTTCAGGTGGACCGTGACATTGCGGGCGTACATAGGAACTCCTTTGTTGTTTTTGACTTAGGGGAACTTTATCGGTGTTGTTCCAGATGGTACATCATAGTAGGATGTACTACACTTGTCAAGTTAAGTATGGGGTAGCGCTATTGACCCTGGCGGCTTAACTTTGGGAGGTAAGCAGCATCAACTCGCTCTTGGAGATATCCAGATGGATGTGTCGTTCGTGATCCGGCAGCGATTGGAAGAATTCGGTTTGGATCAACGCGAGCTCGCCCGCGCCGCCCAAGTGACCGAGTCCTACATTTCGCAGCTCCTGACCCGGAGGAAGGCGCCACCCGCTCCGAGCCGCACCGACATCTATGACAAGATGGACCGGTTCCTGAAACTGCCGAGTGGGGAGCTGGCGCGGTTGGCTGGGGTCCAGCGGAAGGCGGAGCTGAAGCGAGAGCTGGGGGAAGAGCCCGTACCCCTGTTTCGAGAAGTCCGCGAGTTGATCCTCCGCAAGTGTCACCCCGACAGGGAACGGCACGTCCGCGCGATTTTCGACGCGCAGCCCTTCGGTGAGCTCGAGCGGCTCGTCACCCAACGGCTGCTGGACGTAGTCACGGCCGTGGCCAAGGAAGAGCTGGGCAATGAATACTGGCTCCGCATGGTCGCGGACGTCAGCGGCCGAAGCTTCGAGGAGATGCGCGTCATCGTCCTCGAATTCCTGGATACCGACATTTTCCATCTATCCCGGGAACAGTGCGTCGCGTTCCTGGAGCCGCTGATCGAGTCCTGGGACATCGACCTCGCGACATTTGCCCTGGACATCGCCTTGAACCCCAGGGTCGTCTCCGAACATCTGAAACGATTCGAGTTCGTCGAGCGGGAACCTGGCCAGTTGGCCGGCGAAGAACCCGGG
>JBKPGZ010000005.1:0-5638 GCA_046729675.1 Gemmatimonadota bacterium | reverse complement strand
GGGGGCGCCTGTGTGAGCCCCGGTTGCCCTGCCCCCCCCCCGCGGCGGGCCGGGCGGCGGCGGCCCCCCCCGCCCCCACGACCGGGGGCGGGTCACTAGATTCGCATACGCCCAACGCGTTGTCCCCGTTCGACTTTGCTCGGAGAACCACCGTCCCATGAGTTTCTGGAGACGCATGCTCGGCAAGGAGTCCCGCGAGACGCTGCAGCCGCAGCGGCTGGACTACCTGAACGAGGGACTCGCGCTGGAGCGCCAGGGCGACTACGAGGCCGCGCTGACGTCCTACCGGCTGGCCTTCCGGGACAATCCCAGCGATTCCCGCATCCTGCTCAACATGGCCATCGCCTTCACCAAGACCGGGCAGCCGGAGGAGGCCATCCGCCACTACAAGCGGGCCCTGGAGCTCGATCCCGGACTGGTGGGTGCCCACTACGGGGTCGCCTTCCTCCTGATCAAGCGGGGCGACGTCCAGCAGGCCGCGGAGCACCTCCGAGCCTTTCTCGCCCGTCCGCCGAAGGGACCCGATGCCGAGCGCTGGATCCGCCACGCGGAGAGCGCGCTGCGGGACATCGCCAGCAGCCCCGCCCGGGAGACGCTGTGAAGCGTGGGATCCGGCTGCTGTCGCTCCTCCTGGCAGCGGCATGCAGCGGTCTCGACGAAGGTGAAGGCGGCGTGGTGGCGATCGAAGTGGAGACCCCCGAATTCCAGACCCTGGAAGTGGGTGAGCAGGTCCAGGTCGTGGCCCGCGCGCTCGACGTGAACGGAGCGGTGCTGGACGTTCCGCTGGAGTGGCAGGCCTCGAGCGCCGCGGTGACGGTGGACCGCTCGGGCCTCGTCACCGCCGTCCAGCCCGGCGAGGCCGACGTGCAGGCCATCAGCGGCTCCCTGCCCTCGGCGCCGGTCCCCTTCGATGTGGTGGCGCGAGCCGACACGATCATCATCTCGGGTGATTCCGTCGTCACCATCCCCATCGGCGCGGATCCGCCGGTCACCGCCCGGCTGACCGTGCGGCTGGAGACCTTCATCTCGCCGGGGCCGGTCAGCGGGAGCCCGGTCATTTTCCAGATCACCAGCCCGGTGGCGGGTGCCACACCTGTGGTCCAGTTCGCCGGCGCGGTCCAGAGCGACACGATCACGACGGCGTCGGACGGCACCGCGAGCGTCGATATCGGCGCCGTGAGCGGACAGGTGCCGCCGGACACCGCGATCGTGCAGGTCCGGGCGGAGCGCCTCCGCGGCTCGGCGGTCCCCGGCTCGGGCCAGCGCTTCATCGTGCTGTTCCAGTAGGAGGCCACCACGCCCGCGACTCTCACCCGGCTCTACTTCGACGCCCTGGAGCGCTACGGGCATCGGTCCGTGGCCATGCGGGCCAAGCGCGGCGGCCGCTGGACACCCCTCGGCTACCGCGAGCTGGCCGACCGGGTGCAGGACCTCAGCCTCGGTCTCCGCGAGCTGGGCGTGCGGCGGGGTGATCGGGTCGCGATCCTGTCGGAGAACCGGCCCGAGTGGGCGATCACCGACTACGCCTGCCTCGCCACCCGCGCCGCGGACGTGCCTATTTACCCGACCCTCCCCGCCCGCCAGGCCGAGTATATCCTCCGCGACAGCGGCGCCGTGGCGGTGGTGGTGTCCACCGCCGCACAGCTGGAGAAGATCCGGAGCGTGCGCGAGCGGCTGCCTGCCCTCACGCACGTGATCGGACTGGATCCCGATACGGCGGGACCGGACGTGCTGAGCTTCGACGCGGTCCTGGCCCGCGGCCGAGCGGCGTGCGACCGCCATCCCGACTGGCGCGCGTCGGCACTGGAAGCGGCGCCGGATGACCTCGCCACGCTGATCTACACCTCGGGCACCACCGGCGACCCCAAGGGCGTGATGCTGTCGCATGGGAACATCGCGTCCAACGTGACCACCTGCGTGGACCTCTTCAGCTTCACCGCCGAAGACGAGTGTCTCTCGTTCCTGCCGCTGTCCCACATCTTCGAGCGGATGTTCGGCCACTACTGCATGTTCCACGCGGGAGTGGTGATCGCCTACGCCGAGAGCATCGACGCGGTGCCCGCCAACATGGCGGAGATCAGACCCCATCTGATGGCGTCGGTCCCGAGGCTCTACGAGAAGATCTACGCCCGGGTGCTGGACAACGTGCGGGCCGCTTCCCCGCTGCGGAAGCGGATCTTCGCCTGGGGCCGCCGGGTCGGCGAGCAGTGGGCCGAGCTGAGCATCGAGAAGCGGCCGGTGCCCGCGGGCCTCCAGGCGCAGAAGATTCTGGCGGACCGGCTGGTCTTCGCGAAGCTGCGCAAGCGCACCGGCGGCCGGATCCGCTTCTTCATCTCCGGCGGCGCGCCGCTCTCCCGCGAGATCGCGCGCTTCTTCCACGCCGCGGGTCTGCCGATCCTGGAGGGGTACGGGCTCACCGAGACCTCCCCGGTCATGGCGGTGAATACCTTCCAGCACCACCGCCTGGGCACCGTGGGTCGTGCGATCCCGGACGTCGAGATCCGGATCGCGCCGGACGGTGAGATCATCACCCGGGGGCCCAACGTGATGTGCGGCTACTTCAACAAGCCGGAGGCGACGGCGGAAGCCATCGACGAAGAGGGCTGGTTCCACACCGGCGATATCGGGATGCTCGACGCCGACGGCTTCCTGAGCATCACCGACCGCAAGAAGGACCTGATCGTCACCGCCGGCGGCAAGAACATTGCGCCGCAACCGATCGAGAACCTGGCGAAGACCAGCAAGTTCGTCGCGACCGCCGTGATGATCGGGGACCGCCGGCCCTTCCCGGTCATGCTCGTCGTCCCCAACGCCACCCAGGTGAAGGGCTGGGCCGATCATAAGGGGCTGCCCGACGGCGACCTCGAGCAGCTCCTCGGACTGCCCGAGGTGCGGCAGAAGATCGAGCGTGAGGTCCGGATGACGCTTCGCGACCTGGCGCAGTTCGAAATGCCGAAGAAGCTGCTGCTGCTGCCGCGGGAGTTCACGGTGGAGGCCGGCGAACTGACGCCGACCTTGAAGGTGCGGCGCCGGGTCGTGGAGCAGCGGCACCGCGCGGCGATCGAGGCGCTCTACATCGACAGCTGATCAGCGCCGCGGCGTGCCGACCCACGCGCCGCCGGCGGCCGCCATGAGCTCGAGGCTGCTTGGATCAGGGACCTGGCCCTCTCCGGCCACCCTCAGCCCCGGCAGCACCACCCGCGCGGCCTCGCTGACCCACCGCGGCTCGCCGCCGAACGGACTCCCCAGCACGACGCCGCGCATGGACCTGGACTTGAGCGGCAGCAGCGCGCTCCGGAACACGCTGATCCCCGGCTCGTCCCTCACCTCCGCCGGCGGGTTGACCGCCACCAGGCCCACACCGCGGTTTCGTTCCGCCACTTCCCGCCAGGCTGCGGCCGGCCTTCCCACCAGCACCATGTAGCCTCCCGGGCCGCTCAGCCCCACGAGCGCGGTGAGCGCTTCCGGGGTGAGGAGCGTGGCCTCCGGCAGCGCCGTGTCGCCGCCATCGAGATCCAGCACGCCATCGGTCAGGACATAGGTGCGTCCGCACACCGGGCATCCCAGGCGGCCGGCGCGCACCGAGCGCTCGTGCATCTCATCGGGCAGGAGCACGAGATAGCTCTCCGCATGGTCCGCCGGACAGCGCAGATGATCGGTGAGCTCGATGAACATCAGGGCGAGAACACGACCCAGGTGACTTTCCCCGGGGCCACGGTCACCTCGCGGAGCACCCGTTTGCCCTCGATCTCGGTGCCGATCACGTAGCGTCCGGCCGGCACGTCTCCGACGGCGAAGTGCTCCCCGTAGAGCGGGTGCGAGTGGCCCTTGTCGCCGTATGTCTCCGCGAAGGAGAACGGCGTCTCGGTGGGCTTCGGCTTCACCAGCCCGTAGATCCTGGCCTGGGGAACCGGCCGGCGACTGGAGTCGAAGACCTGGCCCGCCACGATGCCGGTACCTGGGAGCGGCCGCACCCAGAGCTCGGCGTTGGTCGTGTAGGGCGGAAAGCGCTGGGTCGAGTCCACGATCGCGCCCATGGAGTCGGTGGGAGAGGCGGCGAGCTCCAGGTGCAGGTGATCGTTGGTGGCGCGCCCGGTGTTGCCGACCCGAGAGATCTGCTGTCCGGTGCGCACCCGGTCACCCACCTTCACGTCCAGTGAGCTGTTGTGATAGTAGGTGGAATAGAGCCGGTAGGTGACTCCGTCACTGGTGACGGTCGTGTCGTGCCGGATACTCACCGTCAGTGCCCCCGCCTCGGCGCGGCCGGCGTACACCACCGTGCCGGGACCCGCGGCGAGAACGGGCGTGCCGTCGGGGTTGTTGAACTCGACGCCCTGATGCTGCTGGAAGTTTCCTCCCATGGTCGAACCGTAGCGGTAGGTCTGGTCGATATAGGTGTTGTTTTCGGGCGCAATCGGGCGCTCGAGCCAGAGGGTGCGCGGTTCCGCGGGTGGCTCGGCCCGAGGCGCGTCCCCGTGAAGGCAGGGCCGCCGCTCTCCCGCCGGCCGCAGGCCGCAGTGGCTGCCCCGGTACACTCGGCCGGCCACCGTCACCGAGTCGTACGCCCGGAAAACGGCGCCCTCGGCCGGCTCCACAATCCAGCCGTCGGCCGTATGACGCAGGCGCTGCTCGCCCCGCAGCGTCGACACGACCCAGGCCCGACCGTCCACGCCGAGCCGGCGCACGTATTCGTTGGCCAGGAGCGGCAGCGCGGTGTCCGCCGGCCCCTTCGCGGGCGGCCCCACGGAGTCGCCGATGGCGGTCCAGTGCGCCCCGTCGTCGGTGGTGATCTGGAGCCCGTCGGCAGTCGCGACCACGGTGGTGTCGCCGCGGGTCGCAATGCCGCCCGCGGCGACATACTGCCACTCGGGACCGAGCTGATCGTAGGTCCAGGCCTTCCAGGTCCGGCCGCCGTCGGTCGACAGTCCCCACCCGTTGCCGACCGTGCCGTACCAGATCTGACCGCGCGGGCCGAAGCCGAACGCGTGCACGAAGTCCCAAGACAGAGCACCGGATGTCGTATCGCTACGGATCACTTCCCAGGCGCGGGCCCCCTTCGGCAGGCGGTAGATCCCCTGGCCATAGGTACCGACCCAGAGAGTACCTGCCGGGTCCCTGGCGGCAGCGAGGACGTGTACGCCCCAGCCGGAGCTGTCGGGCAGCGGGGGCAGCGGGCTCTGCGCGGCCGCGCCGAGGGGAAGCGTCGCGGACAGCGCGGCGAGAGCGAAGAATCGAATCATCGCTGTGTCGGATGCGTGAGGGGGGCAGGTCGTCCGGAGGGTTGCAGACGAATCCAGTCTACCCGGACGTGCTCCGGGCGCGTCACGGCGAAGAGCACCGCGTCGGCCACGTCCTCGGGACGCAGCATCATGGCACGGGCAGGAATGTCCGGTCGGCGCTCCGGGGTGAACGGATCCCAGATAGTGGTATCGGTCGCGCCGGGCGAGACCAGCGTCAGTCTGACACCGGTCCCGTGGTACTCCGCCGCGAGGGTCTCGTGGAGTCCGCGGAGCCCGTACTTGCTGGCGGCGTACGCGGCGTTCTCCGGGAATCCGGTGTGATCGGCGACGCTGCCGATGCTCACGAAGACGCCCCCGCCGGCCGCGCGCATGGCGGGCAGAAAGGCGCGGGCGAGGAG
>JBKPGZ010000004.1:0-8441 GCA_046729675.1 Gemmatimonadota bacterium | reverse complement strand
TCCAGCCTTCCACTCCTGAGCACCGCGACCCGGTCGCCGAGATCGAAGGCCTCGTCCTGCTCGTGGGTGACGAGCATGGTGGTGATACCGACGCGACGGATCAGCTCCCGGATCTCCCGCCGGGTGCGCTCGCGCAGCGTGGGATCGAGGTTCGAAAGCGGCTCGTCGAGCAGGAGGACGCGGGGCTCCGGGGCGAGCGCGCGGGCGAGCGCCACCCGCTGCTGCTGGCCCCCCGACAACTGGTCGACCCGGCGGCGCTCCAGCCCCCCGAGGTCCACCAGCGCCAGCGCGCGGGCGACCCGCTCCGCCAGCTCCGAGCCCTTCACGCCGGCCGATTCGAGTCCGAAGCCGACGTTGCGGCCGACGTCCAGGTGAGGAAAGAGCGCGTAGTGCTGGAACACCATCCCGAAGCGGCGGTGCACCGGCTCCACCGCGGTCACGTCCTCGCCCTCGATCAGGATTCGACCCGCGTCGGGGGTCTCGAAGCCCGCGAGGAGCCGGAGCACCGTAGTCTTGCCGCTGCCGCTCGGGCCGAGGAGCGCGAGCATCTCCCCCCGCGCAAGGGAGAGAGTCACGTTCTCGGCCGCCACCACGCTGTCGAAGCGCTTGGTGAGCCCTTCGACCGCGAGGAAGGACGTCATCGCGAGGCCATGCGGTCGCCGCCCCGCACGTGCCGGTCCCAGTAGCTCATCCAGGCGGTCCCCCGCTCCGCGAGCATCTGCCAGTCCATCGGCGCGACGACCATCTCCGACTCCACCTCCGCGACCCAGGCCGGCACCCGGTCCGCCGGCAGGTCGTGCCGGGCCGGAAGCCGGAAGACATGTTCCGCGGCGAGCAGCTGGGCCTCGACGCCGCCCACGAAGTCGATGAACGCTCTGGCGGCATCCGGATGGCGACTGCCGCGCACCAGCCCGACCGCGTCGTCGATCACCACCGTGCCGCTCCGGGGAAAGGTGTAGCCGAACGGAAGCCCCTTCGACCGACCGATCAGGATGTCCGGGAGATCCCAGAGCGTCACCAGCCCTTCGGCCCGGGCCAGCTTGGCATCGAGGATAGCCGGGTTGAGCGCATAGGTCTTGGTGCTCGCATCGAGCCGGCGGAGCCAGGCCATGCCCTGCGCCGTATCACCGGTCTCGCGGATGCTGCGGACCAGCACCAGCCCCCAGATCGCGCGCATGGTACCGCTCGCCATCGGATCGCGGATGACGATCCTGTCCCACCACCGCGGGGCCAGCACGTCGTCCCAGTCGTGAGGCGCCTCCGCGGCCGACACGACCCTGTTGTTGTACGCGAGGACGACCGGCGTCCGATAGACCGGCCAGTAGAGCTCCTTCGGTCCGATCCCGTTGGGCCCGACCCGGTCGGCCCAGGCGGGACGGTACGGCTGGAGCAGCGAGTCCCGAACGCCCAGGTCGAACGTGGTCGTGGGTCCGCCGAACCAGACGTCGGCCTGAGGATTCACCCGCTCGAACCGCACCCGGTCGAGGATCTCCTGCGAGCCCATGTCCAGCCAGCGCACGTCGATGTCCGGCCGCTCGGCCTCGAAGGCCTGCTCCAGCAGGGTGAGCTGATCCCGGCCGTGCGGGGAGTAGAGCACGACCGGGGTCCGGCCATCGCGATGGCACGCGGCGAGCGCGAGCGCCGCCAGGCCGCGAAGGGCGCGAATGTAGTTGTTTCTCCGCATTCGTCGCCGCCCTTCGTGGTCAACGGGTCGGAGGCTGCCCCAGCGCAAGGAGATTGAGGAAGAGACGCAGGGCCCCGGGGTTGCCCGCGGGGAGCTGCCGGAAGAACGACAGCCCGGTATACACGTAGGTCCCGCGCCCAACGGGGGCGATGAGAAGCCCACCCCGCAGCTCGGCCTCGCCTTCGTCGTGGGTCTCCAGAATCGGCTGGTAGGCCGGGTCCCAGGTTCGCGCGAAGTAGAGGCCACGTTCCTGGATCCAGCCTTCCCAGTCGCGCTCGGAGATCCGATTCGGGCGCCGCAGCACGGGGTGATCCGGGGCCAGGATCGTCACCGGCGCCGTCTCGTCCACCACGCGGTCGTGGCTCACCGGCCGTGCGGTGCTGTCGGTCGTCGTGGCGGTAGCCCCGTTGGTCCCGGCGCTCGAGTGCAATGTGTCGGGCGCGACGATGAGAGCGGGGCCGCCGACCGTGAGGGGAAGCGGCGCGAAGCCGCCGTCGAAGAACCGGTGCTGCTGGTACTGGACCACCAGCACTCCGCCGCCGCGGACGTAGGAGAGCAGTCTCGCATTGTTCTCCACCAGCGCGGAATCGGTCTCGTACGCACGCGGTCCGATGACGATGACCGGGAAGCCGCTCAGGCCCTCCCGTTCCAGCGCCGCGGCGTCGAGCAGCGTCACCGGCAGGCCGGCCTGCTGCAGCGCCTCCGGCACGACGTCCGAGGCACCGCGGACGTAGCCGACCCGCGCGAGCTTCGGAAGCGCGACCGGCGCGAGCCGCACCTCCGCGGTGGCCGGGACCACGTACGAGCGAGAGCGGATGTGCGGGTAGGTCACGCTGAAGACTCCACCGGTGTACTCGCGGCCCGCGGAGTCCTTCGCGATCGCGCGGATGGTTGCGCTCCCCCTCTCGGCCCCCCGCGGCGCGCGGACGTCGAAGGTGAATGCCTCGTGCTCGTCCTCGCCCACCAGGCGAAAGGTCTGGGGCCGCACGGGCGGCCACCCTTCGGGCAGCTCGAGGCCCACGGTCCCGGTCGTGGTATCCCGCGCCCCATGCGTGAGCGTCACGGTGAACCGATGGGTGCCGGGGCTGAGCAGCGACCAGACGTAGGTCGGAGGATCCAGCCGCACGCCCACCCGGGGCACCACGGTCACCGGCCGCCGTACCTCGCCCAGCGCCTGGTCGTTCACCCGGTAGCTGACCTCGCGAGATGTTTCGCCGCCCGGCCCAAGGCGGCCGAAGCGCGCCACCGGTGACGAGCCGCCGAACGGCTCGCCCAGGTCGCTCGCCGCAACGCCGGTCCAGTCGTACATCGCGCCCTGTCGCGGATGGCGGAGGAAGTAGGGCGTCGTTGCCACCGCTCCGGTATCCGGCGTAAGCGTCGCCACCGAGTGGTGCACCTCGCCGGGGGCGAGCGAAATCTGTCCGTTCGAGTCCGACTGCACGTGCCATTCGGCGGAGGGTACCAGGCCACCGGTCACGGTCATGGAATCGGTGCCCGCGTTCCACACCAGCAGGTCCACGCTGTCGGTCTGCCCGCCGATCACCCGGTCGTCCTGGGCCAGCGCGTCGGCGACCAGGCCCGCCGCGATCGCCAGCGCCCGCTCGGTGTGGCGCCGCTGGTCCGCCTGTTCCTGGGTGGAGAAGAGAATCTGGGCGCGGCTGTCGTCCGACTGGGGCGAGAGATCCCGCTTGCCCCGATCCAGGAGCGTCACGACCCGCTGGAACATGCCGGTACCGAGCGCAGCCCTCGCGCTGTCCGCGCGCGCCGCGAAACGGCGGCGGGCGGCGGGGCCATCGGTGCCGGGAGCGTCCCGCCAGGGCATCCCCGAGAGAGAGGTGTCGATGCCCTCGAACAGCCCCGCGCTCCCTTCGGCGGTGCGGTCCTCGATGAGCGCGAGCGGCACTTTCGACGGGCCGATGTCCTGGAGCCGTCCCATGTCCTGGGAGCGGTGCAGGCTTCGGCTCGCCATGGCGATCTGGTGGTAAGACTTGCCCACGGCGCGATCAAGCACCCCGCCGTCCAGCGTGATGGTCGTCGCCGTGCTGTCGAATCGGGTCGAACGGTAGAGCTTGAGCGGGGTCCAGGGGCGGAGCCCCTCCTCGCGCCCGAGCTCCGGAAACCGGGTGGTGTCGCCCGCCGCGGCGAATGCCTCCCGCGCGGCCCAGCCCGCGGCCTGATGCTGCCCGTGGCCGTCGTTCGGCGTTCCGCTGAAAACCGACACGATGATCTGGGGCCGGAAGCGCCGGACGATGCGCACGACGTCCTTGAGAATGGTGTCCTGCGGCCAGTGCTCCCAGGTCTCGTCCAGGGTCTTGGAGTAGCCGAAATCGTAGGCGCGGGTGAAGTACTGCCGGGCGCCGTCGAGGCGCCGAGCGGCCAGCAGCTCCTCGGTCCGGATCAGGCCCAGCGCCTCCCCCAGCTCGGGCCCGATGAGGTTCTGCCCGCCCTCGCCCCGGTTGAGGGAGAGATAGGCGGCCTCGGCCCCCATGCCGCGCACCAGCACCGTCAGGAGCTCGGTGTCCTCGTCGTCCGGGTGGGCCCCGATCACCAGGACCCGCCGGTAGTGCCCCAGCATCCGGAGCTCCCGGTCAAGGGCCACGACCCCGCCGGTGCCCGGCGGCTCCATCTGGGCATACAGTGAGCCCGTCAGGACCGGAAGCAGCGCGATGAAGGGGGCGAAGAAGCGGGTCAGTGCGAGGCGCAAAGAATCCCCGGGGCCGTGTGGGTCAGAGTGCCGGAAAGCTACACGGTCCCCGGGCAGGATTCTAAGCCGAACGACTCAGTGCAGCGGGGCTGCCCCCAGGGGAGTATCCCTGATGGACCGCCGGAACGCGGGATGCCGGATCCAGAGGTAGAGACCCATGCTGACCGCCGCCAGCGTGTTCGCCGATACCACCGCCCAGAAGGGGAACAGCTCCCCGGTCCGCTCCGACAGCACCTCGAGCAGGCCGTAGAAAATCACCTCGAAGGCGAGGAAGATCGGCAGCAGCGCGTAGCGCACTACCGAGTTCTCGATGCCCCAGTGCACCACCGCCACCAGCCCCATGCCCAACAGGGCGAACACGATGAAGTGGAAGGCGGTGTACAGCAGGATGGCGCCGAAGATGACCGAGCGGTCCGGTGTGGAGTCCCCCATCAGGACCACCTGGCCCAGGAGGCTGGGCGTGAGCAGGGGGTGGCCGGCGATGGTGTCGAGGACGAGGAACCAGACAGCGACAGCGAGACCGCCGATGATGCCGACGTCGGTGCCTTCGGCGGGGATCGAATGGGAACGTTCCGCCATGGGCGGACCTCCTGCGAGAAGAGCTACACGTCCACAGTGCAGGGATTCTGCGCGAAGCGCAAGACGACCCTCAGCGGCGAGGGGCCCCTTGCGGCGCCCCGGGCGCGTGGGGCGTGGCCCTTACTTCGGAACCAAGCGGTGCCCGGTTGCCCAGCAGCGGATGCCGACGCCAGAGGTACAATGCCATGGCTCCCAGGGCGAGGAGGTTTCCTCCCGCGACAGACCAGAAGGGCACCCGTCCCCCGGTAGACGTCGTCAGCATGTAGGCGAGCCCGGCGAAATACCCGAACACCACCACCAGGCCGATCCAGAGCCCCATCCGCAGGGCGGAATTCCAGCTCACCAGGTGGACGATGCCGGTGAGGGCGATTCCGCCGACCAGGAAGGTGACCAGCTGCACCAAGGTGAATCCCAGGACGGCTTCGGGCGAGATCACCCTGGCTCCGGGATTGACGTCGCCGGCGAACAAAACCCGACCCACCGCATTGGGCGTCTGTAGCGGCCGGCCCGCTGCCACGTCGAACACGAATAGGCAGACCGCGGCGACCACAGCGCCGACGATCCCGGCAATGGTGCCCTCCCGAATGACCGAATGCTCACGCTTCTGCATCGCCGCTCCTCTACCCGCTCCTCGATTGGAATGCGCCGCAACGAGCCGCTGTTGCAGCTTAGAGGGCCTTGAAACGCGGGGATGTGTCCGAGGTCACCCGGGCGACGGGCGCCGGGTCCTGCAATCCGCGCAGGGGCAGGCCGCCAGGAGGCGCTGGAAGGTGTAGATGCCCGTGCCGTGTCCATCGCTCCAGTGCACCCGGAGGCCATAGGCCCCGACCAGCGCCAGGGAGACCGGCCGGACGTCGGCGGGAACCGTGGTGGGATTCAGGAGGGCCCGGCCGCTCATCTCGTCCACGCAGGCGGCACAGGGGCACGCCAGGCGGAGCTCACGCGCCGGGTACAGCGCGTGGTGCTCGGCGTTCCATTCGATGAGAATGCCGTCGTCCCGTCGCTCGATGGCATGGGGGATGGGGAGGGACATGGGGGGAGGATAATCAGGCGGACCGGCGGACCAGCGAACCGGCAGACCGAGCATACACTGTCATCCCGAGCGAAGCGAGGGATCTTCTCCGCGGTCATCGAAGACCGGGCGAAAGATCCCTCGTCGTTTCGCTCCTCGGGATGACAACGCGGTCCGCCTGTCCGCCGGCGGGCGGATGTGCGGAGCGGGGGTCCGCCTGTCCGACCGGGCGGTGCGGCGTGGCGGTGGGTACCGCCTGACCGCCCGACCGCCCGTCCTCCCCCCTCGCGCTATATTGCTCAGTGACAACCCATTCCGGACCACCGATGCCCGCAACGACCACCAATCCGTTCGGCTCCCGTGCCACCTTGAGGCTGGGGACCGAGCCCGCCGTCGTCTACCGCCTCGCCGAGCTGGCCAGACAGGGTCTGGCCGAGCTCGACCGGCTGCCTTTCTCCATCCGCATCCTCCTCGAGAACGCGCTCCGACACGCCGGCCGCGGCGTGGTGACCGAAGACCACGTGCGGGACCTGGCGGGCTGGCACCGAGAGGGTGCCGCCCGGACCGAGATCCCCTTCATGCCGGCCCGGGTGGTGCTCCAGGACTTCACCGGCGTGCCCTGTGTCGTGGACCTCGCCGCCATGCGCGATGCCATGGCGCGGATGGAGGGCGATCCCGAGCGGATCAATCCCGTCG
The DNA here is from genome assembly GCA_046729675.1 of Gemmatimonadota bacterium. GTDB lineage: Bacteria > Gemmatimonadota > Gemmatimonadetes > Gemmatimonadales > GWC2-71-9 > CAVVWJ01. The sequence goes on along the minus strand of JBKPGZ010000004.1, from coordinate 1,766 downwards.
TGCCCTGCGACCTGGTGATCGACCACTCGGTCCAGGTGGACTACTACGGGTCAGAGAAGGCCTTTCGGCTCAACGTGCAGCTGGAGCTGGAGCGCAACGTGGAGCGCTACCAGCTGCTCAAGTTCGCCCAGCGCGCCTTCCGGAATTTCAGGGTGGTGCCACCCGGCACCGGCATCGTCCACCAGGTCAACCTCGAGTACCTCGCGCCGGTGGTGCAGCTGCGGGAGCAGTTCGGCGAGCTCACCGCGTATCCGGACACCCTGGTCGGCACCGACTCCCACACGACCATGATCAACGGTCTCGGCGTGATGGGCTGGGGCGTGGGCGGCATCGAGGCCGAGGCCGTAATGCTGGGGCAGCCCTACTTCATGCTCATCCCCGAGGTGGTCGGGATGAAGCTCACCGGCGCGATGCCGCTCGGCACCACCGCGACCGACCTCGTGCTCACCGCCACCCAGATGCTGCGCAAGAAGGGAGTGGTGGACAAGTTCGTCGAGTTCTACGGGCCGGGGCTCTCGGGGCTCGGCCTGGCGGACCGGGCGACCATCGCGAACATGGCGCCCGAGTACGGGGCCACCATGGGCTTCTTCCCGGTGGACGCGGAGACGCTCCGCTACCTGGAGCGCACCGGCCGGGGCCGTCAGCTGGTGGACCGGGTAGAGCGCTACTGCAAGGAGCAGGCGCTCTTCCGCACCGACGCCACCCCCGATCCCGTGTTCAGCACTACGCTGGAGCTCGATCTCAGCACCATCGTCCCCAGCCTGGCCGGACCCAAGCGCCCGCAGGACCGGGTGCCGCTCGCCGAGCTCAAGCGCAACTTCATCGTGAACCTGCCCGGATTGATGAGCCCCTCGGCGCCGGCCGCGCGCAAGGAGCTGGCGGAGAGCGCGTACTCCCGCTGGATGGGCGAGGGCGGCGCCGGCGTCACGATCGGCGAGCACGGAGCCGAGTACCACGATGGGCTCGATCCGGACGCCCCGCCGGTCGTCCCGGGCGTGCTCGACGGCCAGGACATTTCGCTGCACGACGGCGCCGTCGTCATCGCTGCCATCACCAGCTGCACCAACACGTCCAATCCGTCAGTGATGATCGGGGCGGGGCTGCTGGCGAAGAAGGCGGTGGAACGCGGGCTGGAGACCCAGCCATGGGTGAAGAGCAGCCTCGCTCCCGGCTCCCGGGTGGTGACCGACTACCTCGAAGGCTCGGGCCTCCTTCCCTATCTCGACCAGCTCCGGTTCAACGTGGTCGGGTACGGCTGCACCACCTGCATCGGCAACAGCGGACCGCTGCCCGACGTCATCGGGGGACTGATCGACGAGCACTCTCTCGTCACGGCCGCGGTCCTGAGCGGCAACCGGAACTTCGAGGCCCGAATCCACCCGCAGGTGCGCGCCAACTACCTCGCCTCCCCCATGCTGGTGGTCGCCTTCGCCCTGGCCGGCCGGGTGGACGTGGATCTCACCCGCGAGCCCCTTGGCGCCGGGCGCGACGGGAAGCCGGTCTACCTGCGGGACATCTGGCCTTCGGCGGAGGAGATCCAGGCGGCGATGAGCAGCTCGCTCAAGCCGGAGCTCTTCGAGCGCCGCTACGCTTCCGTGTTCGAGGGCGACGACACCTGGCAGGCGCTGAAAGTGCCCCAGGGCAGCCGCTACGCGTGGGACTCCGGCTCCACCTACGTTCAGGAGCCGCCCTTCTTCGCCGACCTGCCACCCGAGCCGCCACCGCTGCGCGACATCAGCGGCGCGCGCGCCCTCGCCGTGCTGGGC
>JBKPGZ010000003.1:0-3529 GCA_046729675.1 Gemmatimonadota bacterium | reverse complement strand
AGATTGCAGTGCCCGAAGAAGATGGTGCCGGAGCCTCGCCACCCGCGGAGACAGTCTTCTTCGCCGAAATGGGGGAAGTAGGAGGAGACCAGGGCGTAGCGGCCGGTTTTGCAGGCCGCCCACTTGTCCTCCAACCGGTTGACCCCGCAGTCGCGGGGGCAGGCCCGGCACTCGGCGAGCGCGGCAATGGCGCGATCGGCCCGGCGGTGGAGCTCGGCGCTGCCCAGGGAGAGGTAGGCTGGACGGAACATGGGTTGCTTCTTTCCGCATCTCAAAGCTAACCGATCTGCCGGGGGGTCAAAACGGCCCGCCTCGCGAGGCCGTTGCCCCGTCACGGGGCGTAGTGGGTCCCACGTCCGGTGGTGCATCTTTCAGGTGGTACCTGCACCAGGAGAGAAGTATGCGATACCTACTCTGCACGGCTCTGACTCTCGCGGCGTGCGAACGGGCCAAGACCCCAGCTGCCGGCCGGGCCGACACCGCCGCGATCCCTTCGGCGGCCGAAACCACCCCGGCTCCCGGCATGGACACCGCGGCATTCGCCGCCCGGCTCGAGGGCACCTGGACGGCTCAGGGCTACGACTCCGGCTCCACTCGGCCCCAGCAGTTCACCATCACCTGGACCCGCGCTCCAGGTGGCGGGCTGGCCGGGAAGATCGCGTTCAAGGAGGGCGAGGCATACGCGGTCAAGGTTGTGTCGATGAGTGACAGCACCTTCGCGTACGAGTCCGAGCCTCACCGGAGCCCTACGCTCAAGGCGGAGGTGGTGACCCGAACCCAGGCTCGGCTCGTGGGTGACTCGTTGCTCGGGACCTACGAGGCCCGCGCGACAGCCGGCGAGAAGACGCTGCGCGGGCGGTTCACGGCGACGCGGCAGGCGGCGACCAGGTAGCCCCGGCGCCCGCGGGCAGGTGGCCGCCGGGCCGACTAGTAGAACGGCGGCAGCGCCGGCACCGCCCAGGTCGGCGTCCTGGAGCCCCGGCGGGTCGCGATGGTCGCGGGGAGCGCCAAGATCGCTCCGATGCGGACGATCGGGGCCGAGCATTCCCGGCCGCGGCTGTGCATTTGCGCTCCCTCCAATCGGGCGGCAGAATAGAGCCATGCCCCCCGCCAACGCCGACTTCCCCATTCCCCCTCCGGTCGAGCCCATGCTCGCCCAGCTGGCCGACTCCCTGCCCGAAGCGGGCGACTTCCTCTTCGAGCCCAAGTGGGACGGCTTCCGCGCCATCGTGTTCCGCGGCGACGGCTCCGACCTCTACCTCCAGAGCCGCGACTCGAAGCCGTTCGACCGCTACTTCCCGGAGCTGCGGCAGGCGCTGCTCGACCGCCTGCCCGAGCACTGCGTGCTGGACGGCGAGATCGTGATCGCCACCCCGGACGGCCTCGACTTCGACGCCCTCCAGCAGCGAATCCATCCCGCCGCGTCGCGGATCGAAAAGCTCGCCCGGGAGACGCCCGCGTCGTTCGTCGCGTTCGACGTCCTCGCTGCCGCCGGCCGCAACGTGATGGCGTTGCCGCAGCGCGAACGACGAAGTGCGCTCGAGCGGCTCCTGCGTGGCGTCGCTCCTCCCGTCCATCTCACGCCCCTGACCCTGGACCGCGACACGGCGGTGCGCTGGCTCGACCACTTCGAGGGCGCCGGCCTCGACGGTGTGGTCGCCAAGCCGGCCGGCAATCCCTACCAGCCCGGCAAGCGCTCGATGATCAAGGTGAAGCACGTGCGCACCGCCGACTGCGCCGTCGCAGGGTTCCGCTGGCACAAGAGTGGGAAGGGCGTCGTGGGCTCGCTGCTCCTGGGACTCTACGACGGGCGCGGCCGGCTCCAGCACGTCGGCGTGACGTCGTCGTTCACCATGGCGAAGCGGAAGGAGCTTGCGCGGGAGCTGGCGCCGCTGAGGGAAGATGCGCTCGAGGGACATCCGTGGCGCGACTGGGCGGAGGCGGATGCCCACGCGATGGACCGGAAGCCGGGGGCCCAGAGCCGCTGGAGCGCGGGGAAGGACCTCTCCTGGGAGCCGCTCCGGGTCGAGCGGGTGTGCGAGGTGAAGTACGACCACCTGCAGGGCGACCGGTTCCGCCACGCCGCCGTCTTCCTCCGCTGGCGGCCGGACAAGCGGCCCGAGGACTGCCGTTACGACCAGCTCGAGGTCACCACGCCCTACGAGCTGGCCAAGGTCTTCTCGTCCGGATCCAGCGGCTCCTGAGCCGGCCGCAGCGCCGCCGGCACATGCTGCAGGTTCACCCGCACCCGGGTCCAGGTGGACCAGCGGCCCCGCATCGCGTCCACCAGCACGTCCGCCGGCTCCAGGTGTGCCGCCGCCTTCGGGTGGCGCGCCTTCCATCGCTCCAGCCCGGCCAGCGCGTCCTCCTTGCGTCGCGCGCGCCCGATCTCGATCAGCGGATGCTTCGACGCGCGGGCTGCGCGAGCGCGTGACGGCTGCACCCGCGGCGGCTCACCCTGCTTCTTTTCGTAGTGCGGAGGCCAGGGAGCGTCGCCCAGACCCACCGCCTCGTGCCGCGCCGACAGCTCCAGCAGCGGATCGAGCGAATCGGCGTGATCGTCGATGGCGGCGTGCGGATCACCTGCCGCGGCGAGGCGTGCCGGCACAGTCGCCAGGGTGAACTCGCGGGGTTCCAGGCTCTCCAGCTCCTCCCAACGGAACGGCGTGGACACCCGCGCGTCCGGCGTGGGCCGCACCGAGTACGCCGACGCGACCGTGCGGTCCTTGGCGTTCTGGTTGTAGTCCACGAACACCCCGTGGCGCTCCTCCTTCCACCACTTGCTGGTGGCGAGCGCGGGCGCGCGCCGCTCCACGTCCCGCGCCAGTGCCAGCGCCGCTCGCCGGACCTGGTCGAAGCTCCACCGCCGTTCGATCCGCACGATGATGTGAATCCCCCGCGAGCCCGAGGTCTTGGGCCAGCCGGTGATGCCGAGCTCGCCGAGCGCCTCTTCCACGACCCGGGCCACCCGCCGGACCTGGTCCCACTCGATTCCGGGCACGGGGTCGAGATCGACCCGCAGCTCGTCCGGATGGTCGAGATCATCCGCCCGGACCGGATGCGGGTGCAGCTCCAGGCACGCGAGATTGGCCATCCACGCGAGCGCCGCTGCGTCGCGCGGCACCACCTCGTCGGCGCTCCGTCCCGAGGGGAACTTGATCGAGACCACTTCGACCCAAGGCGGCCGCGATGTTGGTGCACGCTTCTGGAAGAAGTGCTCGTCGCCGATGCCGTTGGGGTAACGGACCAGCACGTTGGGTCGCCCGCCGGCGCCGCGTAGCGCGCCCTCGGCCACGGCCAGGTAGTAGCGAACGAGGTCGAGCTTGGTGTGGCCGGCCTCGGGGAAAAGCACCTTGCCGGGGTTGGAGACCGAGACCTCGCGACCATCGACGATCAACCGCTCGGCCGGCCCGGGGGATGAGCTTCGAGTTCGGGGCATGGGGAAACAATATGCACGTCCCTGTCGCCCTGAGCGAAGCGAAGGGGGCCATGACGGGTATGGCCCCCTTCGCTTCGCTCAGGGTGACAC
>JBKPGZ010000002.1:0-1820 GCA_046729675.1 Gemmatimonadota bacterium | reverse complement strand
CGACGACGGGGAGCACTGGAGTCCGTCACCGTTTCAGCGCCCTCTTGGGGCTCCATGGCCTTCTTGTGGCTGCAGGACGCGACGAGGAGCTCCGAGCGCTGCTGGTCCGCGATACGCTCCTTCCGCCGTCGTATCGTGGCAGCTGTCTATTTTGGCCGCGCTGGCCGGTGCCCGTCTCGGAAACGAGGCGGACAGCTTCGCACGGGCCCAACGGGACGCCTACCGGTCGAATCCGGAGGATTTCGTCAACGTCGAACGGTGGTTCCTGGGTACATGGCTCGCCCACCGTGGCCGTGCCGAGGAAACTATAAGAATGGCCGACGACATCCGTGCCCATCACGAGGATGGGCGGCGCGACTCACTTCTCGACGCCAGTCTCCGCGCTCGGGCCGTGCTGGCCAAGGGAGACTCGACCCAGGCGTTGCACCTGCTCCGCGCCCTGACTCCTACCGCGACGACTCATCAGGATCTCACCTGGAATCCCTGGGAGTCGCTCGGCGGGGAGCGCCTGCTGCTCGCTCGGCTTCTGCTTGCTCGAAACGATCTGTGGGAAGCACTGCGAGTCGCCAGCGGATTCGATTCACCTGCGCCGATCGCGTATCTGAGCTACCTCCCGGCGAGCCTCGAGCTTCGTGCCCAGGTGGCTGATCGGCTCGGGTACGATGGCCTCGCTCGCCTGTTTCGCAAGCGTCTCGCGGCATTGCGGGTCACAGAGTAGATCGAGAAGTCACCTTAACCGCGGAGGAAGGCCATGGCGGGGGGACGCAGAAAAGATACAGACAAGTGGACGATCTCCACCCAGGATCAGAATGATTCAAGCGCCAAGTGGATTGCCAAGCCGGGTGGCGGATGGCGAACCCAGCCGGGCAGCGCACGCAACAATCCCACCAATTGGCTCGAGGATTGGACTAGGGACATGCTCGAATGGGGTCAAATGATGCACGAGTCGGTGCTCGAGCTACGTGAACGAGTGAGCAAACTGGAGAAGCGCGCCAAATGAACACAAGATTCGCGGAAGCAGCCGAGCCACCGCCCCCTCCGCCGGATCCCTGGGGCTAGGTGAGATAGAGGCGTCGTTCGCACCCCCGGCTGGCCGCCGGTCGGGGCGGGCTTTGCACGCCCGTATTGCCCTGATCCGTCTGGCGCCACCTCTTTCCCCCCTTCGTCACCTACCCCACGCTGCCACCTCCGTCTTTTGGACGCGGCGGGGCTTCACGCCTTTCCGTTGGGCAGCTCCAGAATGGTGATGTGTCGGTTGGTGAAGACACAGATGTCGGCGGCAATCTCCATCGATCGCTGGACGATGTCCCGGGCGCTCTGCCCGGAGACTGGAAGCAGCGCCCGCGCCGCGGCCAGCGCGAAGTTACCGCCGGAGCCGACCGCCACGATCCCATCGTCCGGCTCGATCAGCTCGCCCGAGCCGCTCACCAGGAAGCTGTGCTCCAGGTCGGCGACCACGAGCAACGCCTCGAGGCGACGGAGGACCCGATCGCTCCGCCAGTCCTTGGCCAGCTCGACCGCCGCCCGAGGGAGGTTGCCGGGGTAGCGGTCGAGCTTCTCCTCGAACTTCTCGTAAAGGGTGAGCGCGTCGGCGACCGAGCCGGCGAACCCCGCCAGCACCTTGCCGCCTTTCAGCGTGCGGACCTTGCTGGACTGCGACTTCACCACGGTGTCGCCGATGCTGACCTGGCCGTCCCCACCGAGGGCGAGTCGGCCGTCTTTGCGGACGGCGAGGATGGTCGTTCCGTGAACTCTCATGAGCACGTCCGGCGGGGGGGGGGGGGGGGGGGGGGGGGGGGGGGGGGGGGGGGGGGGGGGGG
>JBKPGZ010000001.1:0-11018 GCA_046729675.1 Gemmatimonadota bacterium | reverse complement strand
CGGCGGGGAGATCGCGGGTCTTGGAGTGGCAGACGGTCACCGTCGCGTCACCGCCGGAGCCCTGCTGGATCAGGAGGTTCGCCATCGGTTTGCCCACGATGTTCGACCGCCCCACGATCACCGCGTTCGCGCCCCTGGTTTCGATCCCGTTGCGGATCAGCATCTGCTGCACGCCGTACGGCGTGGCGGGACGGAAGGCCTTGCGGTCTCCGGTGACCAGGCGGCCCACGTTCACCGGGTGGAACCCGTCCACGTCCTTCGCGGGATCGATCCGAAACAGCACCTTTTCGCTGTCGATGTGCTTCGGCAACGGGAGCTGGACCAGGATGCCGTGAATCCTGGGGTCGGCGTTGAGCCGGTCCACGATTCCCAGCAGTTCCGCCTCGGAGATCGTCGCCGGCTGGCGGATCGTCTCCGAATGCATCCCCGCCTCTTCCGTGGCCTTTCCCTTGGAGCGCACGTACACCGCACTCGCCGGGTCCTCACCCACCAGTACCGCAGCCAGGCCCGGCCTCCGCCCGTCGTCCGCGAGTCGCGCTACCTCCGCCGCCACCTCGGCGCGGATCGTCTTCGCCAGCGCCACCCCATCCAGAATCTTCGCGCTCATCGAGCGTACCCTATTGCTCTCGTCTCCCTGATCACGACCACCTTGATCTGCCCTGGATACTGCAGCTCGTCCTCGATCTTCCGCGCGATCGTCTCCGAGAGCTGCGTGGCCGCCCCGTCGTCGATCCGGTCCGGCGTCACCACCACCCGGACCTCGCGCCCCGCCTGGATCACGTTGCACTTCTCTACCCCGGGGAACCCGTTGGCGATCTCCTCCAGCCGGGTGAGGCGCTTCACGTAGGTCTCAAAGGCCTCGCGCCTCGCCCCCGGGCGCGATCCGCTGATCGCGTCGGCCGCCTGGACCAGGACTGACTCCGCGGTCTCGTGGGGCACGTCGTCGTGGTGAGCCTGGATGCAGTTGATCACCGCCGCGCTCTCGCCGTACCGGCGCGCGACCTCCACGCCGAGCTCGACGTGGGTGCCCTCGCTGTCGTGAGTCAGCACCTTCCCGATGTCGTGCAGCAGGCCGCCCCGCTTGGCGAGCTGCGCGTCGAGGTGCAGCTCGGCCGCCATCATCCCGGCGAGCCAGGCGACTTCCTTCGAGTGCTCGTAGATGTTCTGGCCGTACGAGGTGCGGTAGCGCATCCGGCCGATCAGCTTGATCAGCTCGGGGTGCAGGCCGTGGATCCCGGTGTCGTAGGCCGCCTGCTCGCCCAGCTCGACCAGCTGCACCTCCAGCTCCTTCTGCACCTTGGCCACGATCTCCTCGATCCGGCCCGGGTGGATCCGGCCGTCCTGGATCAGCGCCTCGAGCGCACGGCGCCCCACCTCCCGGCGGATGGGATCGAAGCAGGAGACGATCACGGTGTCCGGCGTGTCGTCGATGATCACGTCCACCCCGGTCGCGGTCTCGAAGGCGCGGATGTTCCGCCCCTCGCGGCCGATGATGCGTCCCTTCATCTCGTCGCTGGGGAGCGGCACCGCGGCCACGGTGCTCTCGGCGGTATACTCCGCCGCGAGCCGCTGCGTCGCGAGCGCGATGATCTTCCGCGCGTCCCGGTCGGCGGTCTTCTTCGCCTGTTCCTTGATGTCGCGCACCAGGGCCGCGGCCTGGCCCCGGGCCTCGTCCTCCACCCGTTGGAGGATCTCCCGGCGGGCCTCTTCGGAAGTAAGGCCGGCAATCCGCTCCAGCCTGGCCTGCTGCTCCTGGGCCAGCTTCTCGGTCTCCAGCTCCCGGGTGTGGAGCGCCAGCTCCTTCCCGCTCAGCGCCTCCTCCCGCTTGTCCAGCCCGCGCTCGCGGGCGTTCATCTCCTCGACCTTGCGGTCCTGCCCGCGGGAGCGCTCCTCGGCCCGGCGCTCCACCCGCTCGAACTCTTCGCGCCGGCGCTGGACCTCGCGGTCCAGGTCCTCCCGCAGCTTCAGCGTGTCCATCTTCGCCGCGAGCACGATCTCCGCCTTCGCGGCCTCCGATTCCCGGGCGGTCTCGGCCCGCAGCCGCTCCGCCTCGCGCCTCGCCTCGACGCGGAGCCCTTCGGCTTCGCGCTGCGCGGTGGCGAGCACGCCGTCGGCGGCGCGGCGCTGACTCCGGCGGTAGAGGAAGAGGAAGAGGAGGCCGACGGCCAGACCGGCCGCCACCCCCGCAAGGGTGGGGAGAAGCAGCGACGCGGACATGGAGGTAAGGCCTACGATGCGGCCGCGCGCTTGCCGCGCTTGGCCGGCGGGAGCAGCCGGGCGAGTTCGTCGGCCAGAGATCCGATCCGGTCGGCGATGTCACGGTCGCCCCGGCGGGCCTGGAACAGCTCGTCGGTGATCGCCAGCCCGGCGAGAATGGCGATCTTGTGCGCCTCCATCGCGGGCAGCGAGTCCCGTACCCGCTTGAGCGCGGCGTCGAAGTAGGCGGCGACCTCCCGGGTGTACTCGGGGGGCAGCTCGGAGCGGACGGTGTATTCCTCGCCGCCGATGGTGACGCGGACGGCGTTCTTGGTAGTGGCGGTCACGCCGCGTTCCCTCCCCCGTGCTGCTCCAGGAACGAGAGCCGGGCCGCGAGCACCTTGAGCCGCTCGCGCGCCGCCTCGATCCGGTGGCGCAGCGCCTGGTTCTCGGCTTCGAGCTCGATCACCCGCTTGCGAGCCTCCTTGAGCTCCGGCCCGGCCACCTTGCCCCCATGGGCCTCGGCCTCGGCGAGCTCCGCCTCGGCGCGCAGCGTGCGCCGCCGCCAGCCCGCCAGCTCCTCGGTCAGGTGCTTGAGCAGCTGCTCGAGGTCGCCCAGCGCCTTCAGGTCCGGACGATCGTAACTGTAGGCCATCGTCACTCTCCGCCGCGGGCCGCGCCGGCACCGCGCCGCCGCACGCCCAGCTCGTCCTCGAGCGCGGCCAGCAGCCGCGTCTCGGCCTGATCCACTTCCGCGTCGCGCAGCGTGCGGTCCGGCGCCCGGAACACCAACCGGAACGCGACGCTCCGCACGCCGGCGGGCAGCTCCGGGCCACGGTAGTCGCTCTCCACTTCGACCCGCTCGAGCAACGCCCCGCCGACGCGCCGGAGCAGCTCCGACACCCCGCTCGCGGTCACTCCACCCGGCAGCAACAGGGCGAGCACCCGTTCCGAGGCGGGCGTCGCGGGCAGCGGGATGAACTGAGGCGGCCGGCGGGGCGAGGGGTCGAGCAGCAGCTCGAACCCGAACAGCGGAGCGGCCCAGGGCGGCGCGTCGGCGGCGAGCGGAGCCGCCTCGCCCACGATCCGGCCCTCGGCGTCCCGGGCAACCCACGCGCTCCGTTCAACTTGCACCACCGCCCCGGGAATCGCCAGAGCGACCGCGGCCTCGAACCGGCCCTTCAGATCCCAGAGGTCGAACCGCTCCAGCCCGGTGCCGGTCCAGTGCGGCGGCTCGCGATGTCCGGTGAAGACCGCGGCGAGCCGCCGCTCCTCGCGGGGGCGCTCGCCCGGCTTGCCGCGGGACCAGGCGGTCCCGATCTCGAACAGGCGCACGTCCTCGACGTGATTGGCCCAGTTGCCCTCGACCAGGCGTACGAGCCCCGGCAGCAGACGGCGCCGGAGCCAGGCGTCGTCGGCGGAGAGCGGATTGCGCAGGCGGACACTCTCGTCGCCATCCGCGGGACCGAGAGGGAGACGGGAGACCTCGTAGAGCCCCAGCTCGACCATGCCCTGCCTTACCGCGGTGGCGGCGATCTCCTCGGGCGCCTCGGGCAGACCGCCCATGCGGAACGGGCGCAGGTCCGAAGGGAAGCTGTCGTAGCCGTGGAGCCGGGCGATCTCCTCGATCAGATCGATCTCGCGAACGAGATCGGGCCGCCAGCCGGGCACATCCACCGCGATCCGCCCGTCCTCCGGCTTGGAGACGACCGTGGCGCCGATGGCGACGAGATACTGCTCGATCGCGCTCCACGGTACCTCGACGCCGAGCACCTCCGCGACGCGTGCGGGTCGGAGGAAGATGCGCGGCGGGTGCGACGGCTCCGGCCAGAGATCGAGCGGCGTGTCGGCCAGCTCGCCGCCGCCGGTCGCCAGCACCAGCTCGATGCAGCGGCGCATGGCGTCCCCGCCGGCCCAGCGGTCGATGTTGCGCTCGAACCGGTAACTCGCCTCGGTGCTCATGCCGAGGGCGCGGCGGGTGCGGCGGATCCTGGGTGGATCCCAGTAGGCGGCCTCGAGCAGAACGTCGCGGGTCTCGAGGCTCACCTCGGTGGTCGCGCCGCCCATGATGCCGGCGAGACCGATCACCCCCTCAGCGTCGGCGATCGCCACCATCTCCGCGTCCAGCGTGCGCTGCTCGTCGTCGAGGGTGACGAGGCGCTCGCCCCCGCGGGCCCGCCGCACGATCAGCGCGGAGCCGCGGAGCGTCGCGGCGTCGTACGCATGCATCGGCTGGTTGAGCTCGAGCATGACGTAGTTGGTCGCGTCCACCACGTTGTTGATCGAGCGGACACCGACGGCCTCGAGTCGGGCGCGGAGCCACGCGGGCGAAGGACCGACCCTGGCACCGCGGATGAGGGCGGCGTGGAAACGGGGACAGGAGGCGGTATCCTCGATCGTGATGGCGACCTGGCCCACCTTGCCGGTCGCCGTGGCACGGCGCTCGGGCGGCACGTCGAGCGATTCGGCCCCAGGGATGGACGGCAGGCGGAACGGGGCCTTGTACGACGCGCTCAGCTCCCGTGCGACCCCCTTGTGGCAGAGGAGATCGGGGCGGTTCGGGGTGACGTCCACGACCAGCCGGTGATCGGAGAGCGGCACGGCCTCGAGCAGCGGTGTACCCGGCGCGGCATCGGTATCCAGCTCGAGGATGCCGTCGTGCTCCTGCCCGAGGCCGAGCTCACGGGCGGAACAGAGCATGCCCTCGGAGACTTCGCCGCGCAGCTTGGCGCGCTCGATCCGCATCGGGGCGCCGGCCTTGCCGTGCGGGACGGTGGTGCCGACCCGGGCGAAGGGATAGCGCTTGCCGGCGGTGACGTTCGGCGCGCCGCAGACGACGTTCAGCCGCTCCGGGGTGCCGTCGTTGACCAGGCAGACTCGGAGGCGGTCGGCGTTCGGATGCTGGCGCACCTCCTCCACCAGGCCCACGACCAGCTCGGCCAAGTCGGTGTGTAGCGGCTCCACCGCGTCCACGGGCGCGCCGAGCATCGTGAGCCGCTCGGCGGCGTCGCTGGCGTCGAGCTCGCGGCGGAGGAAGGCCTCGAGCCAGCGGAGGGAGATGTTCATCCTGTCATCCCGAGCGCAGCGAGGGACCTTGTACTTGGGTTCCGGAGACGCGCATGCAAGATCCCTCGCTGCGCTCGGGATGACAGCATCACGCCTTCCTCCCCACCTGCTCCAGGAACCGCATGTCCCCCTCCAGCAGCAGCCGGATGTCCGGAATCCCATAGCGCAGCATGGCGATCCGGTGCGGCCCCATCCCGAACGCCCACCCGGTGTACCGCTCCGAGTCGAGGTTGCAGTTCTCCAGCACCGCGGGATGCACCATCCCGCAGCCCAGGATCTCCATCCACCCGGTGCCCTTGCACGCCGGGCAGCCGCTCCCGTGGCACAGCTGGCACTCCACGTCCATCTCCGCCGACGGCTCGGTGAACGGGAAGAACGACGGCCGGAACCGGGTCTTCGTGGTCGGTCCGAAGAACCGGTGGGCGAAGTGGATCAGCGTGGCCTTGAGATCTACGAACGAGATCCCCTCGTCCACCGCGAGGCCCTCGATCTGCGAAAACGCCGGCGAGTGCGACGGGTCGAACGCGTCGTTGCGGTAGACCATCCCCGGGATCACCACCCGCACGGGCGGGGGCGACTGCATCAGCGCCCGGATCTGCACCGGCGACGTGTGCGTCCGGAGCAGCAGACGCCCGGCCGGCTCTCCCTCGGCCGGCGGCGCGTCGAGATAGAGCGTGTCGTGCATGTCCATCGCCGGGTGCTCGGGCGGGAAGTTGAGCGCGAGGAAGTTGTACCACTCGGTCTCCACCTCGGGCCCGACGGCGACGGTGAACCCGATGCCGCGGAAGATCTCGACGATCTCCTCCACCACTCGCGTCACCGGGTGCTCGGCGCCGGTCCATCGCCCGCGCCCCGGCATCGTGAGGTCGATGCCCGCCTGCTCCCGGGCCTGCCGCTCGGCATCGAGCACCTCGCGCCGGGCGGCGAAGGCGGTCTCGAACTCCAGCTTGAGCCGGTTGACGGCGGCACCGAAGCGCTTGCGCTCCTCGACCGGGAGGGTCGCCACCCGCTTGAGCGCGGCGGTGAGCGACCCGCTCTTCCGGCCCAGGATCGCGATCTCCTCCGCCTCCAGCTCGGCGGTCCCGAGCGCGGGGACCGCCTCGAGCCGTGGGCGCAAGGCGTCGAGGTCAGGGTAGCCGGTGGATGCGGACAGTGAGCTCGAGGACACGGTGTACCTATGCGTCAATGGGGCCGCCCGCGAGCGCGAACGGCCCCACCGGGCGGCAATGCAGTCGGAGCCGCGTTACTGATTGTTCTTGGCCACCTCGGCCAGCTTGCCGAAGGCGTCCGCGTCGCGAACCGCGAGGTCGGCGAGAATCTTCCGGTTGATCTCGACCCCGCCCTTCTTGAGACCGGCGACCAGGCGGCTGTAGCTCAGGCCGTGGATCCGGGCCGCGGCGTTGATCCGCGTGATCCACAGCGCCCGGAACTCGGACTTCTTCTTGCGCCGGTCGCGGTAGGCGTACCGCATGCCGCGCTCGACGGTCTCCTTGGCCGCCTTGTAGAGCTTGCTCCGGCCGCCGCGGGCGCCCTTGGCGGCCTGCATGATCTTCTTCTTCCGGGCGTGATGGGCGACGCCGCTCTTGACACGAGGCATGGTGCGCTCCTTACGCCTGGAGGAGGCGGTTCACGCGCGGGAAATCGGCCGAGCTCACGAGGTCCGCTTTCTTGAGCCGGTTCTTCCGCTTGCGCGTCTTCTTGGTCAGGATGTGCGTGTGGTTCGCGTGGAAGCGCTTGAGCTTCCCGGTCCCGGTCCGCTTGAACCGCTTCATGGCGGCGCGCTTGGTCTTCTGCTTCGGCATTGTCTCATTCCCCAGTTGGGCGGACAGGCGGTCGGGCGGTCAGGCGGTCGTCTCCGCCGAATTCGCGGTCATCCCGTAGCTGGCGGAGTCGACCGCCTGACCGCCTGTCCGCCCGTCCGCCGCCTTACTTCGGCGCAATCACCATGGTCATATTGCGGCCCTCCAGCTTCGCCTCCGCCTCGATCTTGCCCACGTCGGCGAGGCTCGCGGCCACCCGGTCGAGCACGGCCTTGCCAAGCTCGAGATGCGCGATCTGCCGGCCGCGGTACATCATGGTGACCTTGACCTTGTTCCCCTCGCCCAGGAACTCGCGGGCGTGCCGGGTCTTGAACTCGAAGTCGTGATCGTCGATGCCGGGCCGGTACTTCACTTCCTTCAGCTGAATGATGTGCTGCTTCTTCTTCGCCGCCCGCGCCGCCTTCGCCTCCTCGAACTTGAACTTCCCGTAGTCCATGATCTTGACGACGGGGGGGCGTGCGGTCGGAGCCACTTCCACGAGGTCCAGCCCGCGATCCTGGGCGGCGGCCATCGCCTCCTCTACGGGCAGAACGCCGAGCTGCTCACCTTGGGGGCCGATGACCCGCACCGGACTGATGCGAATCATGCGGTTGACGCGGACTCGCTTTTCGCGCTCGTTCGTGGACAGTGGTCGTGCCTCCGAGGTAAAAAGAAAACGGGCACCCTCGAGAATCCTCCGGGTGCCCGTATGCCCAGACCTGCCGTCGGCGCAATGCCGACTCTTCGGCTGGGAAGCCAGGACCCGGTTGCACTGCGGCTCAGGCCGGCAGGCTCAGGGTGGGGGAGTTTCCTCCCCGCTTGACGAACGGGGCAAGGTAAGGGGGCCGGGGGTGGGAGTCAACTCGGCCGCTTGTCACCCCGACACTAAAGTTGAGGCGGCCTTGGGCGCCGCGATCACGTCCCGCAGCACCGTGTCCTTCCCCTCTCGCGCCAACCTCCCCACCGCCACCGCCGGGTCGTGCTCGAAGACGAGCTTCCACCCCTCCCGCGTCGCCTCATCGAGAAAGGCCCGCTTGCTCTCCAGCGTCTTCAGCGGCTCCAGGTCGTACCCCATGATCCACGGCAGCGGCAGATGCGCCGTCGTCGGGATCAGGTCGGACATGAAGGCGGCGGCCTCGCCTCGGTCGCGGACCAACACCGTCTGGAGCCACGGCACGTGCCCCGGCGTCACCCGCACCGAGATCCCCGGCAGCACCTCCCCGTCGCCCTCCAGCAGCCGCCACCGGTTCGCCGAAGCGATCGGCTCGTAGTTGGGCGGCAGATAGCTGGCCCGGGTCCGCTCGTTGGCCTTGCGGGCGAACTCCAGCTCGCCCTTTTGCACCACGTAGGTCGCATTCGGGTATGAGGGCCGCACGTGCCGCCGCGGATCGGCCTCCAGCTCCGGGTCGAGCGTGGTGTTGCCCCCCGCGTGGTCGAAGTGGAGGTGGGTGTTGATCACCCATTTCACGTCGCGCGGCAGGAACCCGGCCACCGCGAGCGCGTCCTCCAGCTGGGTGGCGCCTTCCAGCCCGTCGTTCTCCACCCCGTAGATGTCGAGGAATTTCCGGTCCTCCTTGTTGCCGAGTCCGGTGTCGATCAGCACCGGGCCGTCCGGATGCTCCACCAGGAGGCAACGCAAGGCGAGCAGGATCCGGTGGCGGTCGTCGTGTGGCACCCGCCTGCTCCAGAGCGGATAGGGAATCACGCCGAACATCGCGCCCCCGTCGAGCCGCTGGAACCCGCCTTCCAGCAGATGGCAGCGGAGCCCGCCCAGCTGGAAGCTTTGCGACAGCGTCACGAAAGCATCTCCGGCGCGGAGTCGGCGCGGGGTTCGGTCGGCATGGCGCTGCGGCGCCGCCGGGGACGACGCGGCGCCCGGCGGCTCTCGATCGCCGCCAGATCCTGGAGCGTCCGCGCGCCTTCGTCGCGCGCCAGCGCCAGGAGCCGCTCGAGCAGCTCCGCCGTCACCAGCGCGTCGCCCATCGCGCGGTGCCGGGAGCCGTTGGAGAAGCCGAACCAATGGGTGAGGCTGTCGAGACCGCAGGAGACGATCCCCTTCACCAGCCGGCGCGCCAGCCGCACGGTGCACAGCCTCGGCCCATCCAGCACCAGGTCCCGCGCCCGCCGCACTTCGGCATTGATGAAGTTCCAGTCGAACCGCGCGTTGTGGGCGACGAACACCCGCCCCGCGAGCACCTCGACCACCCGGTCACAGACCTCGGCGAAGCTGGGCGCGGAGCGGACCATCTCATCGCTGATGTTGGTGATGGCGCGAATGGCCGGCGGGATCGGGCGTCCGGGATTCACCAGCGACTCGAACACCACCTCGCGCCGGCCGCCACACACCACTACGACGGCGATCTCGGTGATCCGATCGCTGCCCAGGGCTCGCATGCCGGTGGTTTCCACGTCCACTACCGCGAAGGCGCACTCCTCCAGCAGCGGCGAGCCCTGCACCTCCGGCACCAGGCCCCAGCGCCCGTCCGGGATCCGGCGGATCCGCGGATCCGACCCCAGCAGCGCCACCGCGATCCGGTCGCAGATCACGACCGGCGCCTCGCTCAGACCGAGGACCTCGCGGCAGAGCATGATGGAAGTCTGCGGCCCCGTCCGGAGGACGCCGTGGACCCGCTCGACCAGCGTAGTGCTCGGGTGCGCGGAGAGCCCGATCACAGGGCCGTCCGCCGCAGCGGCAGCGACATGCAGCGCGGCCCGCCGCCGCCGCGCGCCAGCTCCGAGCCATCGACCGTGATGGCGGTGCGGTGCTTGGCCTCGCGCCAGTCGTCGAAGGCGAGGAAGTTGACCGCCGGCACCAGGCGGAACCCGGCCGCCTCCAGCTCACACAGGGTGGCGTCGTTGCGGCGGTAGCTGATGATCGTCCCCGGCCGCACCGTGAGGAAGTTGCAGGCGGAGCTCCACTGCTCCCGGTCCTGGCGGGTACGGTTGGTCCCGCCGGCGAAGATCGGCTCCAGCGGCAATCCCAGCTCCTTGGCCGCGGCGAAGAAGCTCGGCATCTCCCGCACGCCGTCCTGTCCCTTGCGGCGGTGGAGGACCGCCAGTCGCTCGGGCCCGATGAAGCACGGGGGATACACCACGCAGAGCTCGTGGTCCACGTGGCTGAAGATCATGTCGAGATGGATCGCGGTCGGCGCGATCGGCAGCACGACGACGAGGACGTCGGTGGCGAGCCCCCGCTCGAACGCCACATCGCAGAGCCGGTCGAGCGCCGCCGGCGAGGTCCGCTCGCTGAAGCCGACCACCAGGAGGTCGGGACGCAGATAGTGCACGTCCCCGCCCTCGAGCGTGTAGTTGCTGCGCTTCTCCTCGGACCCGTCGTACAGCAGCCCGGCGTTGGCCAGGTCGGGGTGAAAGACGAAGAGCGACTTGATCAGCAGCTCTTCCGTCCAGCGCACGCCGTAGCGCATCGAGCCCACCACCGCGTGCCGGCCGATCACCATCCCGATGTCGCGGGGAAAGTAGAGGTTGGGGAGCGGCGGAAACGCGAACCCCTCCTCGTTGAGCGCGGTCGTGATCGGGCCGGAGGGCTCCCGGGTACCCTGGATCAGCATCTCCACGATCTGCGCCGCCGGCATGGTGCCGAGCTGCTGTGCGAGATCGTCGGAAGGGACGACGTCCATCGTCTTGCTGATGAGGAAATCCCGGGCCTCAGGCTCCGCCAGGATCTCCGCCAGCAGGTCGCGCACCTGGTACACCCGGGCGAACCGGCGGAGCACGGACACGAACTGCCGGTGCTCGCGCTGGGCGATCTCCAGGTCGATGATGTCGTCGTAGAGGAAGTCCTCCCGGTTCCCGGGCGTGACCGCCTCCAGCTCGGGGCCGGGGGTGTGGACCAGGACGGTCTTGAGGGGGCCGATTTCAGAGGTGACTTCGACGGACATGTGCTCAAGCTACCTGGTAGGGTGCTAAGGCGGTAAGGCGGTCGGGGGGGGGGGGGGG